>DATHPO010000081.1:0-13237 GCA_035483835.1 Terriglobales bacterium
CTTACTTCTATTCCGTTTCAGCGGTCGACGTACGTGGGAACGAAAGTGCGCGGTCGCAGGAGGCGAGCGAGGCTGTACCATAAGGCAGCAGTTAGCAATTGGCACTTAGCATTTGGTCCTACGACTTAGCCAAGTGCTAAATGCCAAGTGCTAAAGACTGGGATTTCTTATGAAATATTGTCGATTCGAACTTAACGGACAATCTCATTACGGCTTGGTTGAGGCCGTCGCCGGCGTGGAACAGATCACAAGACTGCTGCTGAAGCGGCCGGAGGAAGCCGACGGCGACATCGAGGATCTGCCCTCCAAACGCATGGACCCGCTTTCTTTGGCCGAGGCGAAGTTGCTCGCTCCGGTTCGCCCGTCGAAGATCGTGTGTGTGGGCCGGAACTATCGCGAGCACGCTGCCGAGTTGGGCAATGAAGTGCCGAGTGAGCCGTTGCTCTTCTTCAAACCTCCGTCGTCCTTGCTTGCGCCCGGCGGCGAAATCCGTCGGCCAAAGCTTTCGCAGCGTGTCGACTTCGAAGGGGAACTCGCAGTTGTGATCGGGAGGAAATGCTACAAGCTGGGCCCGGACGAGGACGCGCGTCCCTACATTCTCGGCTACACCTGCCTCAACGACGTGACTGCGCGCGATTTGCAAAACAAAGACGGTCAATGGACTCGCGCCAAGGGCTTCGACACCTTTTGCCCGGTCGGCCCGGTGGTGACGGAGGAGATTAATCCGTGGACCGGCGTTGGGGTTGAGACGCGAGTGAACGGAGCGGTCCAACAGCAGGGCAATACCCGGGATTTCATTTTTTCACTCGGTGTCGTCATGCGATATATTACGCAGGCGATGACGCTTGTTCCCGGTGATTTGATCGCGACCGGCACTCCAAGTGGCGTTGGACCGGTGGTCGCCGGAGATGTGATTGAAGTCAGCGTCGAAGGCGTGGGGAGTTTGAGAAACCCAGTAGTCGACGAATAGATCTTTCTTGATGGAGGACGCCCGTCTTCCAAATCGGGATTGTGATGCTTACTTCTTCACTCGTACTTGAACTGAGGTCCCTTCCGGGAGATTGCCATCAAGTAACTCGATCTTTCCTTCGCGGACGATTCCGTCGAACTCTTGTCGGGCTCCTGGAATGCCTCCCGACGACGCGGGTAAGGGCGCCCGCGCACCACGTCCCATGCCTTTGTCCATAGCGGCGTTGGCCAGGCCGTCGGCTTCTTCGTTGTGTCCGCGAAGAACGTGCCCGATGGAAAACCAGGCGAGTTTTGCGATCAATTCCTTGGCGCGTCCGTGGAGGTCTTGCAGAGCGGCATTCTTCACTTTGTAGATGCCTTTGATTTGCCGTACCAACAACTCTGAGTCGCTGATCACTTTGAGCGCCTTGTGGCCGTTGGCTACCGCGTACTCGAGCGCGGCAATCAAGCCCTGATACTCCGCAAAATTATTGGTTTGATGGCCGAGATATTCGCTGAGCGCGGCAACTTTTCGACCGGTCTCATCTTGAATGACGACGCCGTATCCGGAAGGTCCGGGATTGCCTCGCGCCCCACCGTCGCTGAAAGCAACGAGGTGGTGTGCGGGTGGATTTTCGTGGGCGCTGAACAGTTCTTTGGTAGTACGAGACTGGGAGTATGAGGGCATGGCGAAAGTTTACACTTCGGTTGTTGACTCTGCCGAGCTCTGCTCGGCGCGCACGGGGGGACGCCCGTCCTCCATTTATTTCAAATAGTGGTCGAACCATCCCGTCAGGCGATCGAGGACATCGCGCCGGTGCTCGGCTTGGAGGAACTCGTGTCCTTCGCCGGGATAGATGACCAGCTGCGTTTCCACGCCTAAGGTTTTCAGCGCCCACCAGAACTCACGGGATTGCGGCATCGGGCATTCTCCATCGTACTGGCCAACCAGCACGAGGGTGGGTGTCTTCACATTTTTTATGAATGTAATGGGTGCGCTCTTTGCATAGATTGCGGGATCATCGTATACGGTCGCGCCGAAATAAGGGGGCATCCATTCATCAATATCGTTTTGACCATAGTAGCTTTGCCAGTTCGCGAGTCCGGCGCCCGCCACCGCTGCGCGAAAACGATTGGTCTGGGTCACCGCCCACATGGTCATATAGCCGCCGTAACTCCAGCCCGTAATGCCGACGCGGTTGTTATCGACCGGCAGCGTTTTTACAACCTCGTCGACACCCTTCAAAATATCCTGAAAATCGCCATAGCCAAAATCCTTGACGTTCGCAGCGGTAAACTTTTCTCCTTGCCCGAAGCTGCCGCGAGGATTCGGAAAGAGCACGAAATATCCGTGGGTGGACAGGTCGTAGGTATTGAAGAATGCCTCCGGCCATCCGACATGCGCCTCCCCGGCCGGGCCGCCGTGCACGACCACAACCATTGGGTAGCGCTTGTTGGGATCGTAGTCGGTCGGATACATGAGCCACCCTTGGATCTTCATATCGCCATTTGACCAATGGAGGCTTTTCAGTGGACCCCAGGCTGGACGGATGCCATCATTTATGCCAGTGACTTGTTTCCACTCCCCGATCGGGCCGGCCCAGATTTCCGGCGGGTGCGTAGATGAACTCCGAATCACTGCGGAAGACTGGCGATCTGCCGTGAGAGAAACCGTAGGTCCGCCCTCAGCCTCCATAGAAATGACTTCGGGTCCAGTCCAGGCTACCGAAAGTTTGCCGCTGGGCAAATCGACCCTGGAAACGCCGTCCAGACCATCGACGTTTTCGGTAAACAGAATTTTGCTCGGCGATTCCCAATAGAGCCACGAAGGCGAAGCGGCAATTTGAGGGGTCACGTTGTGAGCATCTCCTCCGTTTGCTGACACGGTAAGAATGTCGCCACCGATCGACCCCTCATCGCTCATGAGCCCGCCAATGAAAGCGATGGTCTTGCCATCAGGAGACCAGCGCGGAACCGCGATCTGCAAAGAAGGTTTGTAAACTGGCTTGAGTTCTCCGTTTTCTGCGTTCAGCGTGTAGAGTTCGGCGACATACCAATTGGAATCGCCCGCGCCATGCGCCGCAATCGCAGCGAAACTCTTGCCATCCGGTGACCAGTCGTACTGGTAAACGTACATGTCCGGCGGCGAGAGCTGGCGTACTTTACCCGAGCCAAGATCCACCAGGGTCAGCCGCTGTTCGTAAACTTTCTGATCGATGACTCCGGTCTCGGGCACCATGGGCATTAAGGGACCAGCTACCCGGGGCGCATTCTCCGTAAACAAGAACGCCAGCGTTTGTTGGTCAGGAGACCACGCGGGACCGGCCAGGTAGCCCTTAACGCTGGTCAGCTTGCGAGCGCTGCCACCTTCCACGTTCGCTACGTAAAAATTCGATTGCCCTTCACCTTCAACATCGGAAAGAAAAGCGAGGTGCTTGCTGTCGGGCGACCAGGCGATGGTGTCCTCACTTGCGGCATGAACATCGCTGCCCGCGGAGATACGTTTTGGCTTGGCACCGGGAGACTTGAGGCCCTGAACGTAAATAGCGGAACCATTCTCTGAGGATTGCACCCAAGCCACGCGATTTCCATCCGGCGAAATGGCCACCTGATTGAAGTCTCGGACGGCGGGGCTGGTTTGCGCGCGTACGCCAGCAACTACGCCGAGGCAACCCACTATCAGACCTACCCGAAATACGTGCCTTATCGACATCCCACGGTTTCTCTTCATTTCAACGTTCCTCGAACTAAGTGATGAGCTGGCTGACTTGGAGGACGGGCTCTCATCCGCCCAGCCGGGCGGGGACGCCCGGCCTCCATGGGCATTCTTCGGGTTCATCTTCCGGCGGCCAACCGGGTCGCTAAACGCGGCGGCAGGTCGGCGGCCAGAATACGATCCTGCGCCTTCTTCAGATTGTAGGGCACACGGTAGAAAGCAACGATGCGGGCGTCAGCCTCGTAAACGGCGAATCCCGCCCGCCAGTCGCCATCGCGTGGCTGTCCCACGGAACCGGGATTGACCAGATACGGCTGATTGTTCTTGAGAGGGAATTCAGACCTTTCGATTTGTCCGACCGTCTTGTAGGCGGGATGAATGGAGTTGATGTGATCGCCATTCAACATGAAGCTTCCCTGCAAATGGGTGTGCCCGAAGAAGGTAACCATAGTTGGAGCCACCATGAGCGGTTCCACCGCGTCGCCCACCGTCACTACGTACTCATCTTCGTCGGCGGGCGATCCGTGCACAAATTGGGCATCCGAAAGTCCTTCAACCGCAATTGGTCCCTGCGGCAAAGAACGGAGCCACTCCAGATTTTCCCAGCTAAGCTGATCGTGGGTCCATGACGAAGCCAGGGCGGCCACGGGATTGAAATCCTTGATGTCGATCAGGCCGCACACCGCTTTGTCGTGATTGCCGCGGACGAAGACCTTCCCCAATCCGCGCGAGCGCTCAATGACTTCGTTCGGACTGGCTCCGTAGCCAACAATGTCACCCAGATTGACCACCAGGTCGTAAGGCGGCGCGGCCGCGAGGCATGCCTCCAGAGCTTCGAGATTGCTATGAATGTCGCTTAACAGAAGTACGCGCACTGTTCACCGGGCAGAATGGCGATTATAGACCCACAAGCGCAAAGCACGCGCGGTGTTTCTTATGAATTGATCACCGGGCAGCGTGCCCAGTGACCCGGAGACACCTCAATCAACGGTGGCAAACTGTGCGCGCACTCCGCTATGCGAGAGTCACAGCGAGGCTCAAACGGACATCCGGGAATAAACGCCTGCATGGGTGGCACCGTCCCTTCGATAGTTTGAAGAGCACGCGTGCGATCCGTTTTCAGCGTGGGTACGGCATTTAGAAGTCCCCTCGTGTAGGGATGCGCCGCTGCATGGAAAATTTCGCGCTTCGATCCCAGTTCCACAACGTTGCCCGCGTACATTACCGCGATGCGATCGGCAACTCGTGACACCACGGCGAGATCATGCGAGATGAATAGCATGGCCAGGCCGAACCTGGCCCGCAGGTCGGCGAGCAGTTTGAGAATCTGTGCCTGCACCGTGACATCCAGAGCCGTCGTGGGTTCATCGGCAATCAGCAACGCAGGTCGATTCACAATGGCCATCGCAATCATGATGCGCTGCCGCATGCCCCCGGAAAGCTGGTACGGATAATCGCGGGCTCGTAGAGCCGGGTTCGGAATCGCGACATCTTCCATCGCCGCAACCGCACGCTCCCAGGCCGCCTTCTTGGTCATCTGTGCGTGCACGGCGACGGCCTCGGCGATCTGTTCGCCGACCCCCATGACTGGATTCAGAGCAGTCATGGGCTCTTGAAAAATCATGGCCACCTGCGATCCCCGCAGGTTCCGCATTTCTTCGTCGGGAAGACGCAACACATCGTGAGCTGACCCGTTCCCGTTAGTAAGCAGGATTTCCCCGGCAACTCGCGCTTGCGAAGGGAGCAAGCGCATGAGGGCAAGGGAAGTAACGGATTTCCCCGAGCCGGATTCACCAACCAGACCCAGGACTTCGCCGGCAGCAATGGTCAGACTGAGGTCACGAACTGCAAGCAGGGACTGTGCCGAAGCCAAGCCCTGGGTTCGGAACTGGACAGTAAGACGCCGGACATCGAGCAGCGGAGGCACGAGGCATATCCTAGCAGGGCTGATATGCCTTCGTGCGCTTCGCAGCCAAGTCCGAAGACCGGTGGTTAACCCTTATTGGCCTCGGTCAATCGTTGTCTGGGTCTTCAGGTTTGCTTTTGTCGTTCACGAAAAATTTAGCGTCGTGCGGTGCCGGAATCTTATGGAAAGCATTGTGTCTGTGAAAGTCAAAACAATCGGATAGGTCGTCAGCTAAAGCATCGGCATATCCGAGCGAAGGCAAGCGGTAAACTTCTTCGATGAAATGCAAAATGCTGCCGAAATCATGCGTCACGTGAGAGACATAACCCTGTCTCGCAAAGGGAGACACGACGATCAGCGGCACGCGAAAACCGTATTCGTACGAGTTGATGATGGTCGGTGGAACGTGGTCATACCATCCTCCCCAATCGTCCCAAGTGATAATGATCACGGTGTTGTTCCAATATTGACTCTGGCCGATGGCGTTGACAATCGATGCAACCCAGGACGGTCCGAGACCTTGATTGCCTGAGGGATGATCGGATTCCTGCCCGGTTGGAATCACCCAGCTAACGTTGGCGAGCTGGCCATTGGCGATGTCCGTCAAGACCTGCGCCGGCTTCAAAACAACGTCATTGTCCCAATCCGAGCCGAAGCGCAAATGCTGAATGGCATTCGGCGCGGTCCAGATGGAACCTGCCGATGGGGCGTAATACCGCCAACTGACTCCCGCGTTGTCGAGCAGGTCGGCCAGGGTTTGATGATCGTAGCAGGGGTACGCTTTCTGAGCTTCGCTGCCACTCGGATCAATGAGCCTTACAAATTCGCCTGCCGGAGCAGTACACCCGGTATTGCCATTCGCATTCGTGACCCCCGATGGATTCTCTGCAGCGAACAAATCGCTGCCTGGGCTGGGTGCGGAAGTTCCCGAAATGATGAATTGGTGCGCCGGAAAGCTGGGCCCTTGGTTGGTTTGGAACATGCGATCGCCGAAGGTGTACTGTTCCGCTAATTGAAAGTAAGGATTCAGGATCCCGGTCGAGTTGTCGACATACTTGAATTGCGGATTGGCGGGTGGACAACCGCTTGCACCCTTTTGGCACGTCACCGGAACCTTGTCTGCTCCGGTCATGTTTCCATTGGCGTACATGTCCACGAACGCGGCATGGGCGTGACTCAGATCGTAGTTGTTCGCCAGCGGTACGGCTGTCAGGGGGATTGTCTGACCCAGCGAATTCACCCCGCTCGTGGCGATGTCTACACCCGGCAGGAAGTTTGGGTTGCTGCCAAACAAATTGTCGGGCGAGCGATTTTCCTGAAAGATTACGACCACGTTCAGAAGGCCGTGGTGGTGATCTGGCGGAGCCTGGGCGTGGGCAACGGTTGTACCGAGTGAAATGAGCAGTGTGAGGATGGCAGCGACAAGTTTCATGTGGTCTCCCGGGAGTTGGCGTCACTCAAACAGTCATTCCCAACCCACCGAAGTCGGGAAGTCGGGCTCGGTCCGCCAAGTTACACATAAATGTGCACTAAGGGCACTCGCCTGTCAAGAATAAAGGGGGTTTGCATCCCGCGTCTGAAGCGGCTTTCGGGCTGTGAAAGGGCGGTAAGAGTGTCGATCGAGCCCTCTTCATTAACTCGGCCGAGCGGCCCGCTAGATGAAAAATCATGCACATTGACAGGCCGCGAGTACTCGATGTATGTTCGCCCGACGACTGAACCACTACTGCGTCTCGTTGCTGCCGAGAAATGTACTTCCCATTTGGCGTCACGACCGAGCCGCGAATATTACACTCCTAATCCAAGTAAGGACAATCTGATGAATCGAACCGCCGTTGTTGTGCCCCACAGTCGCAAGAATAGGTTTGTCTTCTTCGCTGCCCTGGTGTTTGCCATTTCTCTCGCGATGGCCGCACCGCTTCAGGCGCAATTCTCCCTGGTCAAGATCAGCACCGACAGCTTCCATAACTCTTACAGCCAACACAAAACCGAAGTTGAACCCGACACGTACTCCTGGGAATCAACCATGGTTGCGGCTTTTCAAGTCGCTCGGGTTGCCGATGGCGGTGGTGCAGACTTGGGATTTAGCACTTCCACCGACGGTGGCAAAACCTGGACCTACGGTTATCTCCCAGGGCTCACGGTGAACTACAAAGGCGGGACCTACTCGGCGGCAAGCGATGCGTCCGTGGTTTATGACGCGAAACACGGAGTATGGTTGATTTCCAGTCTTCCGATCGGGAACTCGGGAGTGAATGTCGCCGTCAGCCGCTCCAAGGATGGAATTCACTGGGGCAACCCGATTCCGGTGGACAGCAGCGGCGGAGACGACAAGAACTGGATCACGTGCGACAACAACGCCAAGAGCCGGTTCTACGGCAACTGCTATTCCGAATGGGACAGTGGAACCATCTTCATGAGCACTTCCACCGACGGTGGACTCACATGGGGGTCGGCCAAGACGACCGCGGACCAAGCTGGCGGCTCCGGTGCCGAACCCCTGGTGCAACCGGACGGCCAGGTGGTGGTGCCTTTTCTGGGATTTAATATGCAGGCATTTACTTCGACCGACGGTGGCACAAGCTGGGGTGCGAGCTTCACCATTGCCAATGTCAATACCTTTCAAGGGAACAGTAGTTTACGAAGCGTCGGACTGCCTTTTCCCTCGACCGGCATTGACAAGTCGGGAAAGCTCTACGTGGTTTGGTCGGATTGCAGCTTCCGCACAGGTTGCAGCACGAATGATCTGGTGATGAGCACTTCGACCAACGGAACGAAGTGGACCACCCCAGCTCGCATTCCGATCGACAAGCTCAACAGCACGGTAGACCACTTTATTCCCGGGCTCGCTGTGGATCGTGCCACCTCCGGCAAAACTTCCCATCTCACCACAACTTACTACTACTATCCGGAGGCTGACTGCAGCGATTCTACTTGCGAGATCCACGTCGGTTTTACCACATCCACGGACGGAGGCAGGACTTGGACCGCTGGAAAGGATCTGGGGGTAGGGCCGATGAAGATAAGTTGGTTGCCCGCCTCGCAGAATGGACCGATGCTTGCCGACTACCTCTCGTCCTCCTACGTGGACGGCAAAGCATTTGGCGTCTTCATGGTGGCCAAGGCGCCTTCCAGTGGCGTATTCAATGAAGCCGCCTACTCCACCAGGCAGCCGCTGGAGGCCTCCGCGGACGAACCGCGCTTCAGTTCACGCGGCGAAAAACGCATACCCAACGTTCATGCGGACCGGCCGTTCCCCAGAACGCAGGGTGAGGAAAGAGCAACTCCTCCCTCTGGCGAGCGTTTGCAGAAATAGCTCGAATCTCTTACACCGCCGGCACAACATGCCGGCGGCGTTGTGTTGATGCTCGCACTGGCAAGGTACGCACCGTTCATGCCGTCAATGTGAAATAAGCTTCACATTGACAGCGCGAGAGGAGCGGTGTATCTTCGCCGGGCGTCACTAGTACCGCGTCTCGTTGCGTCCTCGAATGCGCTCCCATTCAAACCGCGGCGGTCTTTGCGGGTAAAACTCCAGCGTACAAGGATAATCCGAATGAAACGAACGTTCCCCAGGCCTAAGAGTGGAAGGACTATGTCTCCTGTCTTTACATCTATGTTGGCGTTTTCAATAGCAGTGGCGACGCTCATTCCCGCACATGCGCAAATTAATCTCGTAAAGCTCAGCACGGATACGTTCCACGACTCTGACGCGCAACATCACACCGAGGTTGAACCGGATACGTTCGCGTGGGGCTCTACTATCGTGAGCGGTTTCCAAGTCGCACGCATTTCCGGCGGTGGTGGCGCCGATGTTGGGTTTGCTACTTCCACAGACGCAGGCAAAACCTGGACCAGCGGCTATCTCCCCGGCCTGACGGATAACTACAAGGGCGGGAGTTTCACGGCGGCGAGCGATGCTGCTGTTGCCTACGATGCAAGACACGGCGTGTGGCTGATCTCAACTCTTCCCCTCATCGACAATCAAGGAGAAGCCGTGGCCACCAGCCGCTCGACGGATGGAATCCACTGGGGCAAGCCGGTCATTGTGGATCAGAGCGGCTCGGACGACAAGAATTGGATTGTCTGCGACAACACAGCAACCAGTCCCCACTATGGCAATTGCTACACCGAATGGGACGAACCCGCGCTAGGCGATCTCATCTTCATGAGCACCTCCAGCGATGGCGGATTGACTTGGGGAGCGGCGAAGAATACGGGGGATCAGGCAAGCGGCATTGGCGGACAGCCCCTGGTGCTGCCGAATGGCACAGTCGTGGTGCCGATCTCCACATTAGGCACCATGATCGCTTTCCGTTCGACCAACGGTGGCAAGAGTTGGACCAGCACTTCGGTCATCGGCAACCAGAACTTCCGCGGGGAAGATGGGGGACTGCGCGACGGCTTTGGTATGCCTTCGGCACAAATTGACGGCAAAGGGAAAATCTATATTGTCTGGCCGGATTGCAGTTTTCGCAGCGGCTGCAGCACCGACGACCTCGTCCTGAGCACCTCCACCAATGGCACGACGTGGACCAAAATTGCCCGCATTCCGATCGATCCGATTACGAGCACGGTAGACCATTTCATCCCCGGAATCGGCGTTGACCGGAGCACTTCGGGCAACACCGCGCACCTCGCCGTGACCTATTACTACTATCCGGTTGCGAGTTGCAATAACTCGTGCCAGCTGGAAGTAGGATTTACGATTTCGCAGGATGGCGGCAAGACTTGGACGAAAGGACAGCACCTGGCCGGACCAATGCAGTTGAGCTGGCTGCCCCAATCGCAGAACGGACTTATGGTCGCCGATTACCTCGCGGTCGCATATGCGAACGGAAATCCGTTTGGAGTATTTGCAGTGGCTAAGGCACCCTCCGGCGGCCTGCTTAACGAGGCCATGTACACAACCAAGGCTCCTCTCTCAGCTCTGGCGGACGAACCTCGATTCAGTTCGAAAGGCGAAAAGCCCGTGCCCAATGCCGAAGGGACATACGTTTGGAAGTACTACGATGACGATGGAGAGTATCCCATCCCGCCTTCGAAGCAAGGACGACCTTTGAAGCATAGGTAACCGTGATTTCCAATGTGGCCGTCGTCACGGTGTCGGCGGCCGTGAGTTCGCAACGATTCCGCGAACGCTGAATCTCAACCCACGAGGAAAATCTCATGAATCGACATGCGTTGGCTTTTTCTACTGTAATGCTAGTGGCAGCGATTTGCGTAGCAATGGTAATGCCCGCACACGCGCAATTCACTCTCGTAAAAATCAGCAGCGACACACTCCACAATTCTGACAGTGTGCACAAGACCGAAGTGGAGCCCGACTTCTTCTCCTGGGAGAATACGATCGTGGGGACTTTCCACGTCGCCCGCGTGCCCGGATCCATCGGATGGGGCAGCGCGGACGTAGGGTGGTCCACCTCCACCGACGGTGGTAAGACGTGGACGTACGGCATCCTGCCCGGGCTGACGGACAACTACAAGAACGGACCCTATGGGTGGGCAGCAGACCCTTCTGTCGCTTATGACGCCAAACACAAGCAATGGTTGATTTCGACCCTCCCGCTCGCGGGCCAGGAAAACTCGGGCCTGATCGGAGACGTCGCCGTGAGCCGTTCTGCAGACGGTATCCATTGGGGCAAGCCGATCATCATCGATAAAACTCACGAGGACGATAAAAACTGGACCACGTGCGACAACACGCCCACGAGTCCGTACTACGGAAACTGCTACACGGAATGGGATCAAGCCTACGGCAGCGGTGACGTCCTGATGAGCACGTCGCACGATGGCGGATTGACTTGGAGCCCTGGCATTCCCTCGGCCGATCATGCCGGCGGACTCGGCGGCGAGCCCGTGGTTCAGCCCAACGGCACCGTCATTGTACCGTTCTCAGGCGGCGGCATCGACGCTTTTCGTTCCACGGACGGTGGCAAGACCTGGAGTTCTACCGTGGTCATTTCGAACGTCGACAACCATGGGGAAGATGGCAACTTCCGCAGCTTCGCGGACCTGCCCTCCGCCGGAATTGATGGATCCGGAAAAGCATACGTGATCTGGTGGGATTGCCGTTTTCGCAGTGGTTGCAGCTCGAACGACATTGTGATGAGTACCTCCACGGATGGTAAGAAATGGAGTGCCGTGAGCCGCATTCCGATCGACTCCACAAAGAGCACGGTGGACCACTTTATCGGGGGGATCGGAGTGGACCCTGCGACGTCCGGCAGCACCGCTCATCTTACGATCGTTTATTACTATTATCCCGTCTCGGCTTGCGGTAATGCGTGCCAGCTGGAAGTGGGCTTCACCACCTCTACCAATGGCGGCAAGACCTGGACAGCGGGGAAAAAACTGGCCGGACCGATGAAGTTGACCTGGCTGCCAGTCTCAGATGCGGGGTATATGGTCGCGGACTACATCGGGGTTAGCTATACAAACGGAAACCCGCGCGGCATATTTGCGGTCGCACATGCTCCTTCTGGTGGCCTTCTCGATGAAGCCATGTACACCACCAAGCAACCGCTGCTGGCCGCGGCCAGCGAGGCCCGGTTCAGCTCGAAAGGCGAGAAGCCTGTCCCCGGCGCCAAGTCGGATCACGAAATGAAGTTCTACTACGACGACGAAGGCCGTGTACCGATTCCTCCATCGCGGTTGATTCCGCCTCAGAAACAGAAGTAGATCTGTGATCGCGAACTCGAGCCGCCAGCGACTTATTGCTGGCGGCTTTTTTCTTGCGATCAGTTTCTGGAATCGCTGGACTCGGCTCTCCACAAGGATTCCGCCAGATTTTCCACATTCTGGAATCCTGATGAGTTCTTCCCACAACATGAAGTTGCGATGCTCTGTGCGCGTCAACAGCGAACTCGAAACGAATCGCCGCGAGGGCTGGCGTCGCCCGCTTGCACCAAATCCGGTCACTGGCTTGTGGAGCGGCTGCACTCGGCTGCATTCAAAGCAGATACACTTTCGCGTTTTTCGTTGACTCCCAGAATAGGAAGAGTAAAACCATAATCGTTCTTTGACACGTTCTAAGTTTATCCGGTTGGTGCGGCGTCCGGGACCCAAGCGAAGTCACTCTGCGGCATCGCAAGATGAAAAGTAGAGAGGGCAAGCAAGGGTCTATAGCAAAGCGCTGGTCGAGGCGAACCAGAACACCATGTCAAAGGCAGGATAGAGTCCCGAGGCGTTGAACTGGTTTATCCGGTTGGCGGTAAGCCCGGAGCCCAAGCAAGGATCGGTAATTGCAGTCCGCAAGGATAGCAACTATGTCAGGTCAGCAAGGGTCTAACGCGAGCTACTGGCCGAGACGAATCAGATCAACACCACCTCGGGACTCTTAGTGTTTGTAGCCTAACTACGACAATCACGTGGGGATGGGCGCCTCGCCTGTCCAGGTCGGGCAGAGCTCCGCAGCAGGGCTTTTCCACGAATAACTCGCATCAGGGCAGCTGAAGCAACTTGGCGTCCGAGATTCTTCTCAACTCCTCAGCGGAAGCAATGCATTCTGCTCTTTCAGGGATAGGCCTGCTAACGCGATTCGGATATTCGTCGTAGGTGCGATTGTCCAGTAATCTGCCGTTTTGCTTTTTTCTCACTCCGCCCCATTGCTTGAAGAAGAAAGGCACTCGCTGATCTCTACACAGTCGGCGAATGGAGATGACCCA
>DATHPO010000082.1:0-13917 GCA_035483835.1 Terriglobales bacterium
GACGGCGTTGTTCGAGCCAGACGCGGTAGTCGACATTGGCGGTGGAACGTTCCTGCGTGGCAAAGAGGCCATTCACGAGTTTTTTACTAAACTCCAGGTTACGGGGTTTGGACCGGAAAAACGAAAGTTCGAGTTCGGAGAACAGCGACCAGCGCTCATTTGCGGTGATCTGGCCCTCACCTCGACGCGCAGCCGTAATGGTACCGTGACCTCGGAAGTTGCGCGGCGCCAGAAGGATGGAACGTGGCTATGGGTGATTGACAGGTATTCCGTCTCTTGGTGATTGGCAGGTATGCCGTCACCTAAGCGCTCTCTTTCGCGGGCGCTTACGACTCAGCCTACGACGCAGACTTACAATCGAGGCATCCTCAATACTGGCCTGCTTGTTCCACCCGTGGAAATGCGAGAAGTCACCCGCATTCCATGCCTCGCGGAGTCCGGCTTTGCCCAGATCCCAGTCTGGGCGGATTTCGCTCGTCACGGCGCGCAGGTCGTGCCAAAGATCGACGACCGACGGACGCCCCCAGAACCAGTAGCCGTTATAGATGCTGTAGATCACGCGGCCCGGCTTGAGCACGAGCGTATGCGGGATCATCGGATTATTCTCGGGGTCGGTGTACTCCTGAATGTCGAGATCCTTCTGCACCGTTCGGTCGGGGTCCGAAAGGAAGGTCCACTGGGCTCCGACCGAGGCTCGAAACTCCTGGAGCGTGTGATGATCGTCGGTGGCGATAGTGGCGATCTGAGTGTACGCGACCGCGATCTTCGGGTAGAACGCGGCGAGTTCCAAATGCTGCTGGTGCTCCTTTGGGCAATAGTGGCCGCGCGCAAGCGTGAGGATTAACGGATCGTCGCCCTGTAGGTCGCTGAGCTTACGCAGTGTGCCCGTGTGATCGGGCAGTTCGTAATCGGGGAAAATGCCTCCGGGAACAATATCAGAACGCATGATTGAACTCCTCCCGTTTCTCTCAAAACTTTTCTCTTAAAGATCTTCTCTCAAAGATCCAGAGTGACACCCACGTTTGGCTGGGAACAGCATACGAGCACGTTCCCGGGAGCGGGCCTCTCCAGCGGCTCAGGATTATAAATAATCGATCCGTCAATCAGACCAGTCGTGCAGGTATGACAGACTCCAATCCGGCACGACCATCGGACCGGAACGTCGCACGCTTCCGCCAGTTCAAGCAAACTTCCGAATTTCGGATCCCAAGCGGCGGTAATCCCGCTACGCGCGAAAGAGACTGCGGGGCCAGCTCCGGGCGGCCCCTGTGGCAGGTGAGGAGTGTGGACAACCTGCGCCATACCAGGGGTGATGCTCTCAAGCGCGCCGAAGATTTCCGTATGCACATTCCCGGCGAGCACACCCCAGTTTCGCAGCCCATCGCGCATGCTCTGCAAGAATGAAGATGGGCCACACAGATAGAAGTCACTATTCTCTGGCACGCCAATTTTCTCCAGCAAAGCTGTGTCAATGTGTCCGGAAGCATCGAAGTCTGCCCCGACCTGGTCGTTTGCAGCGGGTCTGCTGTACACGACGTATCCTCGTCCCCGGGAGAGCTGCTTCAGTAATGAACGCGATTCTTCCGCAAATGGATGCTCGACGCGATTGCGCGCTCCATAGATCCACCAGATCTCTCGTTGCGATTTTTCAGCGGCCAGCGAGTGCAGCATCGACATCACGGGCGTTGCGCCCACTCCAGCGCTCAGCAGAACCACAGGACTCTGGCTGGGACGCAGAGTAAAGCTTCCCCGCGGCGCACTCACATCCAAAACATCGCCTTCTCGCGCGCGGTTGCACAGAAATGAACTTCCAATCCCATTCAATTCGTTTTTGACGCTGA
The DNA here is from genome assembly GCA_035483835.1 of Terriglobales bacterium. Taxonomy (GTDB): domain Bacteria; phylum Acidobacteriota; class Terriglobia; order Terriglobales; family Acidobacteriaceae; genus JABDBE01. Next base: position 1,842 of record DATHPO010000082.1, read on the forward strand.
TGCGGAAATGATCGGCTCTGGGCAGATCAGACAACGAATAGCTGCGAAGAGCCGGCGGTTTGCCCGGATCGACGAGCAGTCGCAAGACAACAAATTGACCCGCCTGGCAGACCGGAAGCGGTTGCCCATCGATTGGCTTCAGAATGAAGGAAGTTACGCTATCGCTTTCCTTATTAATATTCGCGACTCGCATCTGCCGAAATCCGGGCCATGCTGGTGGTTGTTCCTCATTTGCGAGCCCGGGATTTCCCATCGTAGTTTTGGAGCTCAAGTCTTGTTGGAGCATTACCTGGAACGAACTCTGCCAACCCTTGCTAAGCGCAGGAATCCGCAGCGCGCGTTGCAGTTGCTCGCTGGAATGTCCTGGCAAATACAGGAGGGCGTCAACATCGGCCACACTCATTCGCTCGATGTTCCCTGTCCAATGCCCGTCAGTAATTTTTACAATGTCGTCGCCTGCACCAACTTCTCCTTCCTGCAATACGCGAAAGTAGAATCCTGGTCTGTGATGTTCTACGAGCAGGGCTGGCATGCGAGGTTCATTCATGCGAATACCGATGCGGTAGCACGTCACGCGTGGCTGCGATACTTCAAATTCAGCACTACCGATGCGGTATCGATCGCCGATGCACACCTCATTATCAGGAAGTCCGTCGACGGTGAAGTTTTCTCCGAACTGGCCGAAAGTAAAATCGTTGCGGCCCAGAAAACGCTCCCAGTAATGGTAAGAATCCATCTGGTAGACGAATACGGCACGGTGCTCCCCGCCGTGACCGGCGAGATCGGCTTGCGCATCACCATCGATATCGAGCTTGCGCACCATTCGCCGACCCGTAACCGGAGATTTCCAGACTGCGGTTCGGACCGTTTTGCCGTTCCATGTCACGTCGCGCGGAAGGCCGACATTTACTGAAAGCAATCGGGGCATAAGTAACTCGTCGAAGTCCAGCCTTTGATTAGCATCCTTTTACTTCCCGATCTCTTGTGTAGCAACGAGCTTGGTGGATCGATTACGTCCATAACTGGCCGGCGAGCCAGTAATCGACACTGAATTTTCCCGGACCCGAGCAGATCAGCCAGATAAAGAAGAGCACGTACAAGACTTCCGGAAGGTAGAGGAAGTCGTCGAGCCAGCGAAGAGGCGAAAGTCCTTTAGGCAGGGTGGAAAGCGCGCTGGTCACGGTCGCGACTGTCATATCGATCAACAAAGCCGCGCTGGCCGGGCTCGACAGAAACCCCACGGTCACCAAAGATCCGCCAACGAACTCGACACCCGCCACGAAATAAGCCGTCTGCTGCGGAAACGGAACTTTGGCTTTAACGAGGGTCTCGTAGACAGGTTTCGTGCCGCCGGCGACAAACAATTTGTTTGCCCCGGAGATGGCGAAGAATAGCCCGAGCGAAACGCGTACCAGCAGGATGGCATATTGTTCCAAATCACTGCTACCCAGCAGCGCAAACTGAACTAACCGTTTCCAATCCATCTCTTCTCCCTCCATCGGATGATGTGCTGTAACGAGCTCCGTTATGTGTGCATCCGTTCGACCCATTGAGCGCGAAATGCGGGAGCCACGAATGGATCCGCAAAGTACTGTGTTTCCCGCGCAACCTTGTCGCCTCTGAACTCCATGATGCTCACGGTGTAGGACGGCTTGCCGTCATATGTCAGAATGAGTTCGGTGACCCAAAGGTCACCGCCGCCAATGATTCGTCGGACCGTAAACCGCTTATTGCTCGGCTGACTAGCGCGTTGGCCCTGTATTTTACTTCGACCGCGGGTGCGCTCGCCTGACTGCGGGTAATCCAGCACCGCGTCCTCCTGATAGATAAGGTGTTCCGTTTCAAAATCGTTGGCATCGGACGCTGCCCAATGCTGATCCAGGGCCGCACGGATCTCTCGATCTCGCGCGGCAGAAGACTGCCCCTGCTTTGGTTGATCGTTCATCTTCAGCCCTCAATGACAAGAAGTTAAATGCTTTAGTGGAATCGGAGTGTGGGACTCGTCAAGCCGCGCTGTTTCTTCGATCCTCTCAGAGTCCACACCGCGTCGAAGCGTCTAGTTCCACCTCGCGAATAGCTCACTGGCAGCTGGCCGGAACGATATTGGATAGTCTTGCGCCTACCAACGACGAGCCGGAGCGGCACCATCCACGTGGAGAATCTCTCCGCTCACATGACCTGCCTGTGCCAGGTAAAGGACGGCATCGACAATATCCTTTACCGTTGCCCTTTTCATAGCCGGCCGCAGCGTCGAGTCGTTGGGATCATTCCGGTGCATCGGTGTATCCACTTCGCCGGGGGCTACGGCGTTAAAACGGATGCCATCTTTGGCATACTCGATTGCGAGATTCTGGGTTGCTGAATTCAAGCCACCCTTCGTAATCATCGAAACCGAGCCATTTTCGCCGGCGATTGGCCGATCGGCAAGTGCCGCGGTGATGCTCACAACGCATCCCGATTTTTGTTTCAGCATCTCTTTTATAGTGCGCTGAGTCATGTACAAGAATCCAAGTAGATTGGTGGAGACGAGGGCGTCGAAGTCTTCGGTAGTGAAGTCAGTGAAGGGCTTGGTCAGGAAAATGCCAGCGTTATTCACCAAAACATCGATGGTTCCGAAGTTGTTGATTGCCGCCTCGACAGCATAGGCAGCAGTTTCCTGCTTTCCGACATCGCCATCGAGGAGAACCAGACTGCCTGAAGTAGTCAAGTCTCGATTGGCGTGACGAGACGTTGCGACAACGTTATAGCCTTCTCTCAGAAACCCTTCGACTAAACCCGCGCCAATGCCTCCCGATGCTCCGGTTATGACTGCTGTTTTCTTGCCCGACATAAATAACCTTTCGTTTTAAAGGTTAGAACCCGATACACAGCTGGGTCACCGGCCCTCTCAAAGTGGCTTCATCCCGTCCGCCGCGCCGGGGACACCTGGCGTGAAGAACCGCGATGCTGCGCGACGGCTAACCGATCTGGCAGTCTGGCCGAGGCCGCGATCGTGACCGCCCGCCAATCTCGGCTTGTCGATCGAGGTGGGTTATCCATTAACTCCAACTCGTCGAGCCAGTCTCCCGCCGAGAGTTTGGCCTCCTCGGGACCAAACAGTAGCGTCACAGCGCTGATGAACGCGGATAACTCACGCTCCGCAATGTCCATTTCGGCAGCGTAATTCGAATTGCAAAACTGTTCTTGGCAGCCCATGGAATCCGCCTCACTTTTCCTCTACAGTCTGCGGCGACAAATCCCCATGTTGATTAAAAAGCTGACGGTTGCGATACAAGCATTGCGGTTCCCGCGGAAACGCCGGCCATGGTCAAGAAAACAAAGTAAGGAGCTGCGAATTCTTCAAGCCAGAAGCCGGTTTTGCGGCCGGTGTTGCCGAGTACGTCGGGCGACGTTAACACCATCAGTATTTTCATGTTCCTTCTCCTATTCCTGGTTGTGAGAGTTCCGGTTGTGAGAGTTCCGATTGAATATTCGGCCGACGCGAGCCATCAGAACAGAAGCGTGGGAGATGAACAATTGGACGATAGTATCGTCGATACTTTGGTATGCATCTCCTGCTGATCAGTACGTGGAGTTCCTGCAGATTTAAGGACTTGACTTCTAACAACGGTATGGGTTGGATACAGTGTGGACGGGCTCTGACAGGGGAGCCTCACGTCTGAACTTTGATGGCTCGTCCGCACATCGCGCAAGAATCGAGCAGCGCGACCTCTCTTGATTTCCATCGGACTATCGTTTTAGAATTGTGCCAACGGTGGGGCGTCACTAGTGAATTTATGCGCTGGAGTGTGAGTTTAGCGCACGCACTTGGTCATGGATGGGTGACCGCCCATGTTGCACGCTACACCAATTGTCTTCGTTGTCGACGACGACGTCTCCGTGCGTGAGTCGCTGGAGTTGTTGATCCGCTGGGAAGGCTGGCAGCCGGAGACATTCGCGTCCGCCCAAGAATTCCTCGACTACCCACGCGTTCTTGTTCCCAACTGCCTGGTACTTGACGTTTCTCTTCCGGGTCTTAACGGGCTAGACCTCCAACGGCTCGTTGCCGGCGATCGGACGGATATGCCGATCATCTTCATCACGGGCTACGGCGACGTGCCCATGACGGTCCAGGCCATGAAGGCGGGAGCTGTCGAATTCTTAACCAAACCCTTCAGCGATGACGTATTGTTGAGGGCCATTCGGGCAGCCCTCGAACGCAGCTACGCTGCGCTCGGTCACGAGGCCGAGATGCGGGTGCTCCGGGAGCGCTACGCGTCACTTTCCCAACGCGAGCGTCAGGTTATGGCGCTGGTGGTTTCCGGCCTGTTGAATAAACAGGTCGGTGGGGAGCTCGGTATCAGCGAGATCACGGTGAAGGCACACCGAGGCAAGGTGATGCAGAAGATGAGGGCGGACTCTCTTGCCGAACTCGTGAAAATGGCAGCGAGGCTCCGCCCCGCACCCGCAGCGAAGACAGCGGCGCAACGACCATATTCACTCTCGTAACTATTTGCGAAGGCGCGGAATTCGCAGATGCCGTCCTTCGAGTATTTGCCGGAGTAGTCGGAGCATAGAATCCTGCCTTGCGGGCAACCCCCTGGGAGGAAAAACAGCATGAAGAAGACCACAGCGCCGATTTCCCTTGCCGGCTCCAAGCTCGGGGACGTACGTCACGTCTGCGCATTTTTCAATAGCGACGAGGAAGAGTATCGCGTGCTGCTTCCGTTCATTAAAGACGGGTTCGCGTGTGGCGACAAGGCGGTTCACGTCGTGAATCCGGATCAACGTCGCGACCATCTGCAACGGTTAGCTGCGGCAGGCATCGACCTAACAGCTGCCGAGCGGAGTGGGCAGTTAGAGGTTCGGATCAACACCGAAGCATACATTCGGGACGGCCGTTTCGATCAGGATCGGATGCTAACGGCGTTCGAACAGATGGCTAGCGGCAATGCCAAGGGAGGATTCCCGCTGAGCCGCATCTGCTGCCGCATGGATTGGGCAATAGAAGACCGATCCTACATCGACGATCTTGTTGAATTCGAATCGCGCGTGAATGAAGTGTGGCGTAGTCATGACGACGCGGTGATCTGCACCTACCATCTCGGCAAATTTGGAGGTGACACGGTGATCGACATCATGCGGACACATCCGATGATCATCATCGGCGGCATGCTCCAACGGAATCCCTTCTTTGTGCCGCCTGAGGAGTTCCTGCACGAGGTCCGCCAACGTCGGGCCATGCGGCCTTCCCCGTCCTCCACGGCTGCCTGATATGGAAGTCCAACCCGAACTTGCTTCCGGCGAAGTCAAGCACCTTCAACGGTGCATTAACGATCTTGTCAGTCTGCTTGCCCTTCCCGCCATCTGGAGTGGTGGCGATCCATCCCAGGTTCTCCATACCCTGCTCGATGCGCTCCTGCGCATGTTGCGCCTGGACCTCGTCTGTGCGAGGCTGACACTTCCTGTTGGCGAGGCACCTGTTGAGATCGTTGAGATCGTTCGGACCGCCGAACCGCGAGCATCGATGCCTTCGGCGCACGAGATCTGCGAAGCGCTCAGCCAGTGTTTGAAAGATGGCTCACGGAAATGGCCTCCACTGCTTCGGAACCTTATGGGTGAGGGAGACGTTTCGATCGTTCCCTTGCCAGTGCAGGGCGAACTTGGTGTGATCGTGGCGGTGGCGCAGCGGACGGATTTTCCGCGGCAGACGGAAGCACTTCTCCTGAGCGTAGCGGCAAATCAGGCATGCATCGGGCTGCAGGAGGCGCGGCTCCTGGCTCATCAGAAGCGTGTCTCCGCCGAACTTGATCAACGGGTCGTGCAACGGACTGCAGAACTTGCCGCCGCCAACGAAGAGCTCAAAAAGGAGCTTGCTGAACGCGGACTGATAGAAGAGAGGCTCGGGCGAGAGGAGAGGGAGCTGAAGCGAAGTGAGGTCCGCAAGACAGCGATCGTGGACTCGGCGCTCGACTGCATTGTGACGATCGATCACGAGGGCTGTATCACTGAGTTCAATCCGGCGGCGGAGCACACCTTCGGCTACCGCCGGGACGAAGTCTTGGGAAAGCATCTGGCAGACGTCATTATTCCACCGTCTCTCCGGGAGAAGCATCGGCAGGGCTTTGCCCGCTACCTGGCCACGGGCAAGGCGCGAGTGCTCGGGAAACGCATCGAGATGACGGCAGTACGTGCTGACGGAAGCGAATTCCCCGTCGAGCTGGCAATCGCACGTATTCCGCTGGAAGGACCGCCGTCCTTCACCGGTTATCTGCGCGACATTACGGAACGCAAACAGGCGGAGCAGGCATTGCGCCGCAGCGAGGCCTTCCTCGCGGAAGCCCAACATCTCAGTCACACAGGCAGCTTTTCCTGGCGTGTGGCGACAGACGAAATCACGTGGTCAGAGCAGCTCTATCGGATCTACGAGCTTGAGATCGGCGTACCCGTCACGCTTGAACTGATCCGTAGTCGAGTCCATCCCGAAGACCTCACTTTGTTCGAAAGAATGGTCGAAGAGGCGCGAGTCGGTGGCAGCGACTTTGAATGGCAGTACCGTTTGCTGATGCCTAACCACTCGATCAAGTACATGCACGCACTCGCTCAATCGACCCGCGACCAGGATGGTCAACTGGAGTACATCGCAGCGGTTCAGGATGTCACGGCGCGCAGACTGGCGGAAGAGGCACGCGACAAGGCTCGATCGGAACTTACACATGTGGCCAGGGTGACGAGCCTCGGAACGCTGACAGCGTCTATCGCCCACGAACTCAACCAGCCGCTGTCCGGCATTGTCACGAACGCCGGGACCTGTATGCGAATGCTGGCAGCCGATCCTCCAAACGTCGAGGGCGCGCGCGAAACTGCGCGGCGGACCATTCGCGATGGCAACCGGGCGTCTGAGGTGATCACTCGATTGCGCACACTCTTTGGCAAGAAAGAAGCCACCAATGAGCCGGTCGACCTGAACGACGCGACACGAGATGTGCTTGCGCTGTCATTGAGCGAACTTCAGAAAAACCGTGCGATCCTGCGGCCGGAACTTGCCGACGACCTCCCGCTGGTCACAGGCGATCGCGTCCAGCTCCAGCAGGTCATTTTGAACCTGCTGCGCAATGCTTCGGATGCCAGGAGCACCATTCATGATCGCCCAAGGGATTTACTGATTCGAACTGAACCAGATGACAATAATCGGGTGCGCCTCAGCGTGAGCGATGTTGGAATCGGCTTTGAACCTCAAGCTGCGGATAGGCTTTTTGAAGCCTTCTACACGACCAAGAATGAGGGTATGGGAATCGGATTGTCGGTCAGCCGTTCTATTATCGAACGACATCACGGCCGACTGTGGGCGGCGCCAAATAACGGTCCGGGAGTTACGTTTTCGTTTTCTATCCCCTGCAGGCCAGAGAGTTTAACGAGCGACAGTACTCGCGACAGTCGCATACCTTCCGTGTCTGATGGGGCATGAGATATCCATGGCGGTCACTCACCCGCAACTGATCTTGGAGGCAAAACCAATACCAAAGTCCAATGGACGCCCTTCCGCGCGAGGCGCATTGTTATGCCATGGAATTGCGCCGGGAAAAGCGGGCCATGGAACGGCCACTGGTATCAGTCGTTGATGACGATGAGTCTGTGCGCGAATCGCTGCCCGACCTTCTTGGCGAGTTCGGCTTTGCAGCCCGTGCATTTTCTTCCGCGGAAGAGTTCCTCGCGTCCGACTGCGTCGACCAGACCCGCTGCCTGATCCTCGACGTTGCCATGCCGGGAATGAGCGGACCGGAGCTTCAGCGGGAATTAAAGCTTCGCCGGCGAGAGATTCCGGTTGTCTTCATAACCGGTCAACGAGAAGAGATTGTTCGCCTGCAAGTACTCAAACAGGGTGCGATAGCGTGCCTATTCAAGCCATTCAGCGACACGGCTATGCTTGACGCCGTTAATTCGGCACTTCACCCGAAGTGAGACTTGCGCACGGCAGTCTAACATGAAAGAAGGAAATATGGATCACAATGAGGCAGTCCGGAAATTTGAACATTTGATGCTCAGAGGGGCTGACCAGGCCCACGAGGCGGCAACCGAACTTGAAGCTTTGGTTTCGCTCCTCCCCAACGAGAAATCTCGACAGCTCGCACAGTTACAAGCAAAGGCCAGTCACAAACAAGCCAAGGACTTTCGCGAGCTAGCGCAGAAAGTCAAAGAAAGCTAGGATCCCGCGCATTCGCTGCGGATTTATGTCCGCAGAACTGAAGAGATTAGGAACCCTCGTCCGTTCGCGGTGCTGACGGCCCGTGGCGGGCTAGGCCAATATTTAAAGAAAGGATGGCAAAGACATGCCGGAAGCAACCTGGAAACCTCACGAGAAACATGGACAACTGACGACGCAGAGCGATTTACCCGACAGCGTCTACGCATTTCCGAAGCAGCGTAAAGAACCACTGACCGACGCAGAACATGTGCGTAACGCGGTCGCGCGGTTCGATCAAGTCATCGACATCTCCGATGCCGATCGTGCATTGGCGTTCGCGAACATCGAGAAAGCTGCAAAGTATTACGACGTCAACCTCTCGGAAACGTCCTGGCACGACCTGGGCATTCATCCTCAAAAAAAGAAGAGAAGTGAGCCTGCGGCCTAAGGCGCCGCGACGCGCGAACGCCGAGTGCAGAGCTAAGAATCCAGAGTAACGAGAATCCAGAGTAGCGAAATTGATCTAATCATCTGACATCCGAAAGGCGTACCCAATGGTCGTCACAAATGGACTGAAAGAGGCCACGCGCGTGACCGCGCCTGTCGCGTCGAACATGCCTGAGTCGAACACACTAAGTGTGAACGTCTTTACCGCCCCGGGAAAGGCTATGGTCGGCGAGCGGCCAAGGCCCTTCGGCGAAGCGCTCGGCTTTGACCCGATCACGTCGACTTTAATCTTCGGCGAGCACGACGCGGTGCTGGTAGACGCAATGACGACGGTGGCTGAGGCCGAGGCGATCGCGGCTTGGGTTGCTCTGCACAACCGCAACTTGGAGACTATCTATATAACGCACGCCCATTTCGACCACTTCTATGGTCTGAGCATTCTGCTCGACCGTTTCCCGGGCGCTCGGGCGATAGCAACGCCCAAGACGGTGGAAGCCATGCAGATGTCTTTCACTCCCACGGTGGAGCGGCTGGCCCGCCGGTTGTTTCCCGGGCAAGTGCCCACGAAGCTGGTTGCGCCTGAGCCCTATGAGCGCGACACGTTCACGCTCGAGGGCCAGGAATTGCGCATCATCGAACAGGGTCACACCGATAGTGCCGATACGACGTCTCTATACGTTCCGTCGATCGGCCTTGTCGTCGCTGGCGACGTTGTGTACAACCAATGCCGCATGTACGTCGGCGATACCACCCCCGAGAGCCGAAAGAATTGGATCGCGGCGCTGGACCGGTTAGCAGCGCTGAACCCTTCGATGGTCGTTGCCGGTCACAAGAAGCCGGGCGCGCCCGACTCTCCCTCGACGATTCAGGACACCAAGCGTTACCTCGAGGACTTCGATCGGGTGCAGAAAACCGCGACGTCCGACCAGGAACTGTTCGATCAGATGACGGAGCTGTACCCGCATTGGGTAGCCAATCAGTCGTGGTTGATGTTCGGATTCCCGCAACCATAAGCCCCATCAACCGCTGGTGGCCCGTCCTTGCGCATTTTGGAGGAAGCAGCGGACAGCAGAACAGAATTCGATTTCAAAAAGGAGAACAATGATGACAACTAAAGGAAAAGTCTTAGTGTTGGTATCGAGCGGTCGCGGTTTGCCCTTGAAGGATGGCAAGGTTTATACCGGCGCCGGCTACTACCTCAATGAGCTGACGGTTCCGGTTCGCGCCCTTATGAAGGAGGGCTACGAAATCACCTTCGCCAACCCCAAAGGCAACGCGCCCCAAGTGGATGTTCATTCAGAAGTCGCCGATTTCTTCGGCGGGGACTCGGCCAAGCTTCAGGACTATATGCTATTCCGCGACGGCCTGAAGGGGCTCAGAGATCCAAGTCGCATCGCGGATGTCATCGCATCGGGCCTGGATCAATATGACGCTGTTTTCGTCCCCGGCGGCCACGGCCCCATGATCGATCTTCTCGATGATCCCGACGCTGGCACCGTCATGAGACACTTTCATGAAACATCCAAGCCTACGGCAGTGCTCTGCCATGGTCCGATTTCACTACTCTCGGCTCTTCCGAATTCGAAGGAGGTGGTCGCCGCACTGGCTGCGGGCGATGCCGCTGGAGCGCACGCGAAGGCGCAGGGTTGGATCTATTCTGGATATAAGATGACTATCTTTTCGACAGCGGAAGAGCAGCAACGGGAACCGCTTGAGATTGGTGGTAAGGTTCTCTTCTACCCGGACTTCGCCTTGCGTACGGCGGGCGGTGACGTGAGTGTGGTCGCCCCATGGGGGAGCTACGTCCTTCAAGATCGCGAGCTGATCTCAGGTCAGAACCCGTTCTCTGATGAAGCGCTTCTGAAACTTCTTCTACCGGCACTCGATGGGAAGAAGAAGTCGGTTTCAGCGGCATAAGAATCGGAGGGAAGCCGGGGACAGGGCGGGACTTTCGATCGGGTGCAGAAAACAGCACGTCCGACCAGGGGTTGTTCGATCAGATGACGGAGCAAGTAGACAGAGGGGGACACTATGCGGCGTGGGAGCAGCCGCAACTGTTTTCAGAAGAGCTTCGCACGGGCTTCGGATCATTGCGGTAGTGTTCTTCACAAGAGAGGAGTAAATGCGCCGTGCCTGACCATTCGCAGTTCAACATCGACCGTACCTATCGGGGCCTGTGGACAATCAGCTTCAACAACCCGCCGATCAACATGTTTGTTCCCTCAACGATTGTCGAATTGGGAGCGCTAATGACCGACCTCGAGGCGGACCCGTCCGTGAAGGTCGTACTGTTCCAGTCGGCGAATCCCGATTTTTTCGTCGCCCATCTCGACGTAGCCAAAGCAGCTGAACGGCCAGAGGTGCTGGGCCTTTGGCGCGAATTTGTGCTGCGCCTCACGTCCACGCCAGTCGTGAGCATCGCCAAGATTCGCGGCCGCACGCGCGGCATCGGGAACGAGTTCGTACTGGCCTGCGACATGCGCTTCGCCAGCCGGCAAAGCGCCTTGTTCGGCAACCCGAGGTCGGCGTCGGGCTGGTCCCGGGCGGCGGAGCGATGGAATGGTGCCTGCGTTTGGTCGGCCGCCCGCGCGCGCTCGAGATCGTGCTTAGCGGCGACGATTTCGATGCTGATATCGCCGAGCGCTATGGCTGGGTGAACCGCACGCTGGACGACGACGGCCTCGATTCATTTGTCGATGCGCTCGTCCGGCGTCTGGCCTCGTTCGACCGTGAAACGCTGGCCGCAGCGAAGGCCCAAGTCAATCGGTTCGGGACGCCGACAGCAACTGAGCTTCAGTCGAGCATCGACCTGTTCTTCCCACTGCTGGCTTTGCCAGGTGCGCAGGCGCGCCGTGCGAAGGTTCGTGATATGGGTTACGGCGTTCGCAGCGACTTCGAATTGAACTTCGGCCGGTACCTCCCTTCGTTCGGGCGAACGGACGACGCTGCCACGGGACAGAAGAGGTAGAGATGAAACCCTGGAAAGCGGTTTCGTTGATTCTGTTGGCTCTTGCGGTTGCGGCCGCGGGATACGGGTTGATTCTCGTGCGACGAGGCTTCAGCGCGCTTGCGACACCATCAGCGATTGAGGTGCTCGCCGCCACAATGGCACGCAAACTGGCCGTGCCATCCGCATATCGCCAACTTCGCAATCCGATCGTGCCTTCAACGGAGAACATTCGGGGAGGCATGGAGCATTTCGCCTATCATTGCGCCGCGTGCCATTCGGATGACGGAGGAGGCCACACGGTATTCGGCAAGGGCCTCTATCCGAAACCGCCCGACTTGCGCGCAGCCGGGACGCAGAACAAGAGCGATGGTGAACTCTACTACACAATTGACAATGGAGTTCGTTTGAGCGGCATGCCAGCCTTCAGCGGAACGCACACTGCCGCGCAAACCTGGCGCCTGGTTTTGTTCATCCGGCACTTGCCCCAGATCACGCCCGAGGAACTCAATGAGATG
>DATHPO010000083.1:0-8051 GCA_035483835.1 Terriglobales bacterium
CACTTTGTGCTCGAGTCCGGAGCGCGAAAGGATGAGTGCGCCAATCATTCCGAAGGCAAATCCGCCGACGTGCGCCCAGTGTGCGACGCCACCCGCCTGGCGGGACATGGAACCATAGAATAGTTCCATGAGACCCCAGAGCGGGAGCAGCCAAAGGGCAGGCGCTTTGAAACGTCCGCGGACAATAAAGATCCAATAAAACATTTCAATCTTCAGCCTCGGAAAGCGCACCAGGAAAGCGCCCATCAAGGCAGCGACCGCGCCCGACGCACCGAGCATGGGCACAAGGCTGTCTGGATGGAACCAACCATGAATCTGAGCCGCTACCGCACCTGCAAGCAGGTAGAAGATCGGGTAGATGGCGCGGCCCCAGTTGTCTTCCAGGATGAAGCCGGCAAGCCAGAGAAACCACATGTTGCCGATCAGGTGCAGCCAGCCCACGTGAAGGAAATTGCAGGTTAAGTAGGAGATGGCGGTCGGATGAGCTGGCACAAAGGCATAGCGAGCCAAAAACGTGTTGCGCTGGAGGTCCTGAAATTTCTGGGAGATGCCGTCCATTTCTGCCTGCAGTTCCGCTGGATCCTCGACTTGGCGGATGCGGGCTTCCCAATCGTCCTCAGGCTTGCGCTCGGGCGAAGCCAACTGCTTCCAGTCTTCAGGGTACTGTGCCGAAAGTAGCCCGACGAACTTGCGGGCATCGTCACCCATTTTCAATTCCGGGTGCGTGGCTGCCAGAAGTACCAGATGTTTGACCACTTCAACGCGCTCGGGAATTTGCGCGTCCTGCGCTTCAATCGTCCAGTGCGTCCCCAGAAAGGCGATCACGTTGATAGCGATGAGCGCGAACGTAACCACCGGCCAGCGTCGCCCCCGCATGTTTTCGTGTCGGAGGGGTAAGAGAAACATGCAAGTTCCTTTCGCGCCGGGAGAGACTCGGGTGAGCCGCCGCTACTTTGAGTCTAGGGGTATCTCTGCGGAGCAAATGGGAAATGGGTAAGCAAGACCCGTATCAGTAAAGATTGCGGCTTACGATACACAAGCCGGATGGCACGATCCGGTGCGGAAACTCGGTGGACCGCAACTTCGTGGAAAACGGACTGCACGAGAAATACCCGCAGAATTGGATAGTAGGTCATCTTCCAGTAACCACGTTTGTCAGACTTAGGCTATTAGTTCCGCACGGCTGCCCACTCTTCTTGAACAAAAAAAAAGGCGCAAAGGACGATTTCCTAAGTCAGACGTACATCAAATAGTGACAGCCAATACTGAAGGGATTGCAGGGTAAAACCGCAAAGAATGAGCCCAATGCCGAATACGCCTAGTCGCCGCTCCGGGAGATTGTCGGCGTAATATTCGATGTAAGGATTCACCGTAATTCCCACGCCGGTGACAATGCCTGTCACCAGGCCCACGCGAATCGCAAATAGCCAGGGGTGATCCACGTGATGGATGAACGCGCTACAGATTAACGCTGTGGCCGTGTAGCCGACGGTACGCAACACCGTTCCCCAAAACTGACGACGCGTAAGCCGCGGACGCCGAGACGCTGCATATTCGGCCGCAGGACGCATTCCGCGAGTGTAGGCAAGGATTTGGCCGGCGGTAACCAGAATGGCAAACGCAATGGCGAATCCGAAACCCACCATCGGATACAGTCCGGCTCCGAAAGCAAACCCTCGAACAGCGGCAAACAGTCCTTCCCAGGGCAATGAGTAATGATCCAGCCCACGAGATGCCCGGCTGAATTCAATCGACAGGGTAATACCGCTGGCCAAACCGGAAGCCAGCCCAAAGAAGAGACCCAGCCCAAGTCCATAGCCGATGCCGAAGACAACGGCGTACGTTACGGCACGGGTAAGCAGGCGCAACGGACCGTGTTGTCCTCCCAACAGGTCGTACGCCAGATAGAGACTACCCAGCACATCAAGACAGGTACCCGCAATACTGACGACCGCGACGGTGTGGTGGTCCACGCAATGATTGTAGACCTAAAATCTCTGCGACCGGCACTTGTCCGGTAACGGCGTTTATCAGGCACTAGCGAGTGTGTTTCGAGGTCGGCTGCTTGCTGGATACCAGGATCGCGTAGACAATGCCGATCTCCACTCGGCGATTGGCCGCTCGCGCTTTGGCATTGCTATCGCGAACAAGCAGCATGGATGTGCCAAAACCCTTTGTACTGATAAGGCTCTGATCGACTCCCGCCTTAACCAGCGCCGCCCGAACAGCTCGGGCGCGACTGGCGGAGAGTTCCAGGTTGTGCTCCTTTGTCCCGCTGTCATCCGTATATCCGTATACGTAAATGGAATATCCCTTGAGCGGCGTGAGGACACCTGCAACGCGGTTCAAGATGGCTCGATATTGAGGCGCAATGGTCGACTTGCCGGAGTCGAACCGAAGCGACTTCTCTCCGAGCGTCATCACTACTCCATCTGCGGTGCGGCGCGTTTCGGCTATTTGCCCGAGGGACTGTTTCAACTTCTGAAGCTCGTCGGCGTGCTGCGTGCGATTTTCTTCTGTTTTGTGCGCGGCCTGAGTGGGCGGTTGCGCGGCTGCCTCCGGCTCAAGGGGCGACTGCGCTTGCGCCGCCGATGTCGCTTCCGGCTGTTTCACCTGATCGGGCACTTGATCGGGGCGAATCGTAGCTACTTGGGCAGCGGCGGCTTGGGAAGCTCTCTGATCGAGACTCTTGATGTGCTGCTCGGCGCCCTGCACGCGCTGGTTGAGCTGCTCTGTCTGACGATTGAGGTGCGCCACTTCTCGGTTCAATCGCCTGACCGACCTCACAAGCCACAGACCGAAAATGGAAGCAAGAACCAGGACAAGCCCTATCGCGGCCGCTCCAAGAACCAACGACGGCCCTGACGTGCTTTGCCTCTTGGCAGAACCGTCGTAAACGTGTTGTGCCACTGGGTTGGACGACCCGTCGGCCAGCTCATTTTCGTGAATCCGCTCCTGGACTTCCGATATGTTCGTCATGGATTCACTCCTTCCTAGTCAAACCTTGGGGCGGGTTAGATCCATTTTATAAGAGGGGCTCGACAGAGAATCGGGTGGCGAAGGGCAAATTGCTCAAGAATTATCTGTCCGCAAGTACAGGCCGACTGTCACGGTCGGGCCAATCCCAAATTCGCTCTTCCGCACCAACTCCCGACAAACGGGATACTCCGTCGAAAAACACTCCGTAACCTGTTTAGAATCAATGAATCCGCGTCGGTTGTGTTTTTCATTCCCATAGGTGGGCTGCAGGCCGATGCGAGTCGACCTTTAGTGCTAAGTAAGTCTTCAAACCGGAAAGGTTCGTTCCAGTACGAACTTGGGAGGTTAGCGCGTTTACCAGGACTTGAGAGAAATTCAGGCGGCGTTAGAATGTCTTCGTGACGAAACGTTCTCGAATTGTGCTGGCTATAATCGTTGGCAGTGCAGTAGCGGCGATTCCGACGCTGTTGCAGCCCCATTTCAAGGCAGGCTCTTTCCCGGACTTGATTTGCGAGATGCGTCTGCTCCCTGGAAAACTGGTAGCCACGCTCTTTCACGACCGAGGTTCTGCAAGCCCCGAGTTTTTATGGCGCACCCGCGCAGCCACAGCAATCCTCTCTGGCGTTCTGGCTTATGGGGTTCTTCACTATCGAAAACAGGCTCAAAAAAGCCCTCGATAGGTCATCCTGCAATTCGCGTAGGTACGGGTAGCCACTTTTCCAGTTACCGCCCGAGGTGCCGAGTTGGGTCGCTAATCGGTTGCCTCTTTCTGCGCGAAATCAATGGCTGCCAGCGTCCGAATGCTTGCGGTGCAGCTGCACAATACGATCAATCTGTCTGCCCACCCATCCAATGCCAGCACACCCGGCGGGAGAGCCTTTGGCGCATGTTGCGGCAAATGGCCCCCATTGAGCAGCGACATTTGCATGGTCATGATGGCTAGCGTCGCCACCAGCAACGCGACACTGATCCAGCTCAGGTTCGCGACCCGTAACAACCGGGTTCGCGCCGCGCGCCAGTTTTCATTGCGGCCTAGCGCTACACTCAGCAGCAGGGCTGCGATCGGAAACCCGATAACCCCAAGAAAGCCGGCTATCGCATGTCCGATCTCATGCGTGACATCAAAAAACGAAGCCATCACCCCGCCAAGACCGGCGATGAGCAGCAACCACAAGCCCACCTGTCCGCCACGCGTGTGGACCTCGGACCAGATGGCGGTCGCCAACGCCCACGAACTTGAGCCCATACAGAAAAACATCAACGACAGCACCCAGGCATAGTGGCCGAACGCATATTCGCTGATCACGCGCCACGAGGGCGAAAATTCCGGGCTCAATACATGCAGAGCAGTCAGCAGCAAGATCGTCGCACCAGTCAACAAAACGGCCAACCAGGCTGCCAACTCTCTGAACTGCGAAGCACTGCCAGAACCCGGGAGTGATTTTGTTGCCGCCTTGTTCATTGCGCCCTCCAGGCCGGTTATTCCTTGCAGCAGAACTTCGCCCGCCGTCGGCGGCCTAGAGCATCCCTTCGAGTCGTACATAGCTCGCCTCCATTCCCTTCTCCATTCCCGTTGAGAGCATGGCCGCCCGCGTCTTGGCGTTTGGCAGCGTCATGCGCATAGTCATCAAGGTGCCCGTGCCGTCCGCATCGAATCGCGTTTCCACATGGTTGTCTGGTGTTCGGTCTGGCAGGAACATCCGCTCCACATGCACGATCCTGCTGTACGGTTCCAATTCCACGTACTCTCCCGTCAGATGGAATTCTCCGCCCTTGCTGTTCGTCCATTCGTATCGAATCTTGCCGCCCGGTTTCGCCTCAGTGATGCATACCGGCATCGTCCACCCGTCCGGACCTAGCAGCCACTTCTGCAGCAGCTTCGCATCGGTGTGAGCGCGGTATACCGCTTCCGGAGGCGCGGCAAACCGTCTCGTCACCACCACATGCGTGTCACCTTCTGTCTTGAGTGTTAACTTGCTCATCGTCTCTCTCCTCTCTTAGTCGTCGTCGTTTCCATATCGGCCAGAACCGCGTCCAGTCGGTTGTAGTTCTTCTCCAACGCTTTTCGCAGCATCTCCAGCCATTGGTCCATCGCTTCGATACCCACCTTCGCCAGCCGTCGCGGCCGTCTGGTTCCATCCACGCGGCTCACCACCAGTCCCGCATCTTCCAGCGCCTTTAAGTGCTGCGAGATTGCCGGTTGTGTCATCTTGAATGGCGCCGTCAGTTCCATCACCGTCGCTTCGCCCTTCGCCAACCGCACGAGAATCGCCCGCCGCGTTGGATCAGCCAAAGCGGCAAACGTCATATCGAGATTCATCGTCATCGCCATAAGGCATACCTTATATAAGTGTCTGCTTATTGTCAAGTGCAATCTTTACGTTTCTTCGGTCGCAGGAATCTCGATTCCTGCCGGTTAGCGCCACGGATAGCTCCTGGGGAATAGAGCCTTGGCTCCCGGGTGACGGGCAAGCCGGAAGTAATTCTGAGTCAGAAGGCTCGTTGGGACATTCTGGCTTGCTAAGTCCTGATTTTTCGGGCGGTCTCAATGGGTCGACGCAACACTAAGCTCAAAGTCTAACTGCTGGAGTCTCAAAGACTAAAATCGCTTACAAGTGTTGAATCAAACGGAACACCCCCCCCCTGACTAGGTTCTGATTGAGTACAGCCCAACAGATCGGTTCTCTCGGGAAGTGCTGTTGGATCAGGCTATTAGAAAGTGTTGCGTCGACCGGTTGAGCTGGCACGGGTAATCGGAAACTAACCCACTACCGAAAACCGTCGCAAGTTGACACCGAGTTGACACGATGTTATCGCGCGACTATCGTTCGAAGTGAAATTTCCGCGAGGCTCCTTGAATGAAGATATTGGTGATTGGCGGCGGCGGGCGAGAGCATGCGCTGGTTTGGAAGCTGAAGCAGAGCGAGCGCGTGGAAAAAATTTGGTGCGCTCCAGGAAATGGTGGAATTGCCGAGGATGCGGAATGCCTTGCCGTGGATGCAGGCGACGTTGCGGGATTAGTGGCACTGGCTGAAAAAATCGCGCCGGATTTGACGGTGGTCGGACCGGAGCTGCCGCTGGTGAACGGGATTTCGGACGCATTTAGGCGGCGAAACTGGGCCATTGTTGGCCCTTCGCAGCAAGCCGCGCAACTCGAAGGCAGCAAGATTTTTTCGAAGGAATTTCTTCTTCGACACAACATTCCGACCGCGAAAATGTATGGCGCGTACGACTCACCGCAGAATGCGTATGCCGCACTGAACGGCGTGCATTGGCCGCTGGTGATCAAGGCCGATGGATTGTGCGCCGGCAAGGGCGTGGTCTTGGCACCAGATAGGGAGGCTGCCCGGCAATTCCTTGAAAGCGTGATGGAGAAAGAGGAGCTCGGACCTGGAGGGCGGCGCGTTTTGCTGGAAGAGACGCTCGCTGGAGAGGAGTTGTCTTTCATCATCCTGACGGACGGCCAACGCTACGCGCCCATGGTGCCGACCCGCGATCACAAGCGCGCCTTTGATGGAAACCGGGGTCCAAATACCGGAGGAATGGGAGCGTATTCTTCGGACGAGCTATTGCCTGCCGACCTGCGCGAAACCGTCATCTCCACGATCGTCGAACCGACCCTCGAGGGCCTGGCGAGTGACGGTATTCCTTACCAAGGCTTCTTGTACTTTGGCTTGATGCTCACCAACGATGGGCCGAAGGTGTTGGAGTTTAATTGCCGGTTAGGTGATCCCGAGGCGCAAGCGATTGTGGCGAGGATGGATTTCGACCTGGCGGAGGTCTTGGCGGATGTGGCCGCCAAGCGGCTCGAGCCCGAGAAATTGCCCTGGAAAAGAGGAGCAAGCGTTTGCGTCGTGCTCACTTCAGGCGGCTATCCAGGAAAATTTGAGATTGGAAAGAGGATTGTTGGACTAACCGCTAATCTAAATGATACCGGTGTGCAGATTTTCCAAGCAGGCACCCGGCGCGAACAGGATTTCCTCGTTACCAACGGCGGGCGCGTTCTAGGGGTGACGGCGGCCGGAGTCTCCTTAGAAGCAGCACTATCGCTTGCTTACCAGGCCGCCGAGAAGATTCATTTTGACGGCATGCACTATCGCAAAGACATCGGTGCCTCGGTTGGCCGCATTAAGGTGGCGGGAGACTAAAGCCATACCGCCTATGTTTAGGATTTAATTGCGACTTACGGCTTGGGTTTGCGGTGCAAGGTAGGCGCATCGGGCGGCTGGTTTTTATCTTCTTTGGCTTTCTCGACCGGCTCGTCTGGTGGAACCACCCAATCGAATCCACCCTCGGTCATCGTCCCCAGGATGAACTTGGCCTTCTCTGAAATGAGCGGCAACACGGCGCGGAGAAAGTCCGTTGCGTCTTCAGGAACCGCTTTGTTGGCCTGGCCGCGGTCAATGCTCTCCGCGACCTTCGAGAATTTAGGATCTCCGCGATAGAGTTTCTCGATGTCCGGATCGTTTCCCTGAATGAGTTGCTGCAAAGTCGGCCCTGGCGTAGTGTCTGGATAGCGGACTTCCACAAGCGTTTTCGGTGCCTTCTTTTCGGGAGGATACAGCTGCGTGAAGCGCGGACGCAGCAGGCGCGTCTGCCAGAAGTCTCCACGCGTCGCGATTTCTTCCTGCTGGATGCGGTATTCCAGGGTCCAGACTTCAGGGCCGTAGTCCTCCGGCGCAAAACCGATGATCACTACTTCAAAGAGAGCCTCATCTGGTTTGAATTCGATCTTGTGGTGGAGCTGGGAAACCAGCGGGCGCAGCCGCTCGAGAAACGCGACACCAATAACGTCCAGATCCGGCGCGACTTCGTCGGGGTCGGCAGCATAGTGCGGATTCTTGCCCGGGACGTGGGGAAAGTCCCTGTCCAGACGCACGGCCTTAGGATCGGCGGGAATGCGCCATTCGGATGCACCCAAGAGAACCCCGATGTGGCTGTGGTCGATACTCAAAACACGCGGTGGAATGGAGTTAGGTTCAACAGGTTGATCGATGGCCGCGAAGACGATTTTGTCGCGCGCGACGTGAATGATGACGCGGCCGCCGGCGAGATTGGCGACGATTTCGTCG
>DATHPO010000084.1:0-4203 GCA_035483835.1 Terriglobales bacterium
ATCTCCGATCGGACGCACGCCGCGGTCGAACCCGGTCACTTATATCAAGGCCTTCGATGGCATCCGCGATCTGTTTGCTTCCCTGCCCGAGGCCAAGAAGCGCGGATTCACCGCCGGACATTTTTCCTTCAACATTCCCGGTGGGCGCTGTGAGACCTGTCAAGGCGACGGGACCGTGACGGTAGAAATGCAATTTCTGGCCGACGTGGAGCTCATCTGCGAGGAGTGCAAGGGAGCACGCTACAAACCGCAAGTGCTGGAGGTTCGTTATCGTGGCAAGAATATTCACGAAGCCTTGAATCTCACGGTGAAGGAAGCACTGCAGTTCTTCGCCGGCGTACCCAAGATTGTGGAGAAACTGCGCGTCCTGGAGGAAGTAGGTCTCGGCTATTTACGGTTGGGGCAGTCAGCCACGACGCTCTCAGGTGGTGAGGCGCAGCGGATGAAGTTGGCGGCCCACCTGCAGCCGGCCGCGCGAGAAGCCAGCCGGCCGAGAACCTCGGACGACCGTCCTCGCCGCAAACCACATGTCCTGTATATTTTTGATGAGCCGACCACCGGGCTGCATTTTGACGACATCAGCAAACTACTCTCGGCCTTCCGCCGTCTAATCGATGCAGGAGGTTCGATTCTGGTGATCGAGCATAACCTCGAGGTCATCAAGACCGCGGATTGGGTGATTGATCTCGGTCCCGAAGGCGGCGAGCGGGGCGGGTATGTTGTTGGTTCGGGTCCGCCCGAGGCAATTGCCAATTTGCCGAAGTCGTACACAGGAAAATTTCTGGCAGGTATATTGAACGGAAATGGATCGTCGGGGAACGGGTCATCTCGGAATGGGGGCACATAAACTAACCTTGCTCGCGTTGTTGGTTCTGGCGTTCCTCCTCGACGGGACCCTCCTTGCCCAGAGTACCGGCCAGACCATACGCCATCACAAGGTGGCCGAGCAGGATTCGTCTTTCCCCCCTGAGCTTACCCAAGCCGAAAGCGCAATCGAAAAGGGCGACGATGCGGCGGCTGAACCGTTACTCAAGAAAGTGGTGGCAGCGGATCCAAACAACTTTCAAGCCTGGTTCGACTTGGGGTTTGTGTACAACCGCCGGGGAAACACTCAGGAGTCCGTTGCTGCCTATCGTAAATCTGTGACTGCCAAGCCCGACGTCTTTGAGTCCAATCTCAATCTCGGGCTCATGCTGGCCAAGACCGGCCAACCGGATGCCGAGCAATTCCTTCGTGCTGCAACCACTCTGAAACCGACGGCTAATGTGGATGAAGGTCACGCGCGGGCCTGGTTATCCCTGGCTCATGTACTTGAAAACAGCAAGCCCGACGAAGCTATCGAAGCCTACAAGCAGGCTGCTGTCCTCGATCCCAAGAATACCGAGCCGTATCTTTCGGCCGGCTTGTTGCTGGAGAAGGAGAATCGCTTTGCTGACGCGGAGCAACAATACAAACAGGTCCTGGCGATCGATCCCAATTCCAGCGATGCTCTGACGGGCATGGCCAATATCTACATGCGGGGACAGCGGTATGCGGATGCCGATCCAATTTTGCGCAAGCTCATTGCGATGCATCCGGAGGATGCGTCTGCCCGGATTCAACTCGGACGCATCCTGCTTATCAGCGGAAAGAAGGACGACGCAATCGCCGAACTGCAGGCCGCATTGAAGCTGGATCCCGGGAACTCTGCTGTGCAGAGCGATCTCGGTGATCTTTACCTCCAGAGCAAGAAATACGATCAGGCAGAAGCCCTGTATCGCGCGCTGGTGGCTGCCCATCCGAATGACGCGCAACTGCATCATTCCCTCGGCATAGCTCTTTTGAAACAGTTAAAGTACGCGGACGCGCAACAGGAATTTCTGACCGCCGTCAAGCTCAAATCCGACTTCGGCGAGGCCTACGGCGATTTAGCGATAGCGGCGGTTGAAAACAAGAATTACGAACTCGCGATCAAGGCAGCGGACGCGCGCGCGAAGTTTCTACCCGAGATTCCCGTCAGTTATTTTCTTCGCGCCAGCGCTTATGATCACTTGCGCGACTATAAAATGGCTGCGCAGAACTATCATCGGTTTCTTGAAGTCGCGAACGGAGCGTATCCTGACCAGGAGTGGCAAGCTCGTCATCGGCTGATTGCGATTGAGCCGAAAAAATAAACGCTATGCGTCTGCGGATCAGAATTGTTGCGGTTCTCCTGGCGGCTTCACTTCTGGCATCCGCCAAGACCGAAACTCTGCAGGAACTGATTGCGCGCGAAGAAGCGGCCAAAGTCGAGGATCGGCCCGCTCTGTGCACGGAAATCGCCGAGCGCCAACTCAAAGCCGCTGACGAGCTATACACGTCGGGCAAAGTAGACGAAGCTCAGGCCGCAGTGAAAGATGTGATTACCTATTCGGAAAAAGCCCACGACGCGGCAATTCAGTCCGGGAAGAAACTCAAGAACACCGAGATCGACTTCAGAAAAATGGCAGCCAAGCTGCGAGACATCAAGCGCAGCCTGAACTTTGACGATCAGCCCCCGGTGCAAGAAGCCGCTGATCGCCTTGAAAGCTTGCGCACCGACCTTTTATCCCACATGTTTGGCAAGGGCAAATGATTTCGACCTCAGGCAGGCTCGCGCGGCTGGCGCTGGCGATGTTGCTGCTCTCGACGGCGTGGGCTCAGCGACGCCGCGACCCGCTTAATCCTCTTGAAGAGGACCAGTTGCGCGACGCCGCCCAGGACCCGGCTGAACGCCTCAAGCTGTACATCGTATTTGCACGCACCCGGCTGACTTCGCTGGAACAGATGCGCGCCGACCCCAAAGTCACCGACCGCGCCCAACAAACCCGCGATCGCCTGCAGAACTTTCTGGATGTCTACGATGAATTGAATGACAACCTCGATACCTTCGTGGAGCGGAAGGCGGATATAAGAAAGCCTTTGAAAGCAGTGATCGAAGCCGATACTGAGTTCCAGGCCAAGCTGCGCGCCTTGAAAAGCTCTGTGGATGCCAACAAGGACGAAAGTAAGCAATACGACTTCCTGCTGACCAATGTCCTGGATGCCGTCGACGGCGGCGTGCAGGACCACCGGCAGTTGCTAAACGAGCAAGAAGAAGCAGCCAAGCACAAGAAAAAGTAAAAGTCCCGGCTGCTGCCCTTTGCGAGTCCTGCGCGCTCTCTGCGTTTTGAGATTTGGCCCATGCTAATCTAA
Source organism: Terriglobales bacterium (assembly GCA_035483835.1). Taxonomy (GTDB): domain Bacteria; phylum Acidobacteriota; class Terriglobia; order Terriglobales; family Acidobacteriaceae; genus JABDBE01. The sequence goes on from DATHPO010000084.1 coordinate 3,193, forward strand.
CCGCAAGGTGAGAGAGAGGCTTCTACAAATCTTTCAGGAGAGCTATCGTGAACTGCGTCCCCGCGCGCCCATGCCGGACCTCGCGGTTGAGTTCTTTGCCTTCGTAAACATCAACAACACCATCCGCTTGCGGGAGGGAAAGTTGTTCGTTCGCCTCTCGGATTTGCTGGAAGGAGCACCGGAAGAGGTGCTAAGGGCGATCGCTCACATTTTATTGGCCAAGATGTATCGCAAACCCATCGAGCGAGGATTCGCGACCCGGTATCGGCGCTATATTTCCGGCCAAGACATCACCAGGAAGGCTCACGTCGTGCGTCAGATGCGCGGCCGCAAGCGAATCGAGAGTGCCCAGGGCCGGACTTATAACCTCGAGACCATTTTTGAAGAACTGAACCAGCGATTTTTCTTTGGTTTGCTGGCTCGGCCGCAGATGACCTGGAGCCGCGATCACGCTCGCAACCGTCTAGGTCATTACGATCCCGCCCATAATGCCATAGTCGTAAGCCGAGTCTTCGATCACCCGCGGGTTCCGTCCTACGCTGTGGAATACATCGTTTACCACGAAATGCTGCACCTGAAACATCCCGTGAAACTGCGCGGGAGCCGGCGCTGCGTGCATTCGTCGGACTTCCAGGCAGAAGAAAAACTCTTCCCTCACTTGGACCAGGCGAAAGCCTTTCTCAAGCACCTCTGATCGATTTAGGGCTTCGCAACCCAAGCCTGCTTGTCATTCCGAGCGTAGTGAGGAATCTGCATTTTTGCGACCCGGAACAACTGCAGATTCCTCGCTACGCTCGGAATGACGCCGTCGCGACCGAGTCGCACACGATTACATGATTCTCCGCCAGCAGCGGCCGCATCAGATCAAGTACGCGTGATTTAGATCACAACCGCCAGTGATTCCGCGCGTTGACGCCATGGAAGGCGAAAGACTATCCTAGATAATGAAATTGAAATTCATTTTCAATATCGCAACTCTTGGAAAAGGCTGAATTTTAGATGTTGGAAGCA
>DATHPO010000085.1:0-4967 GCA_035483835.1 Terriglobales bacterium
CCGGAGATTTTTCGTGCCGCTGGAACCGCGACCAGCGACGCATTTTTTCAGTCCGTGCTGGTCAGCCTTATCAATCTTTTGTTTACCCTATTCGCCCTATGGCTGGTCGACCGCGCCGGACGCAAGACGTTAATCCTCACCGGGACCACCGTGCAATTCATCTCTTTCGCGTTGGTCGGTTGGTTCTATCACATCCACGGCAGCGGTCTCGCAGTCCTGATCTTCGTGATGAGTTTCGTCGCCGGTCATGCCTTTGGCAATGGAGTAGCGTGCTGGGTCATCATCTCGGAAATTTATCCTACCAAGGTTCGCGGCCGCGGGATGTCCATCGCGACGACCGCGCTTTGGCTCGTGGGCTACCTGGGCAACCAACTGTTTCCGATTATGCAAAAGCGTCTGGGATCGGATGGCACCTTCTGGCTTTTCAGCGCCGGCGCACTTTTGACGGTTGTCCTGGTCGCCTGGCTGGTTCCCGAGACCAAAGGCCGCTCGCTAGAGGAGATCACGAAATTGTGGACGGAAGAAAAATCGGCACGTTGAATCACGGGTGGCAGCTTCTTGCTCCACCAACCATCTATTCGGTCGGAACCTCCGACCATGATTGCTCGTTCAAACTCCCCGACTTATTCAGGGAGGCAGGGCGCCCACTCAAACGGACGGCTTTAACCTTCAGCCACAGGATGACTCGGGCTGCCCTGCATGCGAGTGGCGGAATTCGGCTGTTGGTTTCTCCACATCCAGTACAGCCGCACCGCCAGTTTGCGCGCTACCATCACCTTGGCCACAGAAGAATGTTTTCTGTGTTTCAGCCTCTGATAGGCGCGCTTCAACTCTGGTACCAGACGGGCCGCGCTCTGGCCCGCCTCCACCAACAGACTGCGTAACATCGGATTGCCTTGCTTGCTGATCGATCCCAGCCGCTGCCGGCCGCCGCTGGAATGCTCCGCCGGATTCAGCCCCAGGTAGCTCACCACCTGCCGGCTGTGTTGAAATCGTCCGACTTCGCCCAGCGTAAGTGAATAGGCCAGCGCCGTAATCGGTCCGACCCCGGGATGCGTCTGCAGCCTCTGAGCCACGCGGTCTTTTTCCGCCGCTGCCTTCACCGCCTGGTCCAGCTTTCCGATCCGCGGATCCAGATCGTCCAGCAACGAGAGCAACTCTTCCCGCCGCTGCGCCGTCCAGCCGGTCAGCGCCAGCTCTTCCAGTTGCTTCCTGCCCGCCGCCGTCCACAGCTTGTGCTTTTGCTGCACCCCCTGGTTCAGCGCCAGATGCTGCAACTGGTTCTTCACCTGCCGCCTCATCCCCACCAGCTTGTGGCGATGCAGCAGCAACTGCCGCTGATCCCGCTGCTCCGGGCTCGGCACCCAGATCCGCGGAAAGCGTTTCTCCAGCAACAACTGCAGCAGCAGCTCCGCATCTCGGCGGTCGGTCTTCTGCTTGCGTACTTCCAGGGCTCGGATCTTGCCCGCATCTCCCAACCACAGCTGGTGTCCGAACTGGGCCAGCAGACGCTCGAACCACAGCGTGTTCCCGCAAGCTTCCATGCCCACTAAAACTGGCCCTGGCAACTGACGATAGAACTCGACCGCTTCTGCCGGGGTCAGCTTTTTTTCGGTTTGCTCTCCGCTTTCGGTATCGACCATGGCAATCTGTTGGAAACTCGGATGGAAATCACAGCCTATAATCTTCATTGGCGGCTCCTTTCGCTCCGAGTCTTGGTTCTTCGCAAAAACTCAAGTCTACTCGGCACCCAAGAGGAGCCGTCGTTGTTATCCAATCAACCGGAGTGGAGGGACCTGCTGTTTCGTGCAGGCTACACCATCCCTGAAAATGCTCGAGCGAAGCTCTGATTAAGGTTCGCTCTGGCGTGGCTGCGGAAGCGCGGCTTCAGAGCCTGCAGAAAAACCCACCTTCACGTGCGTCTTGGGAAGGGCATGACTTCAGCAGGGAGAATCTAAGCGGGACCAACAAAGGTACAACGGCAGGTACCGGTCTACGGCATGCCGAGTGCCGACCTTTAGCAAAAATCTTTCGACCGTGAGCCAACGCCTGCTCTTCTCTTCGCAGTATTTTAAGGGAAAACGATTTTCCCCACGGTTGATGAGTGTAATGGCGATGTTACAACAGTGATCCTACTGAGATGCCGCCAACTCCACGGCCTTCATTGACTTGCCCGTCTTGCAGACGTAAGATTCGCGCCAGTGGTCGGTCAAAGCATCTCGCACTATCGCATCGTCGAGAAACTCGGCGGTGGCGGGATGGGTGTGGTCTATAAAGCTGAGGATGTGAGGCTCAGCCGGTTTGTTGCGCTCAAATTCCTGCCCGACGACGTAGCCAAAGACCCACAAGCCCTCAGCCGCTTCCAGCGGGAAGCCAAAGCAGCCTCCGCACTGAATCATCCCAACATCTGCACCATCTACGAGATCGATGACCAGCACGGACAAACCTTCATCGCCATGGAGTTCCTGGACGGACTGACCCTGAAGCACCGGATTGCAGGAACGGCGATGGACACGGAAACCGTGGTGTCGCTGGCAATTGAGATCGCCGATGCACTCGACGCAGCCCACGCGGGAGGCATCGTCCATCGTGACATCAAGCCTGCAAACATCTTTGTGACCAAGCGAGGACACGCCAAGATTCTGGATTTCGGGTTAGCGAAGGTCACTCTCAAGCCGGAAAATATTGCCATGAGTTCCCCGACCGTCGAGTCCGAGGAACATCTGACGAGTCCCGGGAGCGCGCTGGGAACGATCGCCTACATGTCGCCGGAACAGGTGCGAGCACGGGAACTGGATTCACGCACAGATTTGTTTTCCTTCGGAGTCGTCTTGTACGAGATGGCGACCGGGGCGTTGCCTTTTCGTGGCGAAAGCACGGGGCTCATTCTTGACGGGATTATGAATCGGGACCCGCTGCCTGCGTTGCGGCTGAATCCCGACATGCCGCCCAAGCTCGAAGACATCATCGACCGTGCGCTGGAGAAAGATCGAGAACTACGTTATCAACACGCCTCCGAAATGCGATCCGAATTGCTGCGGCTAAAGCGGGATTCAGAGACGGGACGAGCCGCGGCGGCGAGTTCCGGCAGGGTGCCGATCGCGCAGGAAAGTAGCGCGCAGGTAAGCCAATCGCCATCGCCAACATCCGGTTCCTCGCCTGCGCGAGTTCCATCTCCATCATCGAGCGCGGTCAAGGTCGCCGAAGTTGCCCTCAAGAGCCGCAAGCTCTGGAAGGTTCTGGTTCCCGCCGCCGCGGTACTTCTTGCCGTCGCCAGCGCGGGCGCGTTCTACTTCCGTTCACGCCATGCCGCACACCGCCTCACTGACAAGGACACCATCGTTCTCGCCGATTTTGCCAACACCACCGGCGATCAGGTGTTCGATGGCACTCTCAAGCAGGCGCTGGCAACCAACCTCGAACAGTCGCCCTTTCTGAACATCCTTTCCGACGAAAAAGTAACCGCCACCACCAGTTTGATGGGTCGTTCACCTGGTCAGCCGGTGACCCACGAGGTCGCGCGAGAGATTTGCCAGCGGACCCAAAGCAAGGCCTTCCTGGCGGGCTCCATCGCGAGCTTGGGCAGCCACTATGCGATTGGTTTGAATGCGGAGAACTGTCAGACGGGCGACTCGCTGGGGAGTGCCGAAGCGGAAGCCGACAGCCGCGAAAAAGTCTTGCAGGCACTGGGTACAGCCGCCACTACACTCCGTGGCAGGCTCGGCGAGTCGCTGGCCACGATCACCAGGTTCGACAAACCCCTGGAAGAGGCCACCACGTCCTCACTCGAAGCCCTCAAGGCCTACACCGATGCCCGGCGAGTGCAGAGCGAAAAGGGCGAGGCCGAAGCCATTCCGTTACTTAAGCACGCCGTGGAACTGGATCCCAACTTTGCCTTGGCTTATGTGGACCTGGGGATTTTTTATGACTTCCAAACCAATCTCGCCGCCGAGAATCTAACGAGAGCGTACGAACTGCGCGACCGAGTCAGCGAACGGGAGAAACTCTATATCTCCTCCAGTTACTACGCCAGCGTCACTCGGGAACAGGAGAAAGCAGTTCAGCAGTATGAGCTTTGGATTCAGGAATATCCTCGCGACGATGAAGCCTACAACGACTTGGCGGTGATCAATGCCCTTCTTGGCCAGCATGAAAAAGCCATGGGCGGATACCAGCAAGCCTTAGCTCTCGATCCCGATAACGGCGTCACTGCTGCCAATCTGGCGCAAGAATACGTCGCGCTCAATCGGCTGGACGAGGCCAAGGTAACTGTAGATCGTGCGCTAGCACACAAGTCGGACTATCCGGGTCTGCACGGTGTCCTATACACCCTGAGCTTCTTGCAGAATGACGTGGCCGGGATGCAGCAACAGCTCGCCTGGGCCATGGGCAAACCGGGGGCGGAAGACGCGGCGCTCATGCAACAGGCAGAGACCGAGGCCTATCATGGCCGATTTCAAAAGGCTCGGGAGTTTACCCGCCAGGCAATGGAATCCGCGAAGCGTAGTGACGCGAAAGAAGTAGCCGCTTTGTATGAGGCGCGTGCCGCCCTACGCGAAGGGTTGGTCGGTAATAGTGCGCAGGCGCACCAAGCGGCTATCACGGCGCTGGCTTTATCGTCGGGACGTTTTGTGAAGAGCCTTGCGGCACAGGCGTTGGCGCTGTCTGGCGACGTCACACAGGCGCAAAAACTCGTGGACGACCTGGACCGCAATTCGTCGCTCGACACTTTGTTCCAGGGCTATGGCCTTCCAACCATTCGCGCCGACATCGAACTGCACCGCGGCAATCCCTCCAAGGCGATTGAGTTCCTGAACGTGGCTCGTCCTTACGAATTCGGCGGACCGGGAATCATGATTCCCATTTATACCCGAGGCGTGGCCTATCTGAGGACTCGCAATGGGCCTGAGGCCGCTCAAGAATTCCAGAAAATGCTCGATCATAGAACCATGATGGGCAATTCCATG
>DATHPO010000086.1:0-4365 GCA_035483835.1 Terriglobales bacterium
TGGATTCACGAATGTTTCGAACCTCACCGGCGGCATTCTGGCTTGGGCGGAAAAGATCGATCCGTCGATGCCAAAGTCCTGACGACAACCAACGGCGTTGCAACAAAAGTGCCCCTTCAGGGCCGGCACGATGTCCCCAACGTGTCGCGGCGCTCGTATACGTGGCGGCTTTTTTGCCAAAGGGCGGGCAGAGTCTTCTCGACTTGACGAAGCTTCCGGAGGGAGCCGACGAGCAGGTGCTAGCCAATATGGTCGTCGAAGGAGAGCCTCCGGTCGCCGTCATGCCGGCAGCGGCTTCGCGTCACGCGTTGTACGGATCTTGCACGAAGGACGTTGCGGCGTGGGCGATCGCACGGCAGTGCCCGCAACCAGTCTCGCCCGCTTGCGAGTTTTCGGCTCCGAAGCGACGGATTACCGAACAGCTCTCGAACGACCGGCAAAGTCGGAGACTATCGATTCGTCCGTCGGATTAGTACCGACAAACGCGCTTGTGTTTACCGACACAGTTTTACCTGGCCGAAAAGTCGGCTTTCCGTACATCTGTCTCACGCTGTGAGCCGCACCTTGAAGGCCTCCTCGACAAAAAACCCACGGTACGCACAGCCCGCTGAAGTCGCACAAAATCCGAGCTCCTGCTCACCAGGTACGTACTCTCCGTCAGGACAATGTTTCCGGGATACTTTCCGGTCCGAACGCTCCAGGCGCCTGGTTGGGAGGCATTGGCGCTTCCCTGCTTTTTCTTGCCCGGTTGATCGATCGGGTTCTAAAGTGCACCTCTCGCTGCCAACGCATCGTCGAATCGATATCACAGCGAACCTCTGCTCTAATAGCAGGTGGTAGCCGCATCTGACGAGAGCAGTATCGCGAGGTCAACACTGCCGTGGAAAGAGGACAAGCAATAACGGCAGCGACTTTTGAAACGCAATGCTCAGAAAAACCAATGACTTCCGATCAGCAAATTCTTGCTGGGATCGTTCAATCCGTAGAGAATCTTATGGCGGTTCAATCGACAGACGAGCGGATTCGGAAGCGTTCCAACCAAGGAAAGAGCGTTGCTGCTCCAAACTGCTCCAAATAACTTCATGCAAGAATCAAGGTCGAGATCGCGGCCTAAGCTGCAGAAAGGAGAGAAGTAAAGGTTTGGTGGACGTGACCGGGATCGAACCGGTGACCCCCTGCTTGCAAAGCATCGGACTCGATTCCATCCGCTCCATCCATTACTAGCAACTACTAACGTTTCCAATAAATAGGGGAACCTGCTTTCGCTCAAAAGCTAACCCCAATGAACTGAAAACGTTCGATTCGTGCACACTTCGTGTACAGTTGAGTTCCAAGAGAATTCCTCTAGAGTGAACCCCTCGTTGAGACAAAGGTGTGCATCACACTATCCGTCGATGAAGGTAATCGCCGCGGCTGCATAAGCCGCCCTTTGTTCGGTGCGGACTCCCTCTTCGAACTTCGCAGGCGAACAGTAGCCTAGCGCGGAGTGCAGCCGACTCTGGTTGTAGTACCGTTCGATGAATTCCTCCAGCCGCTTCTGCAAGTCCTTGAAATCACGGTACATGGTCGCATAGATCTCTTCACGCTTGAGCGTTTTGAGAAAGCTCTCGCACGTGGCATTGTCGTACGGATTGGCGGGCCTGCTCATACTAGGAAGCATCCCGTGCTTCCACAGTGTTTGCATATATTCTTTGCTTGCGTACTGCACTCCCTGATCGGAATGGTGCACGACCCCAGACGGCGGCCTCCGGCTATCAATCGCTCGCTCCAACGCACAAACTGCAAGTTGGGCCTTGAGGCTTTGGCCGACCTTCCAGCCGATGACTCTCCGAGAAAAGGCGTCCAGCACCACCGCAAGATATACGTATTCGCAAGCGAGCCGGATGTAAGTTATATCGGCGATCCAGAGCTGATTTGGCCCTAACAGCGTCATTCGGTTCGCGAGGTTGAGATAAATTCGCACGGCACGAACAGGATGGCGTACAGGTTCCTGCCATTCATGGCGAACAGCAAGCAGACTGTCTTCCCGCATAATTCGAGCTATGCGCTTGTGGTTCACCATCATTCCTCGCGATCGCAGCTCGGCGGTGATTCGCCGGTAGCCATAACGCCAGCGATGGTGCAGGACGATTGACTGGACAGCGGATCGCAAGGCGATTTCCTCTTCGGACTGCCATCCTCGCTGCAAATAACGGTAAAAACTGGCCCGACTTACCTGGGCCAATAGGCACATTCGCTCGACACTCAACCCGCCTTGCAACGGCATCCTTGTTCTTATTTCGTCGTAGATGCCTTGTCGCCAGAAGTTTGCCTCTGCCGACGCCGAGCCCCTACTCTCTGCAAGGCACGTCTGAAAAAATCCACTTCCAGGGTTTTATTCGCCAACAGCCGCTTCAGTTTGGTGATTTGCTTACGCAAGATCAGCTCGCGGGATTGCGTGTGTGGCGGGTCTGTTTCTTCGAATCGATCGCGCCAGTTGTAAAGCAACCTCCGAGGTATCCCAAGCTCTCGAGAAAGCCCCAAGAGGTTGTCGCAGGACTTCATTCGCTCAAAAGCCTGGCGTCGAAACTCGTTACTGTATCGCTGCCCTTTCTTTCGTTCCACTTTGCGGCTCCTTTCCCGCAAAGTGTGCAACATCAAACTGTCTCGCTCCAAAGGTTCACTCCACCGGCGCCCTGCTTTTGCGGCTGGACTCCGAGCCCCCTCCACGTTCATGTGAACGCTGATCCCATCGACATGAAACAACGGCCCATATTGCAGGCCGAATGACAGACCCACAAAAATTACAAATACTTTACGCTGCCCTCCGTTTCCTTTCAGTGAATATGTTTACTTAGCTTTACTTTTTTAGTTAATCTCGTTTAACATGTGAGCCCTAGAGCCGCAAATGACAGTACGCACTATTCTTACAGGGTCCGTTTTCGCGGGTTTACTTTTATCTCTTAGCCCTATAGGTGCGCTCGCACAAGGCGAGACCACCAGTGCGATAGTTGGCCAAGTGACTGATGCAACCAGCGCTGCCATTCCGCGCGCTACAGTCATCATCACAAATCGCGAGACCGCCTTACTGCGCAGCGCCAGGACCGACGAGGAGGGCCGGTTCAATTTTCCACAGCTGAAGCCCGGCACCTATTCGGTCAGGGTGGAAGCAGTAGGCTTCGAGCCGCAGCACAATGACAATGTCGTTTCGGGCCTGGGACAAAAGCAGACGGTCAATTTCACGCTAAAAGTGGCTCTGTCAAATCAAACGGTTGAGGTAAGCAGTACGGCTCCCCTCATCAATCCAGAAAACCCGAACACATCCACGAACCTGAATGCACCGGCGCTGGAGAACCTTCCCAATCCGGGCGGCGATTTAACCTACCCTCTTCAGTTTGCCCCTGGCGCGCTGATCAACACGGCAGGCAGCGGGAATGACTTCGTCGGCGGAACGAACGGGTACGGCAATGTCGAGTTCAATGGACTGCCCGCTCTCTCAAACGGCTATATCGTTGACGGTCTGGAAACGAACGACCCGCTGACAAATCTGAACAGCGGACTCTCGACAAACCTCGCCCTCGGACTGAACTCGATATCGGAAGTGACGGTGAACACGCTTTCCTACGCGGTGGACGAGGGAAGGTACGGAGCGTCGCAAGTCAACTACGTTACAAAGTCGGGCTCGAACCAGTTTCACGGAAATCTTTACGAGATCTGGAATGGCTCGATATTGAACGCAGCGGACTATTTTACAGATGCGACACCGGGGAATCATAAGCCGCGGTCAACCGTCAACCACTTCGGCGGAAGCGTTGGAGGCCCAATTGTTCGCAACAAGCTGTTCTTCTTTTTCGATAGCGAGTGGGTTCGGATTGCGCTGCCAATTGTCACAGCCACGACCGTTCCAACTTCGGCATTCCAGAATTACGTTTTGCTGCAACTCCCGTTGGGTGGAACCGATTCCGTCACCGGGTCGGTTTATCAGCCGTCTCCACAGTCCGTGCCGTTCTATCAAAAGATGTTCTCGCTGTACGGCAATACGAGCGGAACTCCTCTCGCGGTACTCGGCTGCCCGTTCGATGTTGGTGGAGGTCCGCCGGGAATTGCGAATGATGGGAACGGTTGCGCGAATCGCCAGAGCGTCTCTCATTCGAGCGATGACCACGAACAGGTACAGACGGCTCGCGTCGATTACAACATCAATGAGAAAAACACCGCGTGGTTTCGCTTTCAGGCGGATACCGGGCTCCAAGCCGCCTACACCGATCCTATCAACCCGTTGTTCAACGCTTTTTCTCCCCAACCGCTGTACTCGTTTGCAGCTGGATACACGCACGTCTTTTCGCAGAACCTCGTGAATTATTTCAATCCGGCGTTCTCGTGGTA
>DATHPO010000087.1:0-15516 GCA_035483835.1 Terriglobales bacterium
CTCCTCACGGCGCAGCAAATCGAGTCCCTGATAAAAGCGGGCCCGCAATTCTGAAGGCGCCAACCAAATGGCGGCGCGTCCTACGACCAGAAAATAAGGCGCCAGTTGCGAACCTTCCAGCGACTGCGACGCAGGCGTGAAAGCAGCCATACTCATGAGAATGACGGCCACCATCAAAATCCCGCGCACCAGTCCCAGCGCTCCGCCTAAGATCCGGTCAAAAAAACTCAGTCCAGCCTCGTGCACGATATGGCGGGTGATCCGGCCTGCGATTCCGGCCACCACCAGCACCGCCAAGAAAATAATCAAAAACGCCGCAATTTCACCCAACCATTCAGACTTCAGGTGAGGCGCAAACCGCGCTGCCAGCCGCGCGTAATTCCAAGCCGCTAGCAGGTACCCAAAAACCAAGCCCGCGATTCCGAAGGCTTCATGAAAGAAGCCGGAAATCGCGGCCTGAATTACCGAGACCACAACCACAGCCACGATGACCCAGTCAGCACCCGTCATCGCGTTCTCCAACCAATCGCTCCGCTAAACATCCAGTTCGTGCCCGGTGAGCTGTTGGAAAGCCTCCAGGTATTTCTCGCTGGTCTGGCGCGCCACGTCCGTGGGGAGAGCGGGTGCAGGCGGCTGCTTGTTCCAGCGGATTTGTTCAAGGTAATCCCGAACATATTGCTTGTCGTAGGATTCTTGTGCCCGTCCGGGCTGATACTTGTCGGCCGGCCAGAAACGGGACGAGTCAGGAGTGAGCACTTCATCCGCGAGGGTGATCCCCTTGGAGGTCATCCCGAATTCAAATTTCGTGTCGGCAATGATGATGCCCCTCTGAAGGGCGTAATCCGCGGCCTTGCTGTAAATCTTCAATGTGAGATCCCGGAGTTGACGGCTTAGCTCCACGCCCACGATCCGCGTCATTTCATCGAAAGGAATATTCTCGTCGTGCCCCGTCGTCGCCTTGGTGGCTGGAGTGAAGATCGGCTGCGGTAGTTTGCTCGACTCCTTGAGTCCGGCGGGAAGTTCGATTCCGCATACCCGCCCGCTGGCTTTATATTCTTTCCACGCCGATCCGGAAACATATCCTCGAACCACGCACTCAACCGGGATCATCTCAGCGCGCATGACCATCATCGAGCGGCCGTGCAATTGGTCGGCATACTTTTGCGCCGCTGCAGGATACCTTTCTACATCGGCCGTGACCACATGGTTGGCGACAACGTCGCGAAGGAAGTTGAACCAGAAGAGCGAAATCTGGGTCAGCACGCGCCCCTTGTGGGGAATGCCCGTGGCCAGTACATAATCGAACGCGGAGATGCGATCGGTGGCAACGAATAGAAGATGTTCGCCATCGAGATCGTACACATCCCGGACTTTACCGCTGGCGTGGAGCTTGAGTTCGGGGAAGTCAGTACGCAGCAGAACGGAATCGAGAAGCTGGGGGCTCATGTTTAAATTTTACAGTTAGAAAACGTCGCGTATTCTAACCCGCCAGAAATATTTGTCAACGACTTAAGTTAGAGTCGAACGCCAAGTCTGTGCATGCGCTTGAAAGACAAAGTGTTGAGGGTGGTGAGCACCCTGAGATTGGGCCGCTGGCGCGGCTCTTCGGCGAACTCCGTTTGTGGAAAAGCTGAGGATGGCAGAGGATAACTGGGGCGCTGAAAGAGATTCGTTCAGTCTAAGTCTTAAGAAAAACTCAAAACTGGGTCGGCCATCTGCGGGCGGCATGAAAGACGCGCAATACTTCCAGGGTGTTGCCCCGCACGCGGTAGGGAATGATGTAGGACGTATCAGGAACAACCAGTTCCCGAGTGCCAATGACCCGTCCCGGGCGGCCCAACCCGGGATACTGGCTGAGGCGCTCCACTGCCTCGGTTATTGAAACCACCACACGGGCTGCTGCCGACGGGTTGTCCCGGGCGATATATCGGGCTTCCGTGTCCACGTTCGCGCGAGCTGTGCGGAGCCACTTAACCCGCACGACCGGTCCATTTCTTCACAGTGCGTTCCACCTCCTTGTCGGTGGCGAAGTCTCCGCGGTCGGCCTCCGCTATACCCTTTTTAATCTCGGCGATCTGCCAGTCGTTGAGCGAGACGTATTCTCGAATCGCCTCCGCCGCCACAAACGAGCGGCTGCGACTCATCGAACGCGACAGTCGGTCCAATTGTTTCTTTAGTTTTGGATCAAGCCGCAAGGTTAGAACCGAGGATTCCGGCATAGAGCCTCCTGTATTACAGGCTACAGCACCTGTATGCAGATGTAAACATCCATCTGAGAGGTGATCGGATCTCGGCGGCCAGCCCTATGCGGTGGCTCCAAAGCGCACCGATACCAGCTTGGACACACCTGGTTCCTGCATGGTGACGCCATATAGCACCGGTGCGATGCTCATTGTCTTCTTGCTGTGAGTGATCAGCACGAATTGGGTTTTTATGCTCATCTCTCTCACCAGTTCGGTGAAGCGCCCGATGTTGGCTTCGTCGAGCGGGGCGTCGACTTCATCGAGAATGCAGAAGGGGCTGGGTTGATACTGGAATATTCCCACCAGCAGGGCCAACGCCGTTAGGGCTTTTTCACCGCCGGATAACAGCAGTACGTTCTGCAGCTTCTTGCCCGGAGGCGAAGCCACAACGTCAATGCCACTCTCGGCACTGTTCTCTTCATCGGTCAAGCGCATGAAAGCGTGCCCACCGCCGAAGAGTTTGCGGAACGTGGTCTGGAAGTTCTCGTTGATTTTGTGAAAGGCCTCTTCGAACTTCTGCCGCGAGAAAGTGTCGATCTCCTTGATGGTAGCCTGCGTGTTCTCAATCGAATCCAGCAGATCTTTTCTTTGCGTGTCGAGAAATGCGTGACGCTCGGCGGTTTCCTTGTATTCCTCCAGAGCCATCATGTTTACAGGGCCCATGGCATCGAGCCGGGTTCGCATCTCGCGGTAAAGCTGGTCTTCTGCGGCTAGAGGATCCCCGCTGATGATCGGAATTGTGCTGTCGGCCATTAGTTCGTGACGCTGTATGCCCAATTCGTTCAGGCAGGTCTCCGCCATATATTGCGCGTCCGATTGCAATCTGGCGGCGGTTGCCGAAAGTTCGCCACGGCGGTCTCGCGCCTGATCGAGCAACTGACGTGCCTCGCGTAGGGCTTCCTCGATCTCCGCCAACCGGGCGCGCACCTGGTCCGACTCGAATTGCAGGAGTCCATCGCGTGCTTCGGTTGTATTGCGCTCCGCTTCGAGCTCTTCTAACTGAGAGATCATCTGTTGATTCTCGGTCTCGCGTTGCAGTTTCTCGACGACCGAGGATTCGATCTGCGTCTGCAGTGAATTGGCGCGCGTGTTCATATCTACGACTAACGATTCGATCTTCTCGAGCACAGCCGTTGCCGACCGATGCCGTTCCTCGAGAGTTGCGACCCGCGCCAGATGTTGGGAAGCGTTCTGTGCCGCCGAGTCGCGCCGCTCGCGCGTAGCCCCCAGCGCTTCGTTCGCCGTAGCGGCCAGCGCTTCCAATTGCTCGCGCTGCTTTTGCAGTGTCGACAATTCCGCCTGCCGCGAACCGATCAACGCCTCCTGTTCGGCGCGCTCAGAATTCAGGCGTTGGATCTCGTGACGACAGATATCCAAACGTTCGCTCACTCGAACCATTTCTGAATCCAGCTGCCGCAACATATGACCAGAAGTCATCGCCTGCTTTTCCGATTCTCGTTTCTCTGTCTCCAGGCGATCAAGCCGCGAAGTGAGCTCTTTAATCTCACGCGCCAAGGTCAGTACGCGCAGTTCGTCATTGCGGAGGGCCGACTCCAACTCGTTCAACAGACGCATGACATCGCGCAACTCGCGTTTCATCGAGAGCGGCCCTTCGGCACGCTGCTTGCCACCGGTGACAGTCACGTTATGGAAACACTCTCCCGATTGCGATAGGAAAAAAGCATCGGGGTTCGACAACGCAAGCTCGCGTGCGGACGCCGGCTCGGGAACAATGTAGCCGTCGCGCAGTTTCGGCAGGATGACTTCCAGAGATCGTCCGAAGCCGTTCAGCACCCGAATCGCATGCTTGAGCGGGACGATGGACTGGCCGGGCGTTGCGGCGCGCGCCACTTCGTCCACCGCGAAGGAAAACTTCGCCTGGGAATCCTCCGGGTGTACCAGGAATGTAGCGCGACCATCCACGTCGGTTCGCAGCAGGCGCAAACCTTCGTCGGCCGCATCCCAGGATTTCACCACGACGTAATTCAACTCATCGCGAAGAAAGTCTTCGACCACGCCTTCGTAGCGTGGCTCAACCTCAAGGAAATCGGCCAGGACACCCGCAGGAGCGAATCCGCCGTCCATCACCCCCGATTGAAACAGGCGGCGAACCGACTCCGTCGAGTAGCCATGCTCGGCGATCACAGCTTCGAGTGAGCCTTTCTTTCCAATCGCGGAAGCATATTCGGCGCGCAGGCTATCCACGCGATTCTTGGCTTCCGATTCTTCACGGCGTTTGGATTCGATTGATTGACGTGCCTGCGAAATCTCTTCGGTCAATCCTGCAACGCGCTGGGAGACAGACTCGAATTCCAGGGCGAATTGTCCGCGCTGGCCTCCGAAGGCTTCGACTTGAGAGTTCGCTGTCGCCATTTCCACCTGCAAACGCTGCGCCTCGCGGCCTACGGCGGCTAGGCGTTCTTCGGCTTGCGTAAGCATGTTCCGCAAGTTGGATGCGGACGCGACTATTTCCATGATCGCATTGCGGGATGCCTCTTGCCGAGATTCCAGTTCGGCCAGTGCGTTCGCGGCGTCGGTGGCTTCTTGCTGGCAGTGTGCCAACTCCTGCTGCGCCGCAAGGAAGTCCGCTGCGGCGGACTCCAACAATTGACGATTGGAGTCACGCTCACTTTCAAGAGCAGCAACCCGATGCTCGACCTGCGCCAATTCCGCCTCGAAAGCGGCGGAACGCACCACCAGTTCCGCACAGCGCTCGTCATTGTGACGGCGCTGAGCGTGCGCCCGTTCGCTCTCCAGTTTGATCTGGTTGAGGCGCTCGCGATTTTCGCGAATCTCGGTCTCGATGGCGTATCCACGCTGAGTGCGTTCGCCATGCTCCACTTCGAGTTGCTGAACCGTCTCGGTGCGATGGCGCATTTCCTCCGATAGCACGTTGATCCGCTCGTCCACTTCAATGCTTTCGCGATCCAGTTGCGCAAACTTGCTGGCCAGCACAACACGATGCTTGGCTCGCATCTCGTCCCGCAGCTTGGCATAGCGCTCGGCTTTCGAGGCTTGCCGCTTGAGGGAATTCATCTGTCGAGTAACTTCCTCGAAAATATCGTTCACCCGTGACAGGTTCTGTTTGGCATCTTCCAGACGCGCTTCAGCAAGCCGTTTCTTGGTCTTGAACTTCGTGATGCCCGCAGCTTCTTCGAGGATGGCGCGGCGATCCGTCGGACGGCTGCTCAGAATCTGTCCGATCCGTCCTTGCTCGATCAGGGCGTAGGATTCTGGGCCTAGCCCCGTGCCCATAAACAATTCTTGAATATCTCGCAGACGGCAAAGCTTGCCGTTGAGCAAGTATTCGCTGTCCCCGGAGCGAAATAGCCGACGAGTCACGGCGATCTCTCCAGCCCGGAATTGCTGCTGAAATTTGCGGCGGCGGATTTTGAGAACGACTTGCGGGCCTGCGACTGCGTTTGATTCGACGGGTGGGACGCCCGTCTCAGCATCGGTTTGTCCCGGCTGCGCTTCTTCGGTCAGGCGCTCAACTTCCTCGGCGGCCTTCGCTCGGACTTCAGCTTCGTCCCAGTCGTCCGCACTTGCCGGTAAATCATTCTGAACGTCGATCTCGGTAGGATCATGCGCGTCCGGCCCGCTGTACACTTCCGGATCAATCAAGGTGAGGGCAACCTCTGCCATGCCGGTGGGCTTGCGGTCGCGGGTGCCCGCGAAGATCACGTCCTCCATGCGCGAGCCGCGCAGAGTCTTGGCCGACTGCTCGCCTAAAACCCACGAGATCGCGTCCGCGATGTTGGACTTGCCGCATCCGTTGGGACCGATGATGGCCGCGATGCCGTCCCCGTGAAACTTGAGTTCGGTACGGTCGCAGAAAGATTTGAAACCGAGAATCTGAAGCTTTTTCAGTTTGAGCAACTTCTACTCCTTCGGGAACTAGTTAACCAATTAGATTCCTCTACAGCTCGCTCCGAAAAATACCTACCTGTGGCTGGACAGGGCGGGCACAGATGGAAGCTACTGTAACGGCGAAATTGGGCCGGGGTCAAGCAAGAAAACACCATATATAGGGTCTCCTTTTGCACAACCACGTCATTTTGCACACACAACGCAGCATTGGTGTGTGAAATGGGTGGAGAGGAAGAAGGAAGGGAAGAATCGCGAGAGCGGAATAAGCCTAACGCAAAAGGCGAGGGAAAACAACGATTCAGGAGAGCTTCAGCAACTCGTCTACGGTCATCTCAACGTCGCGCAGGATGGAGCGGAGGAGGCCGGGACCAAGAGTCTCGCCGGAATGAACTGGAACGGTGGTGACTCTTCCGTCCTCATGCCTGAGAAAAACGTGGCTGCCACGGGTTCGAACGACTTGAAAACCGATTCCGCCGAGAATTCGTACGACTTCCTTGCCTCTCAGCCGAGGAAGCCGAGTCATACGGAGATTTGCTGGATACCTACTAGTTCCAGTGGACCGACTTGACTGTCATCATCTTCAAGGCACAGCTCAATCACTTCGCGTGTGCGCTTCATGAGAGTGTCGAGGTTTTTCGCCTGGGTGTGGCAACCTCGCAAGCTGGGAACTGTGGCAACAAAATAGCCGTCTTCGTCGCGCTCAATGACGACCGTGAATTTGCGAGGACGCTTCACAAGCCGATTCTAGCATGAGAAGAAAAAGCTCCGGTACGGTTGCGGAGGCGCGGCCGAGATTCCTCGGCCGGGACAGCCGAGGCGGCTGTCCCGACGTGATTCTTGCCCTACTCGCCTAGCTTCTCGAAGAACAAACAGATCGACTCGATCCCGCGATGAAAGTTGGGAATGTGAAACTTCTCATTCGGAGCGTGCAGATTGTCGTCGGGCAATCCGAAGCCCATCATCACGCTGGGAATCTTCAGCACATCCTGAAAGTCGGTCACGATCGGAATCGAACCGCCCGAGCGAATGAAGACGGTGTCCTTTTTGAACACTTCGTGCATGGCTTCGGTGGACGCTTTCACATACTTGTTATCGGTGCCCACAACGCAAGCCGGGCCTTTGCTCCATACTTTGATCTTGGTCTCGATGCCTTTCGGCGTGAGCTTTTTCACGAAGGCCGTGTAGCGTTTAAGGATGTCGTCCGGGTCCTGGTTCGGGACCAATCGCATGGAGACCTTCGCCGCCCCTTTCGCCGGGATCACAGTCTTGGCGCCGGGTGCGGTGAATCCGCCGGGCATGCCGTGCACTTCCAGCGTCGGGCGCGCCCAGGTGCGATAGAGCACCGAGTAGCCCGGCTCTCCGGTCAGCACCTTGGAACCAACTTCGGTTTTGCGATAGTGCTCTTCATTGAATGGCAGGCGTTTCCATGCCTTGAGTTCGGCTGCGGTCGGGGCTTTCACGTTTTTGTAGAATCCGGGAATCAGGACCTTGCCTTTTGCATCTTTCAGTTTGCTGATGATTTCGATCAAGGCAAAAAACGGATTGGGCGCCGCGCCGCCGTACATGCCAGAGTGAAGATCAGTCTTGGCCCCGAATGCCTCGATTTCTGTGTACACGAGCCCGCGGAGCCCGACACACAAAGTGGGAAGATCGGGCGCAAACAATTCTGTATCGCAGACCAGCGCGAAATCAGCCTTCAGCTTGCTTTTCTGCTTGCGTACATATTCGGAGATAGACTCGCCGCCGACTTCCTCTTCGCCCTCAATAATGAACTTTACATTCAGCGGCAGCTTGCCGCCGTGGCCTTTCATCAAAGCTTCGATGGCCTTGATCTCCATCCAGAGCTGGCCTTTGTCGTCCACGGCGCCGCGGGCATAAATATTGTTGTTGCGTTCCGTAGGCTCAAAGGGTGGGCTGATCCACTCGTCAAGCGGGTCGGGTGGTTGCACATCGTAATGCGCGTAGCAGAGTACGGTTGGCTTGCCCGGAGCATGCAGCCAGTCGGCGTAGATCAGTGGATGGCCTTTGGTCGGGATGAGTTCCACGTTCTCCATGCCAATTCGCCGGAGTTCGCTGGCCACTACGTCGGCGGCTTTCTGCACGTCGGACTTATGCTCGGGCGCGGTGCTGATGCTGGGAATACGAAGCAGATCTTTGAGTTCATTCAAGAATCGCTGTTGATTCGAACGAGCGTAATCCACTGCTGGGGAAGCCATAGATGTGCCTTTCTCTCGGACGTGGTTTGTCAGGTTGAGTTCGTATGAAACCGATAAGTATACCTGAAGCCGTGATGCGAGTTTCGCGGTACGTTATCCTGCAGGATGTGACCGAAGCCGCAGGGACAAAGGATGAACAGCGCCGCGTGGGCTTGTGCTTCGATTGCGTGAACGCACAGCGAATCCAGTCGGATCGCGGATCGACATTCTATCGTTGCAAACTGTCGGATACAGATCCGAGCTTTCCCAAATATCCCCGCCTGCCGGTCCTCAGGTGCATGGGTTATATGCCCGCAGATTCAGAAGGGCATAAACTGATCGGTTAGAAGCGAGTGAATCCTCAAGAGCTGTTAGGGAATAGACTGGCTTTTGCATGTTTTGTCGCCTAAAGTACGGAGCTGTCGCGGTTATTTCAGTCGTCTCTTTTTTGTTTCCATCTCTCGGTTGTGAGCGAGAAGTTCGGCTTGTGGTGACAAAGCGAATGAGCTGGGAATGCGCCCCTGAGCACTACATGCCGGCTTACCCGCATGCCCAACCGGTCAGATTCAGATATGTTGAAAACCCACACTATGAAGAGGTCACTTCTGGACGAGGCCTTTGCGACCAACTGAAAAGCGCGGGTAAACCGGTGGTGGCCGTCGAATTCGAATTGTTTGGCGATATGGTTCGCGGGCTACGTGGCTTCAACGAGATCGCAGTCGATGGTAGGCCTATCTTGAACGTTGGCGGTTGGGGAGGTAGCGGCGGTGACGGCTCCAAGCTTCCTCATCCTTTGGAAGCCGAATTCAGGCATGAGGTTTCAATGACCAAGTAGCGACGGGAGTAGCCAATATGGACCTGAAGCTCATTCGAGTCAATCCCATGAAGCGACTGGCCTACACTTTTGTTGGCCTTGTGTCGGGTGATGCGATGTTGCTTCTTTACCTCGTACAAAACGCGCTCCGAGAGCGCGCTTGGCTAGTCTCGGTTCACATGGGAGAGCCCCAACGGCAGATTCCAATCGCCCTCGATTCGTTCGTTATTTATGCAATGTTCTCATTTGCAGGTTGGCTACTTGTCGGTCTTCCCACTGCTCTGATTTTCCCCGCGCATTTTATTACTCGTCTTTCGTGGCCCCTCGCCCTGATTTTAGGGGCTGTTCTTGGCCCGCTCGCTCTCGTCGGGATCTTCCTGCTTCATGACCACGGCCACATTTACCTGTCGTCCAGCTTTGCGGAAACGGACGCGCCGTATGCCTTGGCAGTTCTGGTTTCAAGCGTTTCCTTCGTGGTGTACCGAGTGCTGCTTAGCAAAGAAAGAGCGAGTTGAGAGAACCTCGCCGCCTCAACTGAGTGCTCGCCCCAATGTACAATGCACTCTGTTTTGGGAGTCCGTGCACAGTGTTTCTGGGGTGGACATGTCTGTGAGGGCGAGATCCGGCAACCAACGGTCGGAGACGAGACAACAGCCCGCCGCGCCAACGACAACTGGCGTTCGACAAAAGATTGAGAGCGAATTGCTGGCGTCTCCGCGGAAACGCAATCTTGTTATTTGCCTTCTGTTGGCAATTGCAACGTTTGCTCTGTACAGTCCTGCCATTTGGCATCCGTTCATTTTCAACTACGACGACGACGTCTACGTTACAAACAACTCACATGTGCAGGCCGGTCTGGTCTGGCGGACGGTTAGCTGGGCCATGACCTCGACCGACACAAACTGGCACCCATTGACCTGGCTTTCCCATGCGCTGGATTGCGAGTTGTATGGCCTGAATCCCCACGGCCATCACCTCACGAATGTCCTGTTCCATGCGCTTAACGTTGTGCTGCTGTTCCTTCTACTAGTACGAGTCACCGGAGCGACGGGACGCAGCATGCTGGTGGCGGCGCTGTTCGCGGTTCACCCTTTTAACGTGGAGTCCGTGGCTTGGATCGCGGAACGCAAGAATGTCCTCAGCACGTTTTTCTTCCTGCTCACACTAGGTGCTTATGGCTGGTACGCGCTAAAGCCCGAGATCAAGCGCTACGTCGCGGTCGCCATTCTCTTTGTGCTCGGACTCGCCGCGAAGCCCATGGTCGTCACTCTGCCTTGCGTGCTCTTGCTGCTCGATTTCTGGCCGTTGAGGCGAATCCAGGGCTGGGGACAGTCACCTCCTGACGCTGCATTCCTCGTGCCTCAAGCTAGCTTCTCGCGGCTGGTACTTGAAAAGTTGCCGCTCCTGGTTTTGGCTGCTATTGACTGCGCAGTCACTATTTTTGCCCAACGCTCTGGCGGCGCTATGCGTTTGGTGCTTCCTCTGGGCGTTCGTTTGGAAAACGCCATTTACGCTTACGCGCTGTATGTGTGGAAAGCATTCTGGCCGTCGCGACTGGCGGTATTCTATCCCCACCCCGGTGCCGCGCTTGCGGTCTGGCAAATCGGACTGGCCGCGCTTTTTGTGTTCACCGTGACCGCGCTGGTCTGGCAACAGCGCTACGCCCGGCCCTACCTGCTCACCGGTTGGCTCTGGTTCCTCGGCACTCTGGTTCCTGTTATTGGACTCGTCCAGGTGGGCCAGCAAGCAATCGCCGACCGTTACGCTTACGTCCCGCTGATTGGAATCTTCGTGATGATGGTCTGGGGCGCGGCAGACTTGGCAGACCGCAGGCAACTGAGCTTCCGGTCGCGCGTCAGGATCGCCGCAGTCGTTTTGGGAATTCTCGTGCTCTTCACCTGCGATCAGCTCCGATACTGGCGAAGTGCCGTCGATCTCTGGGCGCACACTGTCGACGTCACCAAAGACAATTTCTTTGCCGAGCAGAACCTGGGCGCTGCGCTTCTCGCCTCGGACCGTTACCAGGAGGCCTTGCCACATTTTCAGAAGGCAGTGAAGCTCAAGCCCCTCGAGGCGGGAGGCCATCTAAATCTAGCCGGAGATTTGGTTCTGATCGACCGTCCTCGCGATGCGATTGTGGAGTACGAAACTGCGATTCCTCTGGTTTCAAATCCCAACATGCTGGTCCCGGCCTACAACACTCTCGGAAGGCTGTACGCGGAAATCGGAAACTACGATAAGGCGCGCGCCAGCTACCAACAGGCTTTGAGGATCAACCCCGATCGCACGGATGCCAGGCACGGGTTAGCGAAAGTGGAGCTCTCCGATGCCATGCGAAATGTGGCCGAGGCGCCTTCCGCCGAAGGGTACTTGCGGTTGGGCCAAGTCCTGCAGCAAGGTGACCGTAATGCGGAAGCCCGAGTTGCTTATGAGCAGGCGCTTCAGCTCAATCCAAAATTTGGGGAAGCAAAGAAAGCCCTTGGCGCACTGAACCAGCAAAGCAAATAGCTGTTGAATTGCGTCAGGCGGGAACCTCCAAACAGCCTGTGATTCGCCACCGTTATTTTTCGAATTGCAATATCTGAAACAGAGGCACTATACTTTCGCACCTCCTGATGGATTTCACGACTGGCAAACGCGTCTTGGCTGCACTTTTCTCCGCAATTGTTCCGGGATCAGGGCAACTCCTCAAAAGGGAAACAAAGAAGGCAATCCTCTACCTGACGGCATTTGTTATTTTGCTGCTTCTCGACTGGCCTCTTCGAGCGCCTGAGACGTACATTGGGCTAATGATGGTGAAGATCGGTGCGACCTGCCTCGCACTAGTCGCCAGTCTGGATGCGTTCCTCGCAGGCAGTGCAAAGGGGCCTCGCTATCTCATTGTCCTTCCGATTTTGGCTGCCCTCATTCTCGGGGACGCACCAGTCAGTCTCATCGTCCTAGCTGAAGGATTTCATATCTACTATTCACCAACTACTTCGATGGAGCCGTCAGTTTTGAAAGGGGATCGGGTCGTGGCTGATCAACAATACTACGTAACGAGAGTTCCCCAGCGAGGCGATGTTGTAGTCTTGCGCCACAACGTTCTGGCCATGAAACGTGTCGTGGCCGTTGAGGGCGACAAGATCCAAGGTGTGGGAGATCAGATATGGCTGAACGGCCAACTACTGTCGGAACCCAAAGTGCAACACATCGTCGGCCCGGCCGCTTCACATTCGGAATTCGGACCGATTCGGGTGCTCCCAGGGAGTCTTTTCGTCATGGGCGACAATCGAGACGTTAGCTTCGATAGCCGCCAGCCAGGTTTCGGACAGGTGAGTTCACGAGACATCTTGGGGAAAGCCTTGTATGTCTACACCTCGAAAGTGCCGGGTCGATGGGGCAAGAAAATCGAATAAGAAGAGTCCAAGCGTCGCCAGTCCACCATTACGATGGTCCGATGCTCGCTGTCTGGTCTGCAATCGGTTCTGGAAATCGCAGCGGCGAGAACGCTGAAATGTCATAGTCCAGTTTCGCACTGGTGATGATTTGCGCCATGATGTGCGCTGTAACGGGTGCGAGCAGAATCCCGTCGCGAAAATGTCCAGTGGCCACAAAGTATCCGGGAGTGCCGGTGGCACCAAGGATCGGTAAATCGTCCGGAGTTCCCGGCCTGAGCCCGGCCCATGCTTCCAGAACCCGCGCCTGCCCTAGCGCGGGAACTAAACGAATCGCCGCTTGATGCATGCAATGAATGGTATCTGCGTCCGTTCGCTTGTCATAACCAGCCTCTTCCAGGGTCGAGCCAATCACAATTCGTCCGTCGCTTCGCGGCACCAGGTAAACCTCGGGAGCCCGAATCACGTGACGCACCACGTCATGCCGGGCAAAAGCAATAGCCAACATCTGACCTTTGACCGGGCGGACAGGGAAGCGATAGGTAGAAACGCTCCCTGCCCACGCGCCCGCGCAATTCACCACGCACGGCGCAGCGTAATGGGTTCGATCCGTGCGAACGCCTGAGACTCGTCCCTCCGAGACAAGAACGTCGGTCACAGCGGTGCCTGAGGAAATGTCGACTCCCCGGTGTTTGACCGCCTTTAATGCTCCCGCGACCAGAGCGCGTGGATCGACGCTTCGCTCTTTCAGAAAAACGGCCGGAATGTTCGCGGAAGACAGCTCTGGCTCCAGTTCGGCCAGAGGCGCGGGAAGCGGATTCTCTGCGCGAAAATGATCAGAAACGTGCTGTGCACCAAGCAGGAGAGTGCCGTTATCGCGCAGATCCACCTTCATTCCCGATTCGTCCTGCAACTCATGGACGAACTCGGGATACATTCGCGCACTCGCGGTAGCCAGTGCTTGCAGCGCAACTGGGGTTTCCAGGGTGCAGTCGGCCAGCATTCCAGCGGCAGCGTGGGAAGCTTCACGGCCAGGTTCTCCGCGTTCCACGACCAGAACTCGCAGACCCCGCTTGTGCGAAGCAATCGCGAGTGAGAGTCCAATAATGCCGCCGCCTACAACGATCACGTCCCAAATCTTCACCCTCGCATTGTAGAAGACGGCATGCGCCGGCCGTGGTTCCAGCAGCCCGACATGTACCGAAGCTACGTCTCTACAGAGCCATAACTACTGTAGAGACATTGCTCGCAACGTCTCAGTTTGAAGCGCAATCAGTGCGGAATGGCGGACCCGGAGAGACTTGAACTCCCAACCCCTGCGTTCGAAGCGCAGTGCTCTATCCAGTTGAGCTACGGGTCCGCGCTCGGTTGGAAAATAAGCGTAACAGGTCTTGCCTTCCGGTGTCGCGCCGGTTCGCGCTCCGCACGTGAGTGGAAGGACTCAGAAACACGGCGGGACGGCGAGTGTCGACTGGAGACCCGCATCGTTGTTTTCAAGTTCGACGCCTGCAACTAGGCTACGATCTCGGCTTTCGGTCTGGGACCCGCCGCAGACATTTCAGTACACGTAAAATACGTCTAGCACGTAGAACACGTGGTAAAATGAAGCCATGGCAACTTCTCGGGATTCCAAGCAAAACGTGACGATAAGCCTCAGCCGGCAGACCGTGCGGAAAGCTAAAGTCCTGGCTGCGCGCCGTGCTACTTCCATCAGCGGCCTTCTTGCCGAGCAGATCGAGCTCCTCGTCGGGGAGGAAGAGGCCTACGAGCGGGCGGAGCGGCAGGCGACGACGCTGCTCGATCAAGGCTTTCATCTGGGCGGCGTGATTCGAAGCAGTCGAGACGACTGGCATGAGCGTTAGGAACTTCGTCGATACAAATATTCTGATCTACGCTCACGATGTCGACGCAGGAGCAAAGCATCAGGTGGCAAAGACTGTTCTCCGCGAACTCTGGAGCCAGCGAAGCGGCGTTTTGAGCATGCAAGTCCTGCAGGAATTTTACGTGAACGTGACGCGCAAGATTGCATCTCCGCTTTCCAAGGATGTGGCGAGACTTGTCGTGAACAGCTACTCCGTTTGGTGTATTGAGACCACTCCGGCGGAAATCACCACGGCGTTTCGAATTGAGGACGAATCCCGGATCGGGTTCTGGGATGCCCTCATTGTCGCGTCCGCCGCAAAGTGCGGGGCGCTCAGGATTCTCTCCGAGGACTTGAACGCGAAACAGGTCGTCGCCGGCGTGCGCATCGAAAATCCCTTTGCAGTGCTTCCGTAAAGATATGTTTCTCGCGCCGCATGTGAACGAATTCCGATAGACAGAGCGAGTATCCTCTGCCATTCTCGGCTCAGGCTTATGTCATATCACGTAGTGGCTTTTACCATGGCGGAAGTGCGCCAAGGAGCGCTCGACTTCCAGCGCGAGCTCGGCGCCGTCCTGAGAGACGTACCCAACCTGAAAGTGTATTCCGCCAGCCCCTTCGATCTCGATGAACGCCGCCGCGCCAAAGATCGATTTGGCGGCGACATCGTTTACTTTTTCAATG
Organism: Terriglobales bacterium; assembly: GCA_035483835.1. GTDB lineage: Bacteria > Acidobacteriota > Terriglobia > Terriglobales > Acidobacteriaceae > JABDBE01. The sequence goes on from DATHPO010000087.1 coordinate 15,045, forward strand.
ATGTGGCATATCAGGAGAGCATGCGTCTCGGCCTGGACTTGCAATTCATCGCCGAAATCCCCGACGAAGAACTCCCGCGCAGACGCACTGTAGTTGTCGGCATGCCTGAATCGAAAACCCGTGTGTGACGGACCTCCGTCTAAAGAAACTCGGGTGTGATTCCTTACAAGACATCCTTCGTGAACCTTCGTGTCCTTTGTGGTCCAAGCATTTGCAGTTCATCAACCACAAAGGGCACGAAGGTTCACAAAGAAAGCACGTTGTGGCTAGCGCGACTCAAAAGGATTGTAATATTCTCCAGCATTACCTTTTCTCATGTATAATCAATTCTAGCTAAGTTTGACTCACACGCAATTGAAAGTCGGCACGCCAACCAGCGTCACCCCTCTCACTAGCAGCGAATCTTCTCAGCACAATCCAAAAATAGAAAAAGGTACAAACAAATGTCAGAAACAGGAACAGTAAAGTGGTT
>DATHPO010000088.1:0-34599 GCA_035483835.1 Terriglobales bacterium
CGCAGCGACGGGCGCGACCCCCTGCCTTACCACCGCCCAATTCGTGCCGTCCACGTCGGAGACGAATTTTATCGGTGGACTGCGCAATAAGTTCCGCGGGCCCGGCTACTGGAATACCGACTTCACGGCGCAAAAGATGACGAAAATCCCTCACTGGGAAGCAGGTCAATTCGGGTTGGCTTTCCAGTTCTTCAACCTGTTCAACCATCCGAATTTCAATCTCCCGAACAACAATTTGACTGGAGCGCTCGGATCAATCTCCTCAGCCGTCAGTGAGCCGACCAGCATTCTCGGTTCAGGGCTGGGCGGCGATGCTTCCGTCCGAATTATTCAGGTGAAAGCATCTGTAACCTTTTAGTTGCCGCGCCGAACTGCGGCCCGCGGTGCATGTCCAAGCAAGGCGCGCAACTTGTCGCCAGTGATGTGTACGTCAAGCATGTGCTTGATCGCCTTCGAGGCAAGTCGAATTAGCAGACAGTAGCTATGCGTCCCAGGGATCAGCCAAATGAGTTATTTCGTACACAGCGACAGGCCGCAATCACTGCAACAGATGGAGCCCATTCTTGAAACGCTGAATGACGGTGTCGTGATCGCAGACGATTCTGATCAGATTCTCTTCGTCAACACGGTCTTTGAGGAAATGACAGGATTCCCTCGCAGCCAGATTATCGGCCGCGATGCCCGGCAGTTGTACCACCGGGCCGAAGAACTTGCTTTCGCCCGGGCGCTTAACCAGCGTCGCTGCGTGGCGCGATGGCCCGCCGGTGGACGACCTATCACTCGTGCTCGTCGAAGTGCGCTGAACAAACAAGACTCGCAGCTCGGGGGACAGCTCTGCCGAGGCAGGCTGCTTCTTGCAGCGTCGTGAAATCATGGAATTGAAAACCTTCGAGGAATTTCGCTCCTCAGTCCAACAACTCCCTGCTTTCAAGTCAATTCATCCCAAGGAGCGGCGTCAATTCCTACCGGAAGCCAAAGATTTATCTTGAAAGTCCCTCAGTGGACGGAGTTGCTTACCCTTACGACTTTCTGGACCGCTTCAAAAGCGACCCAGCAGTCTCGGTGTCAGCAGAAAAGCATGTTCTTCGCCATTTATCATCCCATGTCCAGTAATTTGACCTTCTACGTTAATCCCTGTGGCTACTGAAAGAACCAAACCAGAATTAGGAGCGATTAGCGAGTTGAGGTCACGCATTCCTTTTTGATACGTCCAAATAAAGGCGTGAGTCATGCCGTCTGAGTTTTGGTAGTCCCCGTATCCAACCACTTCGCCAAAAACGTTAATGCCAAGAGCTACGCTGGAATTGCCACCGGGAAGAAATCCCAAATCTAACATGCCAATTCTCTTATCCCACGCAAAGGCGCGGCTAACGTAAGTCGCATCACAGCAGGGAGGGTCAGATTCACCGACAACTTGGCCAAGTTGGTTGATAGCATAACCGAAACTTGATTCGTCTTCCGGCAAAGTGCCGATATCAACCATTCCATCAATTTTATTCCAAACATAAGCGTGAAATACACCGCTTAACCCGCTAAACTCCGAGTACCCAGTCACCTGACTAGAATCATTTATGGCTCGGGCAGTTGCCGTCTGCCCCCCAAGAGTGCCCAAATCCCGCATGCCTTCTTCTTGAGTCCACAAAAACGGATGGTCGAAGCCGTCGGGGTTGCCAGCATCTCCGACCACCTCACCACGGTCATTGATGCCATTGGCCCCGCTGAAAATCGCTTGCGGCAGGGTTCCTAGGGTTTCAAAGCCCCGTTTTTCTGTCCACAAGAAGGCAACCGGATTTCCGCTCGCCGGGTCCAGCGAGCCTACAACTTTGCCAGAAGCATTTATCCCTGTGGCAGGACTGCTAAGATATCCGGGCGGCGTTCCGAGGTCAGTCAAGCCGGTTCGCTGATTCCAAAAAAAGGCATGGGAAAAATTGTCGGGTCCAGCCCCCGACGCACCTGTAACCTCGCCTCTGGCGTTAATCGCGTTGCCTGCACTACCCAATCCGCCCGGCAGAACGCCTAAGTCCCTGACGCTATACGTCTGGCCGCTAGAGACTACCGCAAACAAGAGTATGGCTAAGGCAATTACGGGGAGTCTGTTTAGCATGGGTCTCACTCCATGAGTTTGGGGTGGGTTGTCGCTCTTGGGAGAGGGCGGTTCGGTTCGCTTGCCTGTTTAACGCGCAACCCCGTGACTCGCAATTAAGAAGCCAAAATCTCCCTGCTACGTAATCTCCTGACTGTGTGCTGGATAGAGTTTAAGTGGACGACTCCTTCCCGATGAAAATCTGGGGTCCGTGGCAAAGGTATTTCCCACAGTGTGCAAACCGATGCACGAATAAGAGCCGACAAGTTCAAACGCCTACCGCTCGGTGGTCCACGCAAGAACCGCAAGTTACACGAATAGCAGCGCGGCGCTGAAGCAAACGATGGCGGTTTCTTTAGCATCAGCAGGCCGCGCAAGAACAGGCACCTTTGGCAGATCTCGGGTGTCGAGAGTCGGATAGTCAGCTGGAACGATGGGGATCCCAGTTTCATGATTGGGAAGTATATCTCCAGGTTTCGAAACGGCTGTAAAGCACCTGTTGTCGTTTCAAAGAAATACTCACGCCTTGGCCCGGACGCTAGTTGCGATAAAGTCGCTCGCAAGGAGTTCCTGCTCCGTGATGTGCGGTAGGCCGTCACAGCAAGCCAGAAAGCGCGAGATAGCCTGCGTGAGAAACAAATTGTTTTCGCTGGCTCGAATCGCCTCTAAGGAATCCCAGAGCGCGACCACGGTCACGTCAGGTGATTCCGGTTTGCCGGAGGCTAACGCGAGCACACCCCGGTATCCCCCTTGCCGCCGTGCTAGGTCAACAACGGAAGAGAAAACATCCTGAAAGTCTTGCACCCGACCGGGACGAACTTGGAGTTGCCAAACGCGAGCATGCATGGCGTCCTCCCTGCTGAGCACGCTAAAGATATTGGCTGCATACTACACCACCGTCGAGCATTAGCCATGGCGAAAACCCAGGTGTCGGTACTGAAAACGGACTCGTGAAGCCGACCGGAGTTCTTGTTCTTAATCGCACGGAAAATGTCGCCAGCGAAAAAACGGTTTGGTGGAAGCAATTCAGCGGGACGAACGGAGCTGTCAGCTGCCTAGCTTGATTTTGGCCAGCCGAGCTTGCGAATCTTAAGCTCTAGTAGCTCCGCCAGGACCGCGTCTATTTCGCCGCGTTCTTCAGTATGGTCCAAGGAGTCCGGCAGTTCCTGAAGCCGGAAAAATATTGCGGTTTCTGCAGCGAGCACGTGGTAACGAAATTTCTCGACGTCCAGTTCCCGCGCCGCTTTTTCGGCGGCAACCTTCCACAGCAGAGTATGAGGCTCGGGCATGGAGTCCTTCGGTGACGCAGCTGCTATCACGGGCAACTTACTTCGCGTGTGACGCTGCCAATCACGTGCCCGAGCAAAGCACTTGATCGTCCATTCGAATCTAGAAAGTCAAAGGGCATATTTTTCATAGCATTAACCGCGGCTGGTTTCTCTGCACTAGCGGAAGACCGTCACATTAGGGAGACCTGGAATTCGTCGACGTGAGCACACTTGTTTACGGTCCAACGCGAAACATGCACATCCATGTGAAAACAGACCGAACCGGCCGAGCACAGTGTGGGCTAGTTCGGGTCTGCAGCACCTAGTTGGCTGAGATGATGGACCAGATGCGTAAGATAATCCGTCACGAGAAATTCAAGGGTGACTGCATCGCTCGAACCGATGCGGCAAGCAGTTTTTGATTTGGAGGCTGGCAACTGGGCTATTACATGCGCGAGGTAGCGATTGTACGCAGCCCACAGCGAGACCAGGAGTTTCCAATCAGCGCCTTGAACAGCTTGCACTCGCACGCTTCCGCTCTGGTCGTAGCTAGGGAAATCCAAAGATGTTTGGAGAACCGCTCGAACGAACCGCTGATGGTTATTTGAGGTCGAATCAATGAGGTGCCCGATGACCTGCTTGCGCGACCAGCCGCCCGGCAATATCGGTTGAATACTTCCCCTCTCACTAATTTGGCGAAGCCTTGGCTCTGCTGCCTCGACCAAGGACAACAGCTTTTCACTGAGCTCTCTCATTTCGTCTCGATGTCTTCGCCGGCGTAGGGCGTGGGCGGGCTACTCGGCTGCTTCTGGGAATCCCCAAGAGGCTGCCGCCGTTGAGGGAGAGCGGTTCACGTGCCTGCTGTAGCCCGCAAACCGTTCATTCGCAATTCGAAAACCAATCCCTCTCCGTCTGTGCAATCTCCTATGAGCGCGCCAGATGGGAAACCCTCTGCCACGCGCCGAAGTTTTTCTTTCGAAAGCTTGCGGTCCGTTCGCACCATAACTCGCGTCTGTTCATGACGAAGGGGGCTGCTCAAGGTCTAGCGATGGGGCAGGGCCAATGTCAAGATTGTCTGCTGTCGCATGCCAGCGGATGCAAAGCAAGCCACCGGGTGCACACGTTACCGTATTCGAAAATGCCTAACGGGCAATTCTGTGCGTCACCGTCCGGAAACCGTACCTTATTAGACGGTGGAAATCTGAACGGGTCGAGTTACTACTATGCATGCCTTGTAGCCGCAAGAATGCTCTTACGTCTTAATCTGAATTTGCGGGTTCCAATGGGTGCAAGAGATAGCAGGACGGCTGTTGTGGCGAGGCAAAGAAAATCCGCAGAGCGTTTCCTCCTTACCGGGAACTCGAGGGAATCTAAAGCAGGCTATCACACTGTTCAGTGAGTTCATCCGTCGTCGGGTGTGCTAGACTCCGGCGCAAAGGAGTACCTCATGAACAAACGAATTTTCTTCCTGATGCTATGCCTGTTGATTCTGGCGATTGGCACGACCCGTGTTTGGCCCCAATCGACCGCCGATGAAGAGGCCCTCAAGAAATTAGAACTGGATGCGGCCAAGCATGGAGGGACGAGCGATGCTGACATTACTTTCGAAAAGAGTATTAGTTCGGCTCACGTCGAGTCAATAGACCCGTTGGGGCACGTTCTCGACCAGACGCCCGAGGACCTGGAAAAAATGGAACTGGGGATGAGAAAGAGCGACCCTGATGTCAAGGTAACCCTTGAGATTCACGACATCAAAGTAAGAATCTCTGGCGACACCGCTATCGTGACATATGCAGGTACATACAATGCGACCGGCCATAAAGATGCTCGCTACGACGTTCCGAACGCCAAGTTTGTTGCTGCTGACACGTGGCAAAAGCAATCTGGGAAGTGGAAGCTGTTGGCTGGCGTCGCCGTTTCGACGGAACCAATTCCTAGCAGCGCGTATGCCCTACCACCACCGGCGTAGTGGCAGCGGCCCGGAATTTCTCCCGGCACAACTATAGCTCAGTAACTAATTTCCCAAGGTACAGAGGCACAGAATTCGGCACACGTCCTCCGCCCGGTATCGAAACTGGACCGAGAATCGCCGACGCCAAGACCGCCGTCATCGAGGAAATCATCGCACGAGCTCGCGTCGAAATCCGAAAAGAACGAACCGTGCGCTAACTCCCGGACAGCTGGAGGCTATTTTGCGCGCCCTCAATGACAATGAATAGTGCGCAGACGTCCTTCAGAGGCTCGCGGCAACCAGAGGATCCATCAACAGCCTCATGGCCGAACTCATGGAAGACCACATTCGCAACCATATGCCGCGAAAGCGCAAGTCGTCTGAAGAGGCTGCCGATGATCTGATTGGCATCGTGCGTAGCTACCTGAAATAGGGGCTCCGAGTCGCCCTTCAATTGAGTGAGCCATATCTTCGTAGCCCGCTCACAAGGTAGCCTTAGCGAACTGCCGCCCCGCGCGGGCCAGGTGCTCGTATGAATTACCGGGCACAATACTTCAAGTAGTCCGAATTTACACAGTGGGTCTGATGAGGGGTAGAGAGATTGAATGAGTCCAATCTTGGCGTTCGCACATCATTCTTTCATGGACTCCCTAGGAACTCTTGGATGATCATATTGACCTTCGCGGTGGAAACCGGCTTTTCTAAATACTCGGTCGCACCGAGTTCGAAGGCCTGCTGACAACACTGATCGTCCCGTGACCACGCCAACGCGATGAACGGCACATGCGAGTTATACCGGACCAAGTGCCTTATTACCCGGCGCCCTTCGAAAGATGGAGAGCCCTGGTCCACAACGGCAATATCGAACTCTTCCCTTTCAATGCAACGCATCGCCGATTCAATGGACATACACTTGTGAACCTCGAAACCCTGCGCTTCGAAAGGCTCGGCGTGTCTGGCAAGGGTTTCGATGTCCTGATCGAAAATCAGTACCTTCCACGTATTGGAAAACGCGCCGATTTCCTGGGCCATTCGTCGGATTTCCTGTCTCATCGTTCACCTTCGAACTTCCGCCATCGTGATTGAGCACACCGCAACTGAACCAAACGACCAAGATTGTGAGATCGTACAGAATACTTCTCCAGTGCTCGCCGCAGCCACGCGCATTTGGGGACTCAGCATGAGGGCCCCGGCAACTATAAGAAAACTGCCCGGCACGATCGGGAGAAACAGACCGATAATTCCGCCCAGCGCCAGAACCCAGCCAAATGCCAAGAGTGCAACGCGTTTGAGACGAGTCTTCAAAGTGGCTACGTTGTTCTCGGAGGCGCATGCTGGCGACCCGGAGTATGACTTCATGTAGTCGGCGGCTTTTGTCATTGGAACTCCGAATTCTTGCGTAAGAGATCTCCCGCTCTTTCATTTCGGCATTCTCTGACGTTCTTATCTAACGAAGCGGGGGAACCGTGACGGTTCTCTCTCGGAAAAGGCGCAGGGTCGTTCTGTTTTCCCCTGGCCCAGGGAATGTCAGATTCTCCCCTGCAAGCCCGATCAGAAAGAACCTCCTTGGCACTCAGTCAGTCGTAAGCTCCAACTCGTTTTGTAATCGTTGAAGCGTCTTGCGAAAACTTCTCGTAGTGGAGGAACTCGTCCACCGTCTGCTTCATGTCGTCGGAGCGGTCTTCGATCGTTATCAGATGGTCTCGATATTCTGCGACGAGGAGGCGATTTTGATTCTCACGCAGGTGAACAATGGCGGTTTGTATGCTAGCTTCGACCCGCGTGGCGTGAAAAGTTACTTCAGTGATCGCCTGCTGCTGCCGGCGAAGTACGAGGCGACGTATGTGTTGCAGTTTGGCAAGGCGTTCTCGCACGGCGTTGATGTGACCCTCGGCTCGTTCCAGGAACGTAACACGGCTTTGCAAAGTGTATTGAACGTTCCGGGCAAAGGTCCCCGGAGGGTGTGCATACGGCCATAGCTCTGCCGTTTCCTTCCGGATCTCGGCGAGCAACGATTTTCCCCAGTCGTCTAGGCATTTTCCATCACTCGATTTCACTTTTTTCAGAAGAACCGACTTTTTCAACACCCACGCGATTTATCACAGTAACCACCCCGACGAATCGAGGATGCATCCGCGCTAACCTTTCTTGGGTCCTGCCAGTCAAAGGTAGCAGATCTGATCTCGCCATTTGGGACAATCACGAGGATCGGGCACGGCCGCTCCGGAAGGGGACATATGAACCCAAGATTCACGGCTGTTGCTTCTCTGATCTTCTCCCTGACTCTCACCTGTGAAGCGCCATGCCAGATGCAGGCGCAAGATCGCGAAGCACTGTATCCCAGCATGGCGCCGCTCGATCAGTACCTGATAACGGACCGCAATGCGGAGATTGCTCTGGCGCGAAGTGCGGCTCCGGAGTCCATCTCCCGCGACGCGAAGATTCTCGTTCTTGGCCGGCACGGCTACGAAACCGCTGTCGAAGGCAAGAACGGTTTCGTGTGCTTGGTGGAACGGGCGTGGATGTCGCCGTTTGAAAGTGCGGGGTTTTGGAACCCGAAAATTCGCAGCCCACTCTGCTACAATCCGCAAGCCGCGCACTCGATCCTGCCGTTTGATTACAAGCGGACAGAACTAGCCTTGGCCGGACAATCCAAAGCTCAAATCGTCGATTGGATGAAGGCGGCCGACGCCAAGAAAGAGCTACCCGATGTGGAACCCGGCGCCATGTGCTACATGATGTCGAAAGCAGCTTACCTGACCGACGATCACGACCATAATTTGGCCCATCTGATGTTTTACACCCCACTTATGGATGGCAAGAATTGGGGCGCTGATCTCCCGAATTCCCCCGTCTTCGTTGGAGAACACGGCCCCCCACAGCCGTACACCTTGTTCATCGTTCCCGTGGGCAAGTGGTCGGATGGAACGCCCGCCCCGCTGCCATAGCGATCAAGATAGTGGCAAGGAAGGTGTGACCAGGGGGAAGACTTGCGTTCAATAGGCGTTATCGCAAGTTACGGGGTTACTTGTGATAAGGGGCTTATCACCACCTATCTCAGAACGAGACGAGCCCCGAACCGAAACCGGTGATTAGACAACAAACAGGTGGGAGCGTTGAACGATCCGCTTCGGCGATGGGAAACGGCTCAAAGAAATGGTGGGGCTGGGGAGAGTCGAACTCCCGACAAGCAGTTTAGGAAACTGCTGCTCTATCCATCTGAGCTACAGCCCCGATTCCCCTAGGTTACTACATTTTTACTACAGTCAAGCGCTCAGTATCGGCGGGCCGCGACAGCGAAAGCTCGCCAAGCCATTGAATCTCCTAAGGGAAAGCAAGTTTTATGGTTCGCTAGCCTGGGGGTTCTGCGGTTTAGGAAAACAGTGGGCTATTCTGACCGGTTTTGAAAATTTTGGACTCTTCTATATTCCGCTAGCAGTTACAACGATCCCGACTTGATCTGTTCATCCCAGATTTGTACCGTCATGAACCGATAACTACTACAGTTTTACTACGCTGATCTTGCCTCGCCTCCATCGGTTTTTCACCGTTCCCTTAGCAAGTCCAAAGACTCATCGCGCGACCCTCAGTTCCCGCAGAATTCACGAAGGCTCAGGCGATGCGAGGGAACCAGCTGGGACATTCCCGCAATCACTCCGACTTCGGGGGTGCGGGGCGGGGTCCGGATAAAGCGCTGAACTCAAAAGTTTAACGCACCCACTTCAGAACCGCTTCAAGCTAGACATTCCCAGCAGGGAAAAAACAGGGGAACCAGTGGTGGCCCGGACGGCTACATGTGTGGAGTCGATAATAGTGTTTCACCAGTTCTGTTTTGCCGAGGAAGCTTGAGATTACGGCGGCATGATGGTTGAGGGCGACTATCCACCGATTCTCGTGCTCGTTGATAGCCAGTGCAATCGCATCATCCAATAGTCGCAGAACTTTGTCGCCGTCATCTCGCGACAATTTTGCGCTCGCGGTCATTGCATCTTTGTAACGACGCCAAGGCTGATAATCTCTGGTACCTGGCATTCGAGGAGCGTAAACGACGACCAAGTCGGACGTCAACGGAATCCAGTCAACTCCCGACTGATCGGGCACGGCGAAATCATTCAGGCGCTATACGTTGCTGAAGGACCGTCTGAATCCGTCGTGCATTGAGCAGAAGGGGTCCGGACCGTAGAAGTCGCTTGAATTTAGTTCCGGGTAGCCTTACAGTGCCGAACATCGAGAGTCGCTGCAATCAACAAACAACCGTTCACTAGGCAGAAATCAATCTAACCAGCTGTTTCAACTGCAGGGCAAAGTCCCTGCGGGGATTGAATCGCAGGGTTGAGAAATGAGGAATCACCATGCAAAGCGCCTCGAATTGGCCGTGGATGGGACTGGCCGCCCTTCTCCTCTCCGTCGTGATGTTTAGCATTCCCGCTTCCGCGAACGGCGGGCCGGATGATTGCTCGTCCTTGTCGGTTCCCCGACTCACCCAATACGTGAATGACGATGTACACACGCAGCTCAAGGGCGGCGTGCACCCGCTCGCCCGAGCAGAATTCGACCTCGGTAGTGTGGATGACAACCTGCCGATGGAGAACCTCATCATGGTGTTACAGCGCAGCCCCGAACAGGAGCTGGCACTGACCGCGCACATCGACGAGATGCACAATCACCGCTCACCGCGGTTTCAGCAATGGCTCAGTGCGGAACAATTTGGCGCCTGTTATGGGATCGCGGACGCGGACATCGCCACCGTAAGCGCATGGCTCGAAAGGCACGGGTTTAGGGTCGAATCGGTCCCGGCAGGCAAGATGTCGATCATATTCAGCGGAACTGCAGCGCAAGTGCGCGAGGCGTTTCATGCTGAGATTCACATGCTAAATGTGAATGGGAAGCAACACATTGCCAACATGACTTCGCCTATGGTGCCGCTGGCACTCGCACCCGTGATTGCAGGTATTCGCTCGCTTCACGACTTCTTTCCGCAGCCGACGGTGCGAGTCGTCGGTCCAATCCGCCGGGACGCTAAAACCGGCTCATGGCAGCCTGTGCAGGGGGAGGGTCCTAAGAATTCTCGTGAGTCGGGTGGCGACACCAAATCCATGCTCACCTTCAACGACAATGGAACCGAGTTTTTGGCAGTCGGGCCGCAGGATTTTTACACGATCTACAATGAAAATCCCCTGCTCAAGGCATCGACGCCGATCAACGGCGCGGGACAGATACTGGCGGTGATCGAGCCCACCGACATCAACAAGGCGGACGTAGCTACCTTTCGGTCTCAATTCGGACTGCCCACGTATCCGTCCACGCCTAACAACACCCATGGAGGCGTCAACTGGATGTTCGGTATCAGCGGTTACTGCAAGGATCCTGGCATTGTGAGTGGTCCGGCCGGCGAAGCTTCCCTGGATGTGGAATGGGTCGGGACCGCAGCGCCGGCCGCAATCATTGACTTCGTCGCTTGCGCTGATACTTCAACGACCTCCGGAGTTGATCTTGCGGGGACCTACGTCGTCAACAGTTTGGCTAGTTCGGTTTCGGCAATTAGCGTGAGCTATGGAGTTTGCGAGGCACAGTTGGTAACCCCCAACCCGCAAGGTTTTCAGACGAACGCTTATTACAAGACCCTTTGGCAACAAGCGGTCGCGGAAGGACAGACGGTTGTCGTCTCCGCCGGCGATACCGGGGATGATACCTGTGATCGCGGAGATACATCCGGCATCGGGCAGACCGGGATCTCCGTGAATGGAATAGCCTCGACGCCTTACGACGTTTCTGCAGGGGGGACTGATTTCTCCGATGTCTATTCGAATGGCGGGACGCTTCCCACTCCGTATTGGAACAAAAACGACACTTCGCCCTATGGCTCGGCACTTTCCTACATCCCAGAAATGTCGTGGAATAACACATGCGGCAGTCTCGTCGTGGCGGAATCCTTACATGAATCCGCGGAACAGGTATGTAACATCAGCGGAATAGGCGTGACGCTTGACGGCGGTGGTGGCGGCATCAGCACGATCTACTCGCTGCCCACCTGGCAAGGCGTGTACGGCGTTGGACTGAGCGGGAATTTCACCTCTTTGGCTTTCCGAAATCTTCCCGATCTATCCTTGTTCGCCTCAGATGGAACATTCTGGAATCACGTGCTGGTCTTTTGTGACTCCGGCGAGGGCTTTCCTTGCAACTATGCAGTCGGGGCGGACGCGCTCGCGATGGCGGGCGGAGGGACTTCTTTTGTTGCTCCGATGCTCACTGGGATCATCGGCCTCATCAACCAGGCGAACCCATCGGGCAATCCTGGCCAGCCGACGCGCCAGGGACAGGCGAACTACACATTCTACGCCCTTGCCAGGAACGAGTATGGCACGACCAGCGTGGAAAACACTTTAAACACCAAACCCAGTGTGTACACGTGTGAATCGAACCATCTCGCCATCAGCACCTACAGTTCGATTGCTCCCAATTGTATTTTCCACGACGTGTACCGGACACCGGTGCTAGGCCAGAGCACTTGCGTCGGCGGGAATAATACGAACTGCATTATCGACGATAACGTTCAACCTTGCCTAACTGGAACGACCCACTGCTTTGCGGTGGCTGGTGACCTGATCGGGTTGCTCTCCGTTTCTCCCACAGTGTTTGAACCCGCTTTTCCGCAGAGCGCGGGCTTCAGCGGGGCGACCGGCCTCGGCAGCGTCAACATTGCTAACCTTGTGCATGGTTGGAAGACAGTCGCGACCGCATTTGCGAGCAGCACAACACTAACCGCTAATCCGGCGTCAATTCCAGTTCCAGGTTCAACCACACTTACGGCGACCGTAACTGCGACTGGTCGGGGCAGCTTGGCACCGCCTCTCGGGACTGTGACCTTCTATGTCGGAACCTCGTGCGGCGGCACGACACTGGGCACGTCTCCATTGAAACCATCAACCGGCCACTCTAACGCAACGTTGGGAAACGTTAAGGGAACTCAACTCGGCGGGGTAGGAATCAAACATGCGGTTGCCTGTTTCAGCGGAGACGGCGCCGATGACGCGCCCTCCAGCGGAACTACCCCCATCACCGTGAACAAATCAGCCTCGACCACGACCGTGGTTTCGAGCAAGAATCCATCCACGCTGGGCCAGCCGGTAACCTTTACAGCGACGGTCGCTCCAGTGGGTCCGCCGCTACCAACAGGCACGGTGGCGTTCACCTCCACTGGTACAAACCTCACCGGGTGCTCGGCGGTGCCGCTGAGCGCGTCGCGCACGGCGGCATGCACTACGACCATCTTGCCCAAAGGAACAGACACTGTTAAAGCGGCGTATTCCGGCAACAGCAATTACACTAGCAGCAGCGCCGCACACCCGCAGGTCGTCAATTAAGCCGAGTTATTGTCCTGCGGCGCAACTGACTCCACTGGACTACGTCGAGTAACGGAACGTTTGAAGTAGCACTTCACTTCTCGGGTCACCGCGTTAGTCAGGACTCAAGGTTTATATCTGACTTCGTTGACTTGCTTCGCGCCCTCAACCTAACATGTGCCGCGTCATGCCAGGTACCGACTCGCTCATCGGTCAGACTATCTCGCACTACCGCATTATCGAAAAACTCGGTGGCGGAGGTATGGGTGTGGTCTATAAGGCCGAAGACATTAAGCTCCACCGTTTTGTAGCCCTTAAGTTTCTGCCGGACGACCTCGCTCGGGACCATCAAGCCCTCGAACGTTTTCAGCGCGAAGCACAGGCCGCGTCTGCCCTCAATCATCCGAACATCTGTACGATCTACGAGATTGACGAAGAAAACGGCCACGCTTTCATCGTGATGGAGTTCATGGACGGCATGACGCTGAAGCACCGCATCGGTGGTCGCCCGATGGAAATCGAAAGAGCTTTGGATATTGCCATCCAGATTGCGGAAGGGCTGGACGCTGCTCACGCAGAAGGCATCATTCACCGCGATATCAAATCCGCCAACATTTTCGTGACCAAGCGCGGCCACGCCAAGATTCTCGATTTTGGTTTGGCCAAGTTGACGCCGAAAGGAGAAGCTTCGGAAGCCACGCTTGCGACGAATGCGACGGCCGCAATCGGCGAAGAAAATCTTACCAGTCCAGGCACCGCCATTGGAACGGTGGCTTACATGTCTCCCGAACAATTGCGTGCCAGAGATTTGGATGCGCGTACGGACTTGTTCTCTTTTGGCGTGGTGCTCTACGAGATGGCGACAGGCGCGTCACCGTTTCGCGGCGAAAGTTCCGCGGTCATCACGGAGGCGATTCTCAATCGCACTCCTGTGCCGCCTCTGCGATTGAATCCCGCCACCCCTCCAAAATTCGAAGATGTTATCAACAGAGCTTTAGAGAAAGACCGCAATCTGCGTTATCAGCACGCCAATGAGATGCGTGCCGAACTGCAGCGGCTGAAGCGCGACACAGAAACAGGACGCACGGCGGTGGCGAGTTCCGAGCCAGGGACGACAGCCTCCGTCCCGGCAACTTCTAGAACAGTTGCAACTCTCGTAGCGCGGGCTTCTTCTGCTTCGGTTGTTGCGACACAAGCTCACTGTTTCAGATGGGTCGCCATTACAGGTGTTGCCGTACTGGTCATCGGTCTGGCTGTTAGCGGGTGGCTTTATTTTGCACGCAGAGCGCATGCGCTGACGGACAGGGACACCATCGTTCTCGCTGATTTCGCCAACAGCACGGGCGACCCAGTTTTTGACGACACGCTCAGGCAGGCGCTCACCGTTGCATTGAACCAGTCGCCGTTTCTGAATGTGCTTTCCGAAAACAAGATCGCGGCGACCTTGAAGCTGATGTCCCGTCCGGCTGACACGAAACTTACGCCCGACGTGGCCCGCGAGTTGTGCGAGAGGGTGGGCAGCAGGGCCTATATGGCAGGATCGATTACTAATCTGGGCAGCCAATACGTGCTGGGGTTGAAGGCGGTGAATTGCCAGAGTGGCGACTCGCTAGCGCAGGAGCAGGTCACGGCTGCCGCCAAAGAGAAGGTGTTGGATGCTCTGGGGCAGGGAGCGGCGAAGATGCGTGGCGAACTGGGCGAGTCGCTGGCTAGCGTGCAGAAATTCGATGTGCCACTCATCGAAGCTACCACTTCGTCGCTGGAAGCGCTGAAAGCCTACAGTCTTGGCGGAAAAGTCGAGCGTCAGAAAGGTTCGGTTGCAGCCCTGCCTTACGTGGAACGGTCCATCCAACTCGATTCGAACTTTGCCATGGGGTATCGAGCAGTCGCTATTGCTTACTACAACATGGGTGAATTGGAGCGGGCCCGCGAGTATTACAGCAAAGCATTCGAGTTGCGAGAGCACGCCGGAGGGCGAGAACGCCAGATGATCGTCTCCGACTACTATTCCGCGGTAACCGGCGACCTGAACAAAGCAGCACAGAGCTACCAGCAGCTGATTGAGAGCTATCCACGGGATGCTGCCGCTTATGGCAACCTGGCCACCGTCTACATGCAGATGGCCCAGTACGAGAAGTCCATTGAAGCCTCTCGCCAGTGCTCCCGCTTCAGCCCTGATTTAGTGGCGCCATACGGAAACATCGCCAACAGTCTGCTTGCATTGCAGCAATTCGACCTGGCGCGCCAGATAATCCTGCAGACCCAGGCGCGTAAGATGGATTATTTTGTGTTCCACAATGGTCTCTATGCTCTGGCCTTCCTCGCTTTGGATTCCTCCGCCTTGTCGCAGCAGCAGGCGTGGTTTGCGGGTCAGCCCGACTCCGAATTTCTTGGACAGTCGCTCGCTTCCGATACCGAAGCATATTCAGGCCATCTCCGCAAGGCACGGTTCCTCACCAAGCAGTCCGTCGAGTCAGCCGTCAATTCGGACAGTAAGGAAAGCGGAGCCATTTGGATCGAGAATGCCGCCTTGCGCGAAGCCGCCTTTGGCAATGCGCGGGAGGCGAAGGAGGCGGTTGTAGACGGCTTGAAACTCGCTCCCGCCAGCCAGAGCGTCGGCGTCGAGGCGGCTTTGGCGTACGCGATGGCGGGGAATACGGTTCGCGCCGAATCCATGTCTAAGGATCTGGATAGACGCTATCCCCTGGACACCCAAGTGCAATCGCTCTGGCTGTCTGCGATTCGAGCGCAAGTTGCACTGAACAGAAAGAATCCGTCGATGGCCATTGAAAGTGTTCAGACTGCTGTTCCCATCGAGTTGGGACAAATCACGTTTGTCAACAATATTTCCTGCCTCTATCCAACCTACATTCGTGGTAAAGCGTATCTTGCGGCGGGGCAAGGGAAACCAGCCGCCGCTGAGTTTCAGAAAATTCTCGATCACAGTGGCATCGTGTGGAACTGCTGGACGGGAGTGCTGGCGCATCTGGGAGTGGCTCGTGCCAATGCCCTGCAAGCGAAGACTTCGCAAGGCGCAGATTCCGGCGCCGCCCGCGTCCGAGCACTCGCCGCTTACAAAGATTTTCTCGCGCTCTGGAAAGACGCCGACCCCGACATCCCCATCCTCATCGCCGCCAAATCCGAATACGCGAGGTTGCAATAGCTGAGGCATGCTGGTTCTAGTTACTCGGAATCTTCGTCTCAGTCCCTGGAAGTCTTAGTGTTGTATCGGAAGCGCGAGTCAGCAAGAGGCGTGTGGGTGTCACTCTTGAATATTTCGACAGCGATCGCCGATTCGAAGGAAGCTGCGGGATGCCGTGCGCAAGAAAGTATGACACTTTTATGACACTGCACCGTTTTAGGGCATGCCTGAAGTTTGAACGGAGCGAGTCAAATTGATGAAACTGAATGGGTAAGAGTGGTGGGCCTGGGGAGAGTCGAACTCCCGACAAACGGTTTAAGAAAACAGTGCCCTGTTTTGATTGGTTCTGAAAATTTCTGATTATATCTATCTTGTCAACCTCTTGCGAAATCTGCGTCTTGATTAGTTCTGATCAGTTTGTACCCGTTCTGAGCATGGAACTATGACACTTTTATGACACTCGCCGTCCCCGACATTCCCATTCTCGTTGCGGCGAAGTCTGAATACGCGAAGCTGCAGTGAGGCTCGTGAGATGGTTCGTTTTAGATAGGTGAACTTTGGCAGATATTTGCATTCAACTTGAGGTCGAGCACCGACACTTAGATGCCCCGGTCGCTGGAGCCGAGTGTGCAGAGGATATGAACTTGACACGAGGACTCGAAAGTGACAATTTTGCCCAACGGCAAAGCTCACGTTCGGATATCTCAATCATTTGCTCGGAGGTGTGTTCATGAAAGTCTTCAATTCGATTCGGTTTTCACAGGTTTTCCTCGTGTTGCTCATTCTGATGTTTTTCAGTGTCCCGCGAACCCTCCAGTCCCAGCAATCCTGGCATGCCACTGTCGGCGGTCAGAGCGACGATATGGCAAAGCAAGCTCTCGCGTTTCTTCCGAATGAAATTTGGATTCACGCCGGTGATAGCATCACCTGGACATTCGCGAGCGACGAAATTCACACTTTGACTTTTCTCACGCCTGGACAGGTATACCCGTCCTTCCAGGGACCCGGGGCCGGATGCCCTGGATTTGCATCCAGTGGCGCCTCCTTCAACGGCGGCACGTGCGTGACCACCCCACCGATGGTGAAAGGACAAACCTTTACTATCACGTTTCCAAAAGCCGGTAACTACAAGTTCGACTGCCTGGTGCACAATACGATGACCGGAGCCATTCACGTTCTGAGTGCGTCAGAGGCTCTCCCGCATAACCAGGACTTCTATAACAACCAGGCCGCCGCGGAGCTAAAGTCCCTGCTCTCCGACACCGACCAAAAAATGCGGATGGACATGGACGGTGGTCATGACGAAGACGACGGATTTTCGGTTCAAGTCATTCCGCACAAGAAGCTTGTGACCGCCGGCGTCGGAGAGACTACATCGACCCCCGGCGGCTATCAGCAACTGGCCATAGTGCGTTTCCTGAAGGGCACGATTGAGATTCACGCGGGTGATACCGTCGAGTGGAGCAATCATGACCCGGATGAGCCGCATACAATCACGTTCGGTACCGAGCCTCCGCCTAATGAGCAGTTTCCGCCTTCCTCGAACGTAACCGTGGATTCGGACGGTGCGCTGCACGCCGTCATCACTGCGCCTGGCGAAAACGTGCATTCGGGGTTCATTGAACAGGCGTTGGAGGATGAGTTCGGAGTGCCTTCGAATACGCTGGCAGCCAATCCCACGCGCTTTCGCGTCACCTTCACGCAGGCCGGGACGTACAATTACAAGTGCGTTTTGCATGACAATCTGGGAATGGTGGGAAAAGTGACCGTTCTGCCATAACAGAGTGGCGGAAGACCAATCCGGTTCGTGCCGGCGAATCACAGTGTGATTACGTTCGCTGGCTACTACTGGGCTTCAATCGGCGTCGGGCGCCAGCAGTTCGCACAGCTCGACGCCATGCATTGATTGCCAAGTCCCGGTGAGTCGCGAACTCGGAAACTTGAATCCATATGGACGCCTTTATCAACGTTACAGAGGACCATGCCCAAGTTCATGCTTTTGTGAAAACGCGCCTCCGGTGAGGCACTAGCGAACTTATATGTTTTGTCCGGAGTGCAAATCCGAATACCGCCCAGGTTTTACCCATTGTTCCGACTGTAACGTGGATTTGGTCGCGGAACGTCCCAAGCCGCAATCTGACGTCAATTTGAGCAAACTCTCCAAAGGCCTGTTGGTGAAGGATTTTGCCGGGATTAGTCAGTGCGCAGGGGGTTTCGGCGTTTCCATCCGCGTAAAGCGCAGTGGCTTGTCGAAATCTTTGCAAAAAATAAGCAAATAAGGATCTTTCCACTCAAAACGCTCGACTTTCTGCAGTGCATCCACGTATTTTCCTTCTTGATTCATTACCGCTTCCGGGCAAGCCATTCGAGACGAAGCCAAAGGACCGAGTTTGATGGCGTGTCCGCTGATCTCGGCTGAACCAAAGAAATGATTGCATGAGCCGTTACCCGCTACCTTCCCGGCTTCCGAGAAAGCGAGCGTCGCTTGAACGCCATCAATCACTCCACCGCCGCCAAGGTCCTCCAGTAGCCATTCGCTACCGACGAGGTTGAAGGTATCGGTGCTCGCGGGTCCCGGCTGGGTTTTGGCCGTTGTTTCTTTTATTGAGGAAACGATGAGCACGGCTCGCTCGCCCGTCTCCACTCCTTGCCGGTGGGAGATGGTCCCTGTCGCCGTGACACGCTTGCTGTTCAGCTTTTCCAATTTCGCGGTTTTGGGATAATCAACCTCGATAGAACTGACCTGCTTGCCTTCGATCGTAATTTCGAAATCCAACTGAATAGCCCAGCCCGTTGATTCCCCTCCGATGGCCATCGCGCGGTTGAGCGTGCCCGTGACGGTTATTTTCTGCGCTTGTTCCTGCGCCTGCGAACAAACGCAAAAGAACGCCAGAATCACAGCCGAACTTGAGCGCGCGACGAGCATCGGTCCTCCTCGTTTCGCAGATCTGCCTCATTCTACCTCACTAGTTAAATCCAATTATCCGCCCTTCTCATGGAAGGACTTAGTGTGCGAATTGAAGGCCCGCACCAGATGACGCTGGTATTACTGGACCTGTTAATTGTGACAATTCCCCGACACGCTAAACCCTTGCTATCAATGCTGGATGGTTCGTTGACGATTCGACCCGCAGGGGAAGTAGCCAAGTCAGCTCAACCGGGTCAAAAGTAACCGCTCACGCGGCGTACGCGCATTGGCTTCATGCAACGGGCTTGGTTTCGACAGGCCGGCGTGCCGCGTGAATGCAAGACCCCGGGCCTGCTCCTGGGTCAGATGGGCTGGGATCGCATGCCTGCGCTCATCGCAGCAGCGGCTGGAAGGCTACAGACCCCACCTTCCAGCCGCTGTCGAACCACCGTTCATCATTCGCCTGACTTGGCAAATTCCAGGAGCGGACTTATGAGAAGAATAAGATCACTTGCGTGCCTGCTAGCGACACTATTCCTCGTTGTGCCTGAGATCGGGTTGTCCCAGAACGTGAACCAGAGCCGCACTCTCATCATCAATGGCCAGTCCACACAGGTACCTGTGATCCAAGTGAATGGCCGCTCCTACGTTGACTTGGAATCGTTGGCCAGCGCGGTAAATGGTTCACTCAGCTCTGCTGGGAGCCAAATCGCATTTAGCGTGCCTCTCGGCTCCGCAACCACCGCACTTCCAACTACGGCTGCGAAGCCAGCGCCCTCGGCCGCTCCAGCGTCGAATCCGGGATTTTCAAAAGGGTTCTTGAATGCGGGCATAGAAACAGCGGCGACGCTTCGGGAATGGCACACAGCTCTTACGAGCGCGATTCAAAACGGATACCCGGTCACGACTGGTGCTCTTGCGCCGTATCGCGTTCAAGCGACTACCAATCTCCGTTTGACCTCAATCGCGGTTGCGACTGACTCGGATCGCAGCGCCTATCAGTTATTGAGCAATGAATTTCAGAACATGGTGAAATTGACCGACAAATACGCCGCCGCGCGCGCCAACATGAATTACATTTCCCCGGACGCTCTCCAGAATGACGATTTGAACCAGCGCTTCGTGGCTTGCGGTCACTCACTCGGGGCAATGGCCGCGAGTGGCCAGTTTGTAGACGAGGGTTCCTGCGATTGAAGCCGCCGGAGGCGACGACCGTTGAGACCGGGACTGTCGCAGACGATGAAGACGACGAAGGAGCAAAATGCCAGATCAAGAAAAAACTGCGGTAGGAAGCCAACAAGAACTCATAATCGGGCAAGAACTGAAACTGGCCGACAAGCTTGCTGTGCAAAGGACAGTTCTAGCAGCAGACCGAACGATGCTAGCCGGGGTGCGCACATCGATGTCATTCATCGGCTTTGGGTTCACGATATTCACTATTCTAAGGTACTTGCAGGAGCATGCCTCCGTGAAGCTCATGCGGACTCAGACGCCGAGAAATTTCGGACTCCTCATGCTGGCGGCAGGAACGATCCCGTTATTTTTTATGATCGTTCAGTATTCCAGGATATTGAAGCGGATGGGAAAGACAGAGGGTGTGTTCGGTAACCCTAATTTTCAGATGGCTGGGGTGATTCTCTTGCTTGGGATCATTCTCCTAGTCAGTCTCGTAGCGAATATTTTTCTGCTTTGAAAACAACGGTAGCTGATCTTTCACCGCCTGATAAGTTACTGTACAACCGGTTTTGCCCCGATTTCACTTGATTTCCGGTAAGAGCGTGCCCGTGCAAACGTGACAAGCACTGGCCATGCACTTCTCGCGAGATCCTGTTTCGTTGCCATATGGAGTTCTCCTGTTTTACGCCAGGTATAGCTGAGCAGCTTTGAAAGTCTCTGCGAGAAACGATGCACGAAAAGCCTTCTGGAAGTTACACGAAGGCGATATGACAGTTTTTTCGTCGCCACCAGTGTCAGAAGGCATTTCTTATTACTAACAGTGAGGCCACACGTCGCATCGCAGGGACCTGTATCCAGAATACGGATTCAAGCTCGGTGTATGTGAACTGACCAACTTTCTTGTACCAGTGGCAGAAGCCATGCGTCCAGATCATGCGGAAGTCTCATGGGCTGAGGGGCGACTACACATTCATCGAATGATCATTCCCACTAAAACCACCAGCGCTGTGACGATTCGCCCAGAAGCGACCGCGGATCTCCGTCTAGACGCCTTTCGCTTTCGCTCTCTCCGGCAGGTCGGCTTTGCTGGCCTCGTCCAATTCCGCTGCAATTTGTTCTTTCTTCTCGTTGACCAATTCCTTCCCGCGCTCAATCAAGTCGTCAGCGCGCTCCCTTAGTTCCCGCGTCTTCTTCCGAGCGTGCTTGCTCCCTTCCTTTACCTTCTTCGATAGGTAATCGCGAGTTCCTTCACCCGATTTCGGCGCGAAGACGATACCAATCAGCGATCCGATAGCCAATCCTGCGAGGAAATAGCCCACTGCGGTCGAATCGATCTTTTCAGTCATGGCTGACCTCCAATTTCAGAAGTTACGGACGATTTCTGGTTTGAATGGATTCGTTCTGAGCGGACTGATCTCCAAACCCGGATTGTACCGGAACCGCTGGCGAGTCGTCGTTTGTTTCCTTACGTGGAAGAGCTGTTTTGTCTGATGACACACCAAGAAATCGCTGGCTTTGTGGATGTCGCCTGAAGTCTTGAGCAGAGTACCCGAAACACCGAGTACGCATCGATTTGCAGATTGTTTGGCGAATTAGGAATGAACAACGCACTAGGTATTCGCTGCGTGTCTGCCCTAACGTAGACGAAACTTGACCGTAATCGACGTTCTGACTGGAACGGGTTTATCGTCGAGGTAACCGGGCTCATATTTCCAGTTGCGTAGCGAATCGAGCGCGGCTTGTTGCAGCAGCAGCGCACCCGAAACCACCTTCATGCTTGTTAGTTTCCCAGTTGTGTCGATCACCGCATCGATGGTAACTTGACCTTCAATACCATTTTGTTTAGCGATAACCGGATAGATTGGCACAGATCTAGAAATGAGCTGCGGCTCTTTCATCCGGGTGCCCGGAACCGGGGAGGCCGCAAGAACCCCTTGGATTGCAGTTGCGCCCATATTCGAATCGACTCCAGTCAGATCGGGTGGCACGTTTCGACCAATCGCTGCGGCCGAGCGACGTGCAACCAAGGGTGGGGCGAGAAGCGTTGCGTTCGGAATTTTCCGTTCCAAGCCTGGCATTCTTACCGCCGGCTGAGAAATGCGGGCGTAATGAGCCACCTCCCGACCATGGGTACCTGGAAAGCTATCTGTCTCCGCGATGATGGGCAGCTGGGGCACGACCGAACTGGAATTGCTTTCGGGTTGCAAGCTCTGCGTGGTATTCGCTATTGACGAAACCGTGGACGCTACGGGCGTAGGCTTTGTCTGAGTGGTTGCGGCAGACTGCGCCGTGCCATGATGTGGAAGAAAAATTGCGGCTGCGCCCATCATGAAGAGACTGGTCACAATGACACACACGAAAACCATCCTGCGTCTCGGGGAGTGCGTCCGGTCCGTCGCAGCTCGAGTGATTACTTGTCCCAGCAATAAGCCCCACAACCCCCGATTCCAAGAACGCGCAGACGGCTCTCTTGCGCACTCGTCCCGCTGATGCTCCTGTGTCGATGGCACGGCGAGCTTGCTTGAATTCGCGATAACAAGAGAAACAAGAGGATTCGGCTCAGAAACGTTCCGCTTCGTCGCATCAAATCGCGATTCAGAGGCGGTTGCAGCCATGGCCGCGCGCTCCACTGGCTTCTCAACGAAAGGAGTCTGGATTGCACGACTTTCGATTGACTCAACTTTGTTCCGGACAATCGGGGGAGGAGCCGGCGAAGCAGTGGCAGCGTTTGCAAAAACAGAGATCGCTTCCTTCGGGAAACTGCTGCTCAAAGAATCCTCAGTAGGCGTCGACGCTACTGCAGGTGGTTTGAGAGAAGTAGCAGATGGGGTCAGAATCCGAGCCTGGGTCGATGGTGGCCTCGGGGCGTCAGGGCCGGGCTTCAGTAGTTTCTCCTGTGCTGCCGACGGGATTCGTGCCGTTAAATTCAACGTACCGTGCGGAGTGTAACTCCCCCAAAAACCGTTCACAGACTGAAAGAACTCGATTTCGGCATAACCTCTCACGTTCGGATAATTTCTGACGTTGACGACGCGACAAGGTACGACCTGATGGGATTTGCGATTCGTAACCATCATCATTTGGCCTGGAGCAACAGCGGCCGATAATCGGATCACTGCGCCGTGTGGAAAGACGATGACGGTGCATGTTTCCTCTGCAAATACATCAATCCGTGCCGGCTGGCCCGAAATGGATACAACGGGTCGGGATCCCCAGACCTCAACAGGAACTTCAAGTACGCCGATTGGGACCTCGGCAGACACAGCGCGAGTCTGCGATGCAAAGGTTTCCGCTGATTGGACGCTTGATCGTGTTGCTGAATCTTGTGTGGATCGATCCAGCGCATTCACCGGCTGTTTGCTTGTTGCCGACATGGCCGTTACTCGCAGAAGACGTTCCCCCGATTGGAGCGCCTCGACAAAATACGATTTAGAGATCTTGTTCCCGACCAAAAAGATCGACCTATAGTACTTTCGTACCAATGCTGTTGCAGTCTTGGAAACCGTGTGGTGCGGCACGACGATTGGGGAGAGGACTAAGCCCCCAGGGAGCGACATAGGTGCCACTCAATTTTCCCTACCGACCACGGAAGGGTGCCACGAGCAGTCAGCCTCTCCGTACTGCGACAGCTCGACGACAAGCCGGGTCATAAATTGACCCAAGTACGCGAATTCCCTTCGCTAGATTGACAGGCTCCACGCCGAAAACGGCCATCACGAGGGAACGCCTTTTGGATAACCAAAATGCATCGAAAAGGGCTTAAGAAAGGAGACTCATGAGGCATGGTTCTGTGCGAATGGCGAGCAAACCATCAGGAACACGAGCAAGGGTCGATTTGTGGTGTCTTGACAGTAGACTGCATATTCACCTGTATTGCGGTCGGAGGACACCGCTGGATGATCGGCTCGAAGGGGGAATAGGTGTCTTAAAGCTGGTCGTGAGCAGCAATTTGCGATATCCCTTTGGGGTTCGAACGCTGCTCCGTGCGATTCTGATCCGAAATCGCCTTGCCACTTTCTGCACTTACGTGACTAAGTGCGTCGATTCAGATTTCTTCGGACGAAAATGCTCAACTTCTCCAGCGATCTCATCGCGCCCTCACCACAATTCCGCAATTGAAATATATCAATGTCCGGCAACTCGACACGTGCCGGTTGGATGCCTCGGAATGGAGTAAAGATCTCGTGGGCTCGCACTTCGATTTATTGACTAATAAGAGAAAGTACCATTGCTGTTTTGTATGCCCCACGTCATTTTGGAGTGGCAGCGCCGGAGCCTACTCCGACGAAGCAGAAAAGGAAAGGATGAAAACAGTCGTAACCATCATGGCCCACGATCCGCATCAACGAGAGCGAACCTCCGGCTTCAGCGACAATGCCAAATTGTGACATCGTAATTCTGGGTGCCGGTCCCTACGGGCTTGCGGCAGCCGCCCACTTGAAGGAAGTGAAAGGCCTCGAGGTCCGGGTATTCGGCGAACCTATGTCGTTCTGGGACCGCAGCATGCCGACGGGCATGTATCTACGCTCCAATTGGACTGCCACAGAAATCGCGGACCCCCACGGTGCGTTCACGCTCGAGGCATATCAAATGGTGAGCGGCAATCACCTTTCGCAGCCTGTGCCGCTCGATCGCTTTGTCCAGTACGGGCGATGGTATCAACAACAGGCGGTGCCGGATCTCGATCAGCGGAAGATTGCTCGAGTCGACCGAGTTCCCAACGGATTTGGAGTTACCCTTGCGGACGGTGAGGCATTCGTTTCACGACGCGTGGTCGTCGCGGCCGGCATCAGCTCGTTCGCTTGGCGGCCACCGGAGTTCGAGGGGTTCCCGTCTTCACTGGCATCTCACACTTCAGAACACCATGATCTCGGAAAATTTGCTGGCAAGAAGGTGCTCGTGGTCGGGGGTGGACAAAGCGCGCTGGAGTCCGCTGCACTGCTGCATGAACTTGGTGCTGAACCCAAGGTGGTTGCGCGGACGAATAGGATACATTGGCTCCAAGGATCGCTCTCAAGAACCCTCCACCATGGCTTGGGCGAATTCATCAAGTCGATTCTCTATGCTCCTACCGACGTGGGGCCTGCCGGCATTAGCCAGCTCATGGCCCGCCCCGACTTGCTCAGGCACTTGCCACGAGCGCTGCAAGATAGACTCAGGAAGCGCTCCGTTCGCCCGGCTGGAGCGCGCTGGTTGGTTAACCGACTGCACGGCGTGTCCATTTGCCTGGGACGTTTGGTAGTTGGTGTTGACGCAGTCGGCCGACAGGTGCGAGTTCACTTGAGCGATGGAAGCGAGTCCACCGTAGATCACGTTTTACTTGGAACCGGATACCGAGTGGACGTTTCCAAATACGGCTTTCTTTCCCCGGGGCTCGTTCAGTCCATACGGCAGTTCAAAGGCTATCCTTGCCTCCGACAAGGACTTGAAACCTCCGTGCCGGGTTTACACATCCTTGGTGCTCCAGCCGCATGGAGCTTTGGTCCACTGATGCAGTTTGTTTCTGGGGCGCGGTACGCCGCGCAGTCCTTGACCCGTCACGTTACCGCAAATACGTTCACCGTGAAAAAACAAGGAGTATGAATGAAAGTTGTCCCTTCGCGGAGTTTCGAACAAATAAGAAAACTGAGGCGGAGAGTGAACGATGTTCCAGGGGCAGTTGTTATGGGTGGAGATTACCAAGGCCTAGGAATTGTGCGCAGTCTGGGACGGCAGGGCATTCCGATCTGCATCCTTGATGACGAGCACTCCATATCGCGATATTCGCGCTACGCGACCTACGGAGTTCGAGTTCCGGACCTGCGCAATGAAAACAAGGTGGTCGAAACCCTGCTGAATTTGGCCCAACGATTGGACTTGAAAGGATGGGTCCTGTTTCCTACTCGCGACGAGCTCGTCACGGCACTCTCTCGTCAAAGGTCCGCGCTGTCCGAATTTTTCCGCGTCCCTACTCCGCGCTGGGACACCATTAAATGGGTGTGGAACAAGAGAAATACGTATTGGCTTGCTCGGGAATTAAACATTCCAATTCCTGAAACCTGGTTTCCCGACACCCCAGCGGATGTCGACGAGATTACTACGCCTTTTCCGTTAGCTCTGAAGCCCGGCGTCAAGGAGAACTTTTTGTACGCCACGAAAGCCAAGGCCTGGCGCGCCAACACGCCAACCGAGCTTCGGGAATTATTCGTGCGTGCCAGTGAAGTGACGGGACCGGGCCACATCCTGGTTCAAAGTCTGATTCCTGGGGACGGCAGGAATCAGTTTGCATACTGCGCATTCTTCAAGGATGGCAAAGCGGTGGGAAGCATCGTTAGCCAGCGGTTACGCCAACACCCGCGCGAATTTGGTCGCGCGAGCACTTATGTCGAGACCATCGACCTACCGGTTTTGGAATCGTTGTCGGAACGCTTCCTTCGAGCGATCGACTATTACGGGCTGGTTGAAGTTGAATTTAAGCTGGACCCAAGGGACGGACAATATAAACTGCTCGATGTGAACGCCCGCACCTGGGGCTACCACACGCTGGGGCCATCGGCTGGCGTCGATTTTCCCTACATGTTGTACCTCGACCAGCTCGGAAAGGCTCCAGAGCCGTCTCGGGGAAAGCCGGGCTTGTCGTGGATCCGTTTGCTAACAGATGTTCCCACAGGCATTCTGGAGGTGATTGGTGGGCACTTGAGACTTCGAGACTATCTCGACTCTTTGCGCAATTTTCACACCGAGGCCGTGTTTAGTAGAGAAGACCCACTACCCAGTGTTGTTGAGTGCCTTCTGTTTCCTTATCTTCTTCTGAAAAGAGGATATTAGGCCGCGGACGCATTTCTTCATTCCCAAGCTCCTATCCATAGGGTCACAACCACACGCTCTCGGAGCATCTAACTCCCTGCGCGCCTCTTCGCTAGGAACAGACAATCGCCGCCAGCACCAACCCAACGATGAAGGGAGTTAGCGTGGTGACTCGGTGTTCAGGGGCAACATTCACAACATCCACGAGCATCCCCGGTACGACGAGCGAAGCAAGAGGAGTCAGAAAGTAAGCGCAGTAAGTCTAGGACGATCGCGCGTGGAAAAAAGTTAAGTCCGCGGTAATGGGATCAACTCTGGCAAATATCTCGTTCGGACCAGGCATCCACGATTGATCCGTCAGTGCGTGCGCAACGTTATGCTTGCGTAGCAGCTTGAAGAATCCGGCAGTCAGCCAGTGTTTGTTGCGGATCTCGATTGCGAATTTGTGCGCCGTGGGCAGTTTTCTTAGAAATGGTTGCAGGGTGATGAACTGCGCTCTCGATGTGAATACCGCGCGGTTAAAATAGCCGAACTGGAACAGCATTGGCCCGAGCCTAGGTCCGAGCAATTCCGCGGTGCGTACGAACTCGTTGAACTCGTCATGTAATCCACAAGCACCTTTTCATGCGTGATGGTTTGTGGAACCTTCAATGCGAAGACGAAATTATCCGGAGTCTTCCTAGCCCATCCCGTAACCGTCGAAGCCGATAGCGTAGAACGTAGAATCCACTTCAACTGTCTCGAACCGCGATGCGTAATAGCTGAGGTAATCGGCCGGCTTCATGCTGGCCGGATAGAAAGTTCCTTCCCAGCCTGCCGCCGTGAATGCCGACGTTCCGAGACGAATCTCTGTCATGTCCCGAGATTCTATATCCTAAACGGACAGCGGTCTGAAGCCCCAGCCTGTCATCGAGTCTCTGGGAGGCGTCCACGGTGCTTTTTCAAAAGTGGTCAAAATTGAACAGTATTCGCCTAGCCCGAATTCTATCATCGGGGCGAAACGTGGCGTCGTGAGGCTTTGCGTAGTGGAGCGAGGGGACTGCCATGAGCGACAAGGAACACTCTGAATGGCAAAAAGCCCATCTAGCAGCATTGTTGGAGCTTGATCCTGAAAAGCTTGGCACGAGAATTTTCGATGCCGAGACGGCGATCCTTACCCGTACGCAAGCACTACAGACACGTTCGGACGGACATATTGAACGGCAAGCTAAACAGGACGCTTTGAACGGTTTGCGCGGTTTGCAGAGGGAAAAACTCAAATATCCCGCGTGGGAACAATCGTAGTTTTTGCTGTTCCGCTTGCTGGTCCTCAGAACTGCGATTTCGCAGGAGCCTTCGATGAATCCATCAATCCTGATTGGCGCGCTTTTCACAGCGGCTCTAGTGCTGGTTTTCGTGGTCTTCCGACTGTCTCGTGCTGACGGCCGACCGACTACCGGGGCGGGACAGGGTCACCGGCATAAGTTACCGAGAGACTGGCGACGCTGGGTCTTCGGCGAACACAACATTCCGTTTAGTTAGATCGCCAGGAAGATCGGTTAGGCGGTGTGAACTACACTGGGATAAGGGATCTCATGTTTCCCATGAGATTCCGAACGTCGCCCTTTGATACTACGTTATCCACGAGAAGATCGGCAGCGAGTATCTCGTTTTCAATGTCGGCGTACAGAGTGAACAGAATTATCGGGACGGTGGGCATAATTCTTTTCAGTTCTCTGGAGGCGTCCACACCGTTCATCACCGGCATGGATAGATCGGGGATGATGAGGTGCGGCCGGTGCTTTAGCGCA
Organism: Terriglobales bacterium; assembly: GCA_035483835.1. Classification (GTDB taxonomy): domain Bacteria; phylum Acidobacteriota; class Terriglobia; order Terriglobales; family Acidobacteriaceae; genus JABDBE01. The sequence goes on from DATHPO010000088.1 coordinate 28,448, forward strand.
AGGTCAATCGCTTCCCGACCGTTCCTTGCTTCCGCACAGACTTCATGACCTTCTTCAGATTCAAAAAACTCGCAGAGCGTCTTGCGAATCAGCGGATCGTCATCCGCGACCAGAATCGTCCTAACCATGCCGCACCCTTCAGCGCAAAGCCTCACGGCTTCACCGAAGTCCCATTACAAGAATACTGTTCAATGTTGACCACTTTTCAAATTTGACGTTTTGGGTTGTAAACAGCGGCAACGGCAAAGTGGCTGAGGCTACGCGACGAAATACATTGAAATACTGCGAACGGTCTAAGAGGGTTAGGAAGATTTATCGCGTAAATGTAGGCTGTACCATCTAACTGCTAGATCATTTCTTTCTGTTTTTTCGTGCTTCGTCCAATTTCGCAGCAGCTTTGACTCGCGCGACATGCACGAGTTCGAAGCGACCGCCGGATACAGTTTGGCAGACCTCGTTTGCTTTGGCGTGACAAAACGGGCAAGGTAGCGCAAGGGGGCTGATAGGAATGTACTCGGGGATATTGGTCTTCGTCATGACCGTCAGTTGCGACCGAGCATCATGCACGAAAGCACCGAAAAAGTCTGTTCGTTAGGCTGCGAGCGGAGCACGCTCGCAAACAATCATGTCGTCTCAAAGCGCTCAGCGGCCACAAACTTCCGATCTATATGTGGTTCGGAGCGCCGGCCCCCTGAGTGCAGCACACAGCGTTTTCCAGCCGGGACTCCACATGTCGGACAAGCCACTGACGATAACTGTTTTGGTGTGAGATCTCTCTTTTTCATTTGGACAGACTGCGACTAGACCCGGCCGTAAAGCTGTACCGTTTTGAACATTCTTCGGTAGCTATCTGGCACGAAAACGAGTACGGTGAGAGTGGTCTCACTAGCATCCTGCCGTAAAATCCTCACAACCTACGGCTCCTTGCGACATCAGACGGCGTTGCTCGCCCCTCGTGATCGATGCGACGCCTCATCAGGAGCCAAAGTTGTCCGAAAATGGCTGGCAAGAGTTGTACAAAGCCGCAATTCTTGAGCTTGACCCAATGCAACTTCAGGATCGTGTGAAAGCAGCCGAGAGCGCGATCACTGCCCGTGCCTCTCTCGGGGTGCAAATTTCCCGCGATGAGCGAAGAGCAATGGATGACGCACTATCGGCTTTGCGCATGCTAAAGCGAGGGCGCGCCTGCTGACCTTCAGACGCCGACCCACGGTAAGTCCGTTCCGTGTGCTAAAGCGCTTAGACGAGAAGGAGAACGTAATGGTCACTAGAACCCTACACGAGGGCGCGTTGTTTGTGGGAGAGTGCTTAGACGGGAAGTTCACGCCGGGCGAAATTCGATGCTCGAATTGTAACGGGCTGCTTGAAGAAGAAATTGCAAAAGCAGGTGAGGCTTATTTGGTTTGCAACTCGTTGGCAAAGATCTGTGCTAATCCAGTTAAGGTTTTCACGGGGGCCGCTGAGATGCACCGATGGCGTGATCGAAGTTGGGAAGTCATCGCTAGAATTTGCAAATCGCGGCCTTCTGAATCGCACTGATAAAATGAAGATTGCCAAAGGAGCAGCATGACGGGAGACGCGCTTAGACGGGAAGCTGACCAACACGACCGGAATGCTTTGAATATTCTTTCTGTGCAACTTCCGTCTTATGAAGATTTGGAGTGTGCAGCCCGCGAAACGGAGCACGCGAAGGATAAGCGGGCGCTTGCCGACTGTCTCGATTCCGCTAGAACGGAAGAGCGTATACCGTAGGCCCACGCGCGATGAGCGAAAACCAGACCGAACTGTGTGGCAAGTGCGGAGCCGAAATTGATCTCAATCGGAGAGTAGACTTCATTCTATAAGGTTCCGGCGTGGCCCCCGCCCACTTTTGGGGACGCCATGCCAGACTCCTACGCCACGTTCTGGAAAGAACCGTATCACCAGGCCCTCAGAGAATCGGACGAGCAGAAGCTAACCGAGTTGGTGCATGCCGCCGAATACGCAATCGCTCTTCGACTTCAAGAACTCGAAAATTCCACGGGTGATGGCAAAGAACGCGCCGAGATGAAACGCGCTTCTGCGGATTTGCTAGTCATCAAGACGAATAAACTCGGCTGGCTGCGAGTTCAGTAAGTTTCACGATGACTCACACCCGACATCCGTGTTGATCCCGGTGGTGTTCTAAGATTTGACGGGCCGCGCGAGATTTCAAGCGCTTCTTGTCCGCAACCTTCTTGGCTTTCGCAAAAACCTTATGCCGTCCTATGCCGTCCGGTAAGGAAAGATAATTCACGAACGGCCTGGGCGTGTTCTGCCGTGGCCTCGGCAAAATCGTGAAACAAGTCGTTAGCGGTTGGACATGGACGCATACGCCGCATACTAGCAAGAACTTAATGGCTGGTTAACTACACCGGGAGCAGTGACCTTACATGTTCCATCAGTCCCCGAACATCACCCTTTTGCACTATTCTATCCACCAGTAGGCCGTTACCCGATAGCGCGTCGCCAAGGTCTGCGTACTGAGTGAACAAGATGATCGGCACCGTGGGCATTATCCTTTTCAGTTCCTTGGATGCATCTAGACCCCCTAACACTGGCATGGCGAGATCGAGAATGATGAGTTCCGGGCGATGCTTTAGTGCGAGGTCAATCGCCTCTTGACCGTTGCTAGCTTCCGCGCAGATGTCATAGTCATCTTCGTCCTCAACTCTTGACGCCTTTCGCGTACCATTTCCTACCCGATTTCAACGACGATCTCCACATCAGTGCTCATCTAAAACTCGCGCGTAAGTCATTTTTCCGCCACTCCCAAAGTACGCGAATAGGTGACGCCGGATGCAGATGTTTAAAACCAGTATCCTTGATAAAACCTTCTCTCGCCGCTTTATCGGAAAAGAAGATCGGAAACGTCTTTGACGCAAACGGTGTGTTGTCGGCGCGTAGTAGTAGATGTTTCATTACGGCAACATCCTCCGCCCGCAAACCATTACTGTTCAATCTCACCGAAATTGACACACGGGCGCTAGAAACGAAGCGGCGGGGGAATCCGCCCCTCCCAGAGGGTCACGCGCTCTTGGTGCTTGTCATGCCAATTACTCTAGTTTCGACCGGTTGAAGTGGCCATTGTTTTTGCCGGCCCTACAACAACTTCACCGGCCAGTTCTCTTTCGGCTCTGACCCAGTCTTCGATGTCTTTCCCGGGTTCACAGCCGCGCGCCATATACAGCTGGTAAGCTCGGCGAGCGATATCTTCTTTCGACAGTTCTTTGCGCTCGATCATGTCAACCTCCTTGGCTGTCGGTATGAGAGGCAGTACTCGCCTCTCAGCATGTGATCCGTGCGCGTTACTTGCCGTTTGCTGAGAGGCTGATCTTGATCTGCTTCGGCTTGGACTCCTCACGCTTAGCCATATGCAGGGTCAAGACCCCATTGCGGTAGTCGGCCCGAATATTCTCGGAGCTAACCGTATTCGGCAGGGAAAAGCTCCGCATGAACGCACCATAGGTCCGTTCGATCCGGAGGCAGTTTTCTTCCTTGACGTCCTTTTCGAACTTTCGCTCTCCGCGGATGGTCAAGGTATTGTTCGTAATGCGGACGTCAATGTCCTTGTCTTGGAGATCCGGCAGGTCGGCCTTTACGACCAATTCACTTTCGGTTTCGTAGATATCTACGGCTGGCGCCCAGGTTGCTAGGTCGGCATGATTCGAGCGTTCGCGACAGAAGTTGTCCTCGAACAGACGATTGACTTCGTCTTGTAGAGTCAAATTGCGGGACTGATCCCTGCGCGTAATTGTATTCATAAATCTCCTCGGATGTTTCGCTGATTAGTGTGGCGAGGGGTGGTTCAGGTAACTTCCGTTGTGTTCAGGTGAACTGAAGAATCCCAGGTCCATAACCACAGTGCGCTTCTGGTTCCCTGTTGTCAATTGAATTAGTACACTTCACGAGAACTACAATATTCCCGCGTGGTGGAAGCTTTGCAAGCTGAGCACAGCTTAGGCTTTAGGTCTTTGACGCGGATTCGTGCCGTGCGCTCCACTCAGGTGCATTCCTTGGCGCGCGAACGGTCCGTTAGCAGCTATCTGTAGTTTTGGCTTCGCGCGCACGACACCTATGTTCCTGCCAGCGCTGTTCTAGAGTGCGGCGGGCGGTGAGGCATTTAACGTGCGCCTCTTCGGTGTGCTTCTTGGCTTCTGCAAACTCTTTATGGCGCCCTACAAGCGAGGGCAGGTTGTCGGTGGCCGTGTAGTACTCCATGGTAGCTTTCGAGTATTCTTCAAAGAGAACGCGCGCGGTCGGACACGACATACCGGAACATGGTAACAGGGATGGTGGTATACTCGCTGCCGGGAGACTGTAATGCCCCACTCCTGTGAACGATGTAGTGCCAGCGAAAAGTTCGAATGGGAAATTCGCTTTTACCAGTGCTTGTTGTTGCCTCACACTGAACTTGCCGACCGAGCTTCCAAAGCCGCAGGCATTCTCTCCGAGCGTGTCCGTCAAGCCAAAAGCCGAGTAATATTTCCTGCTGAACAGGAAGCTCTTGACGATGCCCACCTGCATTTACGAGAAATTCAAGTATTCCAACTCGGCTCTCCTGAGATTCCCGGTGAGTTTGTCAAAGACCATTCTTTGGTGTTGAGAAACGATGACATTGATCCTTGGCGCGACTCAATAGGCAGACGGACACCTTTGAGTCAACGAAGGCATTTGTGGAGAATTCCCGCCGCGTAGCAGAATTGAAATAAATTTACGCTGAAGCCCGATTCGCCGTCTTCAAGAGCGCTTTTGGCAAAAGGGCGCTCACACTCCTTGCAATTGTCAACATATATGGACTAATGGCTCGATTCAGCGTCCTCATTCGTGTGCTACGTCACATCCGGGAAGATTAGACGCTTCTACAAGTTGCAGCAAATCAATGAGTTGTATTTTGGGTTGGGGATGGACATATAGATGCAATGTAGATTCCCAAGCTGAAGTAGACGCGCGGTCCGCGGTCGCGCTGGAAGAACATGGGAGCGGGTCTTTCTCGGCTCGCTCCCGACTTAGCCTTTCCCATGCCCACTAAAAAGCCGTTCTTTCCCAATCTGCGGCCAATGAAGAAAGTTGTCACTCCCACGGGCGACGTGTTGGTTCGAAAGACGTGCAAACGCGGCAATGAATTTATGGGGCAAGCGGATCAAACGCGGTACCAAAAATGTCTTGAGAAAAAAGTAAAAGCGAAATGAGAAGGCAGCGAAATGATTTGGCAAGCTGAAGATTTTTATCGGCGAGAAAGATGACGGAAGCGTGCCGAGGCTGTTATGGCCGCTTGAACATGGCATTTGCGCGTTGCACTAGATAATCCACTTTTTCCTCTAACGTATACTTGGGAAGGACAGTCGGTGGCTGCTTCATCCACTCGTCGCGCTTTCTTGATGCCTTCTTCTTGCGGCGGACCTTCGCCTGGACAACTTCCGCTTGCACAGCCATCACGGCACTCCTAGATTCGTAACCAGGATCGCGCGCTATTACCGCGTCCCAATTGGCGCGCCGGTAAGGTCCAGGTTTGCACGGTGCACGATCTCCGGGTGGAGTTACCTACGTCGGCAGAATTCCTCAAGACGAATTTCGAGGATCGGGCGCTGAACGAGAAAATCAAAGCGGCGGTTAGGAAACCGCTGCTCTATCCATTGAGCTACAGGCCCGCGAAGGACAAACGGTAGGTTGTCATAGAGAAGATTCTTCTTTGGCGGCCAAGTTGCGAACGCGCCTCCGGCCACGACCATCCTTGAAGTTGCACCGGTTTTCGCTAAGGAATGTGCGATGGAGACTCAGTCAACAGGCGAGTAGGATTGGCCGCCAACACCCTCGAGTTTCACCGGTGCGGGGTCAACCAATCCAGCGGGCACCTGAGGTGTTTGCGATTGTTCGATGACAGGAACCGGTGTCGTCTTATCTGGAAACATTCGGTCACGGATTCTCAGGAACGGCCATTCGATCAGAAGTGTACTGACAACACCGAGGACGATCGCGGCAGCGTACTCGGTGACCATAACGGAGGGCCATCGAATCACGTCGGGAAGGTGCCGCGATACGTGTATAAGAGGATCGCGAACGGAGTTGTGCCACAGATAAATTCCATACGAATATAGGCCGATGGCCGCGATCCACTTGTATGCCCGCCATTC
>DATHPO010000089.1:0-11690 GCA_035483835.1 Terriglobales bacterium
ATCGTGATGATGATACTCGCGGAGGTCATCCAGCCAGCCACGGGTATAAACTCCAGCACGCCCGCCATGACACCAAGCGCCAATGCGTGCGGGAAGCCCAGGATCCATGTCGTCATTGAACAATACAGGAGCGACAGGACCGCCAGAATTACTTTGGCCTTTATGTAGTGCTGAACCATCACGTTTAGGTCGCCAGCGAAGGACCGCAGGTCCTCCACGTTGTCTTTCGTCGAGACAAGTTGGATGAAGGAATCGGCAAGAATTGGGCCGCCGTTGAGGAAAAAAAGTGCCAGTATGGGGATTAAGACCAGGCTTCCAATAGCACTGGGTACAATTCGCTGTCCATTTTCCAAAACACCACGGATTCGTTCATGGTGTTGAATCAGAAATGACTTCAGCCTCAATTCCTGCGCATCCGTCCAGCCGTACTTGTCGCCAATCTTCGTCGCGATCTCGCCCGTCGAAATCTCCTCGGAAAGGGCTGGTAAGCCTCGAATCACGCCGGCCGCGTGTCGGAAGAAACCCGGATCCAGGCCATGGATAGCGACTGCAATGAGAATCAGAACTGCAAGGTAGGCCTCCAAAATATGCGGGCCTCGCAGATTCTTGAAGAATAAAGAATGGCGCTGCAGAAACCGCACGACCGGATCAATCAAGTAGGCAAATAGGATTGAGAACACAAAAACAACAAACACCGTCCGCGCAACATACACAATGGCGAGCCCCAGTGCAAAAACGAGGATCGTCAGCAGGACTTTTGCAGTCTGTCGATCAAGCATTGACATTAGCCACCCACAACAACGATGTTCTGGCCAGCATCAATCTGTCTGGCTTTCCAATTTCTGCTTGATCGTTCCCAGTGCCTTTTCCAGCGACGAACGAGTTTTGTCAACAGCCACCTTCCGCACAATGCCCCCTTTCAACCCCGTGAGACCGGCCTGGGACGAGCCCTTAAGCGTGATCACGTACATGCCGGGACGCTCGTGGCCTGGGACGCAGACTGTGAGGTCGAGCGCCGTTTCGAAGTAGTGGCTCGCGTAAAGTTGCTTGACCGCAAATGCATATCTCGGACTTGCGGAACCCTTGTCGTGGTAGGCAATCGCCTGTACGATTCGCAGTGTAGGCTTCAGTCCAAAGTTGACCTTTTCCCAATAGAACTGAGATTCGATCCCATCCGAGTTGGCTTTTGGATAATCGAGCAGGTACTGATCAAGAACAGGGAGATATACGGGAAGGCCTTTTGACCGGCTGAGCAGCCTTTGAAAGGTGTCCGCCACAACCGCTGGGTTATGTTTGTCGCGGTAGGTTCCGAGCGCTGTGTTTCCTCCCTCTCTATATCTTTCAAGAGCTTCCAGCGCCATCTTTTGCCCAAGCCTGTTCACCTGGTCCGCCGCATCCGGCGCAGACCAATTTACTGACTGCTTGAATGTATCCATCGCTTCGCTGGGCAGCTGGACCTCGCAATGCCCTGGCTCGCACTTTTTGAGCTCTTTGATGTCTTGCTCCTCCAATGTGAAGCCCTCGAGATCCGAGGGCTTCGGAGGATTGCTGAATTTCTGGATGGCCAGGTAGTTGGGAACCTTGCGAAGGGCGTCGATGTCCGATGCGAATTTGAGATAACGCTCCGGCGTGGAGTTCACGTACACAGAACCGAACACATACACTTCGTCTGGCGTCGGTGAATCCAATATCTTGGCGACAGCTTTTCCGCTTCGAATACTGTTGATCTGCTCGTCGTTCAACCCGACATACTCTCGAAAGAACTTGAACGGTTCGGCGTCTTGCGCGCTCGCAGCAAGGGCGCTCGTCGACGCGATTCCCGCTAAAAGCAGAACTGTCGTTCGGATTCTAGCTCCCCAATATGTCTTCATAATTTCTCCAATATCGCGAGGCCCCATGGTGCGCTGCCGTCGTCTTCGGCCGCCTGTGCGACCAACGTTTACCACTACCACCAGCTGAGGCACAACAAGTGCTTGCCGGGGCTTCTGTCGCTCTGCTGTTTGCCGGGTTTGAGACTTCCATCGGGAACGCGCAAGAGACCCCAGCGGCTGTGAAGGCCGGGTGGCGGGTAGATCCGGTCGTCAAGAATCCCTTCAGTCGGTTGAAAAAATACACAACCATCCGGTTACCAGCCGAACGGTTTGGCCTTTCACAAAGGGTTTTCGCAGAAAACATTGGGTTTTTGCTCGGTTCGAGGAAGCTTTCAGTGCGTTGACGGTGTAACGGGCTCGGCGGCAGGAATATGACGTTCGGAGGTTCTTCGCACTTGCGATCTCCCACAGCGGATGCGCAATAATAAAGGTTCTTGCCGCATTCCTTGTTGGTTAGCTCCTCCACTCTGTGGTTCGCCGGATTCGATATTCGAGAACGCTGCGAATGTTAACTAACCTGTGCAAGAATGAACATTACTCTGTCAAGGCTTGATGCCATCATGGGCGTATGGCAAAGACGAAACGAAAAAAGGAATCGGACAAGGCGCTTCTTGCCAGTGTCACGAAAGAAATGGCGCAGCCCCGGGTGGCCGAGTCCGCGCAAATAGAAGCTCATAGACAGCGGGCAGCCAAGGTCAGAAAGCCCGTCTAGCGACCGACATTTTCTGGATAAGACGAGGGACGCGCCATGGGCGGCGACACGACCTGATCGTCATGAAACGTGCCGTTCGCCTTCAATACCTTGGTGGCATCGCTCTGAGTTCGAACCGTGGCCGGAAGAATCAGAATCGTGATGTTAACTACAGACTTTGTCGCGGCGAAGCGCGGAAGGATTCCTCGTATGCCGTCTCCATCATTGCCTCGGCAAGCCACGCAGACTTTTCTTGGTGCACAGGCCCCAGCGACTACCGAGCCGCTGGGGCCTGTCAATTCTCTTCCAAACGCCTTAGGGATGGTTGCTCGCAGGCAGGTTTTCCGACATAACCCCGACCGCAGTTCCGATGACGTCGCCGGAGACGATCATCTCCACGCGGCGATTCTGTTGACGTCCTTCCATCGTATCATTGGATGCAACAGGTTGCGTCTTACCGAATCCTCGCGACGTCATCGACGTCAAGGGAATGTTTTGCTTTGCCAGGTAATCCCGCACTGCACCGGCTCGTTGTTCCGAGAGTTCCTGATTCATGGCATCGCCGCCCACGCTGTCGGTGTTGCCCTCGATCGCTAGCCTTAGGTCCGGATAGACCAGAATGATTCCGGATATTTTGGCTAGCTTCTCGCGCGCCATCGGACGAAGAGTGTACTTGCCGGTGTCAAAAAGTACGTCCGACAGATTCACGACGAGACCACGGGCAGTGTCGCGAGTGGCGAGAATCGCGTTGAATTGCTCAAGCAATCGGGCGCGAAGTGCTTCACGGTCCTGCACCGCTTGCTGGAGTTGCCGATCCGAAGTCACCGCGGCCGCTCGGTTTCGATCCGATTCCGCCTCCGCATCCATTTGACCCTGTTGGGCGTCCGCGGCGGCAGCGCGATTCCGATCCGACTCTCCTTGGGCAGCTTGTTGTTCTCGCTGCGCCGCAGCGGTGGCCTGAACGGCCTCCGCGCGTCGGCGGTCAGCGTCGGCGCTTGCCGCTTCCGCGTTCCTGCGAGCCTGCATATCGTCGTTGGACTTGGCGGTGGCCTCTGCGACTTGTGCCGCTCCCGCCTTCCTGTCCGCTTCCACGCGATCTGCGTCGATCCGTTTCACCGCAATCTCTCGGGCGTCATCCGCCGTCTGTACAACTTCGCGCGATTGCGCAATCAACGATTTCCGGTCCACGTGTCTCATAGTGGCCAGATCATCCGCCCGTTTCATCTGACTGACGGCACTTTCATAACTGGAACTTGCGAAGGTTTCGGCTTCGGCCGATTTGGCGATCCGCACCGCATTGCGTGCTTCGAAGAATTCGAGAGGGAGTTTCGCGTTCATAACCACCGGGTCGAAGTGGTAGCCGGTGGGGATGTAGCCACCCCGATCGATAAGCTCATACTTCGCGTCCACGGCCTCCGTAGCGCCGACAGTATCGGGGCGAATCTCGTTCTCGAGCACTACGACGTTGCTGGGACGACGCACGGCATAGTAAGGTTCCGCGGTTACGATCAGTGCGAAAGCCTGAAGGTCAGTGGTCACGTCCAGCTTGCTGCGATGGTTATCTCCCAGCAATACTTCACCGATGTTCACTGGCCGGCCTTCCGGCGAAATGGCCCAAAACACATAAGTCAAGTACTCGTTGCCGAAGCTCGTGGGCTTGTCCAGTCCGGTAAATTCCGCTTCGATTTCGAGCACCCCGCGCTTGCTCTCCACTTTGGCCTCACCCGCTGCGCCCGTCATCAAATTGGTGCCTTGAAAATTGATCCTTGTGGCCCCGCTGCGATGTTTGTAGCTGACCGCCCGGGTCGTGCGGCTAACGATGTTCACTCTGTAGACTGGCGTCTGATTGTTTTCGGATGAGACTGCGGTTTGGGCCCGGACTAGCGTCGATGCTCCCAAACAGGCGAGGACTGCCAAGAACACTGCTGAAATCTTCACGGGACTCTCCTTAAGGAACTGGAAACATCCGAGTGTCAGACTTCGTCAATACCAATGCTGTGCGTTATTGCACGTTCTGCGAAGATTACGAAGGGAGGACGATTCTAACAACGTCGCTAACCCGCGAGATTTTTCTGACGCGTCGGCCCCGCACTGGGCGCTGCCGTACTTCCCCAACGTCGTCCTACACGAATACACGGGGTGCGCACACTTCTCAACGTTCGCGGTGGTCGTTCTTCTCTCCGAGCTTTCGATCAAGAGCGACGGATCTAAGCTCCGACAGTAGTGATCCAAGAAATCTGCTTCTGTACGGAAAGGAACACATCACGATTGAGGGCCGCATCGCAGCAGCCCTACAGGAGCCTCAGTTGACTCCCGTGAGCCTTTCTCCATCCTATGCACGCGTCGCCTCTGGCTCGGCGATCAACTCCTCAAAAAGCGTCCGGTAGTGAATCATGGCCTGGCGCAAGTCTTCGGTGCTGGCCAGTCCTTGCGTTTGACGCAGCGCGCTTTGGTGCGCCGCACGGTAATTTGCCAGAACCTGGGGATGGTCCACGGAGATATCCGCCGCGCGTTGCTCAAAGTCGCTTACCGGATAGCCGCGTGTCGACATTACATCGCCCAGTAATTGGTCGGCGTCCGTTACTGCACCCCCCGGACCGTCGACGAACCGCGCCTGCACTCTGCCCCACGACTCGACAAACCGCATCCGATCGCCTGCAGCGAGCGGCCGAATGTGCAAGCTCTCCACGCGTTCCGCACGGTCGTCGAGCACGGCTTCTGCTTGCCGCCGGCTCCCACCTTCGTTCACCGCGCGAGTGTATTCAGCGCCACCAAACTGAGTCCGTAGTCTTTCCGTCCGACGTTTACGAACAAACAGCCAAATGCCGACGCCTGCCGTCACCACCACCGCCGCGACGACGATACCTAGGATCATTTCTGTCGCGCTTATCGCTGATAGGTTCATGACTTACCTCCCGTTTTCGACGATATCATTCACAAATCCAAATCTGTTTCTCGACAACCATTTCCAGGTCGCCGATTTTCTTTTGCATTTTCCCGAGTATCTTTTCGCCAAAGCCCTTGCCTTCTAAGTTTGGGTTGTTTGTCAGCTGGCCCACCTTTTCTTTGATCTTGCCTTCAATTCACGAAGCGTACCTTCCCCTTTATCTTGCGTGCTTTGTCTAATCACCATTTCTCCTTGATTGCTTCGCAGATAAAGCCCAATTCTTAAGTGTCGAGCAAGAACACTCCTACGGTAGTGGCAGCAAGCCATTCTGTAGCTTGGAGCGGACCCGGCATCGGTCGCCGTTCTACGCGCTGGCCGTGCTTCTTCTCATGAAATGCAGCACGAACAAGATGAGGCCCACCACCAGGGCAATGTGAATGAAACCGGAAGTTACGTGAAAAGCGAAAAATCCAAGCAACCAAAGAACAATTAGAACTGCGGCGATTATCCCAAGCATGTTTTCATCTCCTTGATGCTGAGCGAGGCAACATCCACAATCTCGTTCTTCCGAAAGCGCGGATGCCTGTTGTCTTGGCGGGACCGACAACACCGTCACCAGATTATTTATTGACAAGAAGGAGGTCTGTCCCGTTGTGAACACTTTCGCATCTTTATTTCACGTCCGGTTTCCGCGTGATCTCTGCGGAGTCAAAGAACTGGCAGGGCGGACGCGGGGAGTAATACCCCGCGTTGTGGAATGTCTGCCAGGCGGTTCTTACAGGTCACAAAAGAACGAACGGGGCATATTCCGCGGCGCGACCGAGTCAAAGTGTTTGGCCACAGAGAGCAGATCGGTTGAGTGCAGTCGGCGTTCCTATATCTCGTGATCAACTCCGTGCCTGCGAGCTAGAAATCCGATGCCAATCAATCCGAACAGCGAGAGCGCGAGAGACCCCGGTTCCGGGACGGGAACGGACGAAGCGACGGTGCTGCCGTCTTTACCACCTCCGTTTCCGTGTCTCCCTTTACGCCGTTCCCTTCCGTCCTGTGCAATAGAGGAAGTGCGATCGTCGGAATCGAACAGACTCAGACCGGCAGAGTGAATGTCCATGTTTGGCGTTCTCGTGAAGAACGCGTCTGGAGTCAAGGGAGACCTTGGCGTCGAGAGATCAAAGGTGCTGTTTACCTGAACGTTAGCGGTCAGCACCATCGCCGAGTCCGACTGTGCTAGGAATCGTGCATTCATGGGCACGCTCAGATCCATCCGAGAATCGCTTGTCACGTTCGCGGAAGTTGCGGTGCCCTGGAACTTTTTCACAAGGCCAGAGTGAGGCATGTTGTCGGCGCAAGCTGGCGTCGCGGCAATCAGGAAAGCTCCGACAAGCAGCAACGCGGGTCCAAAGTTCATATGGTTTTCTCCCAAGTGTGAGTGGCGGGGATTCCACTCGGTCGAATATTAGACGGCATGCAAGTAAGTTTCTGTTCAATTGTGCACACATGTACTCTATTCACTTTTTGTTCGCGATGCATCGCACGGTAGAGGAGGGGTGAACGCGCCGCCTATGAAACGAGCGCTGGATGTGAAACGTACTAAGTGCGACCGTTTGGCGGGATCGCATAAGCGAATGGTGAGTAGATGGGCGGTAGGCATTATCACCGATGTTGGCCGAATGCGATAAATCTTCCGTTCCCAACCCCAGAGCTCTCCAACGATATTCAGGAGGCGTGTCCAAAAGTGAACAGTTTCGATATGGCTTCAAACGTAACGCCCCCTCGAATGGCGAGTGCAGGGCGATAAGAGCTTGCAACCCTGGCTGGGGAGCGTTTTGCTCGCCCCGCTCGCCATTCGGAAATTCAAATCGTCACGTAAACGGCGACGCAACGCGGCTTCTAGCCACTGGAAGTGCGAACCGGACGGCGCCGGCGATTCTTGCACAGGGTTTTCACGATCCCAGGCGGCGAACTTATTTCTGCGCGGAAAAATCTTTCTTCTGATTCTTCATCAAGTAAAGTGCGGCGTCGGCGGCGTATAGTAGGGGCCCAATTGTTTCGGCATCCTTGGGATAACTGGCGATACCGATGCTGACGGAAAGCTTGGGTTCCTCGCCATCATCCGCAAAAAGATCGCAGATACGCCGCGCGACCAATGCGGCTGCGCCGGCCCCTGTCTCCGGCAGGACGAGCGCAAACTCGTCCCCGCCATACCGGGCCGCGGTATCGATGGACCGGCAACAGAGGCGCAGGACGTTGGCCAACCGGCAGAGGGCTCTACTTCCTGTCTGATGACCGCAGCGGTCATTGATCTGTTTTAGGCCGTCCAGGTCAAGAAATAGGAGAGTGAATTCTCTTGTTGTCCTCTTGGACCGCATGATTTCACTGTTCAGCACGTCGACCAGCTCGCGGTAGTTGGCCAGGTCAGTCAGACTGTCAGTGGCCGCTCGTTTTCGAAGTTGGTCCTCGAGCGCACGTTGGTCAGTGACATCCTCGACAATGAGGCCATAACCGTCCAACGCACCTTTCTCGCCGCGCACTTTGCGCCCGCTGAGCCGCACCCTCAACGTCGTACCGTCTTTCCGTTTCCAGTCTGCTTCAACCGGATCGACTCGGCCCGTTTCAGGGGAGCGCTCCAGTAGTTGTGCCCGCTTGATAGGATCCCGCATTATATCGCTCGCCAGATTCACGGACTTGAGTTCCTCTCTGGATGAATAGCCCAGCATCGCCACAAGAACCTGGTTGACATCAAGGAAACTGCCATTCTTGCTGCAGCGGCACATGCCGTAGGCCGAGTTTTCGATCAAAGCGCGGTAGTGGGCTTTCGAATGTCGCAGCTCTTTTTCGGCTCGATCGCGTTGTTCCCGCAGATTCTTTTCGTCCAGCACCCGCCGAACAGCCATCGGGAGACGAGCGATGCGATCCATCTCGATACAATCGTGGACGCCGTTCTCGGCGAACTCCGTTGCGGTCTCTCTCCACAGCGTGTCCGTCACGAATATGAGGGGTATTCCATTTTTAGTCTGGAGCAGTCGTTTAATTGTCTGCACCCAGTGGGGGTCGGTGCCTGGGGACTCGGCTACAATAAGGTCGTAGCGGTGCGAACCTACGCATTTGGCGAGCGTGTCGACATTTTCAGCCACGTCTCGTTTGACTAAGAATTGCACACTATGTAACTCGCGCAGGCAGCGCTCTACGGCCTCTAAATTCCTGTGAACAAATAAGATGCGTATGGGCTGCCGGTTCGGTTTCCACCGTGCAGTCGAGCCCTGCGGATCGCGTCCTGTGGCAGTTTGGGCCGAGGTGGCCATTGAAGTCAGGGACGAATTCTCCGCGATCATGACGAATCCATGTCGACCAGGGAATCCTGCAAAGTCCTCTCCTCCGCAAATCTACGGGATTCGCGCGGGCGCGACTGTTCAATTTAGGACAGTTTGCTACCGGTTCAATTTGATTGAACCGAGCACGCTGCACGGATGCGAGAAGCGGTAGTGAGGAACAGTTCAAACTGGATGTTGGTCAGAGACTCACTGCGAATGTCGGGCGAAATTGGATTGCAACCAGTGGATTCGGTGTGTTCGAGAGCAGAACCACCGTGCCCGATTCATGTCCACATTGATAAAGCCATTCGCCGGTCGAAGCGAACAGGCATGTTCGAAGGTTACCTTCTCCTCTGTCTGATCCTAGCCCGCACTTCAAATCGGAGCGAATCTGTCAGTCGCCACCCCGTCGGATTTGATGGTTGCAGTAACCACCGATACACGGACGCCTTCGATCGCGGCCAATCTATTGGTCCGAAGACAGTCAGGCATCTGTTCATCGAAACAGCGTACCGTTGATACCAACGTCGCACTCCATGAAGCGATCGCTCCAGTTGTTGGTGCAAGGTCTTACTCCTGCGAGTCTGAGTTGCAGAGGTGAGATCTCTCCATTTCGCGCTCCATTGAGCCAACATGGAATGCAATGCGAGAAGAGTCGTGCGTCTGGAGGTAATAGAAGCTGGCTTTATTACTTTAACCGCGCTCGGAGGGTGCACCAGCTTCTGAGGCGGGGGTGCCCAGCAGCTGGCGGAGGCTGGCGAGCGGTCGCGCTTTCCTTTGGGTTCGACTACATGAAGGCCAGGAGAGAACGCGAGTGGCGTCTGCTCCATCGCTAATTCAGCGAGGAGTTCGGCGCTGCCGTTAGAAATAGACGTCGTAAGGCCCGGCCTTCGAGGTGCCTCTATCCGTCTTAGATAGGGCGCACCCAACCCAGGAGCCGGAACGCCCAAGGCGGCGTTGACGGTAGCTTTGGCCTCCTCGAGGCGCGAAGCGATCTTGTGATCTGGCCTTGGCACAATGTTCTGGTCGCTTGGGCCGGCCATGGCTCCCCCGGGAACAAGGGCAGCCGAAAGGCCAGTAGTCGAAGGGCCGTGTTGTTTCTGAAACAGGATTGGGCTCGCCGCCGCAGACGGATGGACCGGCGCGCTCGCCAGAGTTTCCGGCATAGCAATCAGGGCAGAGAACAGTGCGTCCACGGAATCCTGGGAGGGGACGGCGCGGTTCATGTCATCGAACTGAAACTCGCGCGCGACTTCCACGATGATGTGGGCTGGCACCGGCTGGACATCGTCCACAAAGGCATTAATCAGCGAGTGTTCACAGAGCAGGTTGACGACGCGAGGGATACCCCGCGAATAGAAGTGCACGGCGTTGATGGCCTCGGATGCAAAGACCGGTTTGCCATTGCTGCCCGCGACGTGCAAGCGCGCTTGAATATAGTTGTGAGTCTCCTCGAGAGTAAGAGCGGCGGTTTTGCATCGCAGCGCAATCCGCTGCTTGATCTGGCGCAACTCGGGTCTTTTGAGGCGCTCTTCGAGCTCCGGCTGTCCCGCGAGCACGATCTGCAAAAGCTTCTCGCGCGGAGTCTCCAGATTCAACAGCATGCGAATCTCTTCCAGCACATGGCCCGGCAGTCCTTGGGCTTCGTCCACGATCACCACCGGCGTCTCACCCGCGCGATAGCGGTCCAACAACCACAAATTCAGGCGCATGAGCGCGCCACGTTTCAACCCCGAGTCGAGGGGCACTCCAAAATCCGCCAAGATGAAATCGAATAGATGGCTGATCTCCAAATGTGAGTTGAAAATAAACGCTGTAGGCGTTTGCTGTTGGCGTAGCCAATCGAGCAAGCGGTAGATCAAGGTAGTCTTGCCCGTCCCCACTTCGCCCGTAAGCAGGATGAGGCCCCGGCGTGCCTGGATCCCATACGTCAAATCGTCCAACGCCTCCCGGGTCTGCGGCGTCAAGAACAGGTATCGGGGGTCCGGATTGACGTTGAAGGGATTTTCGCGAAGTCCAAAGAAATGTTTGTACATGTTCGCGTAATCAGCGGTGTTGCTGTGTTTTTCGCCGTGTCAATCTGCGCACTGGTCTACGAATCAAGGTCAATTGATGAGCGGCGGCCTTGCCGGCGCGCTCCCGCCAACCACTGTTCCCCAGTGTTGAGAAGGTCCCTCGAAACCCTCTCTATCTTTGTGGCGCTCAAGCGCCATTGCTGCCAATTGGATCGCTCGCTCAATCAGCTGATATTCATACGCAGTGGGTCGCCGCGAATCGCAGCCGTAGACCTCCAGAGTGCCTAAGAGGGTTTTGTCACGCGAAAGAATACGTCTCGAGGAGAGAACATCCAGACCCAACTCCGTGGCGCTTTGGGTGATCGCGCAAAGTCGACTCTCTTCTCTGTCAGGCAGCGAGACGAGCGATACGACGTTGCCGATCTGAACATCGATGGCGGCGCACAATCTGTTCAAGATCCCCGGGAGCGGCGCGTCCAGAGATATCAACTCAAGAATCTGTCTTTCCTCCTCCGTCGGGTCAGGCACGCTCCCGTCACCATCCCCATATGGCAAAAACTCTCGTCCCATCCGCTTCGTGTGTGACTCGTCGTCAGCCATCTCACTCACCTCATTCCTGCAACACTCCCTGCAATTCCTCGCGCTAATTAGGGGCTCCGACTTGCTTCGTCAATTCTCCCCGACGGATCTCCATTTCCTCTCGGCGATAGCGAGCAAAACCCTGTTCATGAACTCTCGCCATTTTTTCTTGAAACTTTTCTATGTGCGGATTCCCGCCTGGCGGCGTTGAGCCAAACGCACGCTCTTTTCATTGCTCCTTGGTCGCTGTTAGGTCACAGCGCGCAGCATTTTCCTCCCGCGTCGGCAGCGAAACCAACGATGCTCCCTTTCCCTCCCTTCGTCGTGTCTCGCAGA
>DATHPO010000090.1:0-69307 GCA_035483835.1 Terriglobales bacterium
TTGGTGCCATCGAAGGGACTCGAACCCCCACACCCTTGCGGGTACATGGACCTGAACCATGCGCGTCTGCCAATTCCGCCACGATGGCAAAAAGTGATTCGGTTACGGGGCGACCCTTGCGGGGCACCTTTCAGGAGAGAACCACAACTAATATTCTACAGGGGCGTCGCTCGCTGTCAAACGTTCGAGCGGCGGGCCGAACGCCGCGGCTTCAGCTACCTGAGCTCGAATGCAGCCCTAACTCCTGGAGCGCCTAAAGCCTGAAGCCTGCCACCTAACTCGTTACCCTTCCAGTTTGGCGTTCATCGTGATGTTCGCCTTGAGCACCTTGGACACGGGACAACCGCTCTTGGCATTCTCCGCAGCTTTCTGGAAAGCTGCCTGATCAGCACTGGGGACTCGGCCGACAACATCCAAATGCACGGCAGTAATCGTCCAGCCAGAATCGAGTTTTTCCATGGTAAGGGTCGCCGTGGTTTCGATACTGGATGCGGTTAGATTGGCAGCGCCCAACTGCCCGGAAAGTGCCATGGAGAAGCATCCGGCATGTGCCGCCGCAATCAATTCCTCGGGATTCGTGCCCGGAGTGTTTTCGAATCGCGTGCTGAATGAATAGGGAGTATTGTTGAGCACCCCGCTGGCTGACGATACCGCGCCCTTGCCATCCTTCAGTCCGCCCTTCCAGACTGCGCTTGCCTTGCGTTGCATTTTTCTCTCCTCGAATTATGAAGTCGTTGCCTAGCTATTGTAGATGGAAGCGAGGAAAGGTGTCAGGTGCGAAGCATTTAACATTTGGCACTTGGCCGAAGACCTTACCTGAAGATCGAGGATGCTCGATGGCTAGGTCCTGGGTGCCGACCTTGCCCCACTCAGTAGAAATCAGAACAGCTCAGATAAAAGCCGCAGCGTGGACAACTCAGCTTGCAGCGATGCTCTTGCAGTTCCGCTGAGCAATTCGGGCAGAAGCGCGACACAGTTCCGCGATCGAGATCAGCCGCGACATTTGACGATTGCGGCACTCCTGAGGCGACTGGGCGGGATACCGATTCACTCATGGTGCCGAAACTATCAGCAGCAGCCGGTGCGGTGCAATTGCAATTCGCGATTCCTAAGCGACCTTAGCATCTTCGCCGAGTTTGATTTCCCGATCTTTGATTTCGCGATGGGAGGCGGGCAGGCTGCTATTCCAGGAATCACCTACGATGCGCCACGCCCCAAGGCGGTGCCAGGCGCGCAGAAACTTCCCGGCGTCCGCAACAGTTGTATTTCCCAGTTCAATCGAGACCGTGTAACGCCCCATTTCGATCGCCATATCGCCCGAGTAGTCTACGCGCGTGGTCTCAAAGCGCAGATTCTGGTATCCGGCGTCCCCGCACTGCCGCAGCAAGCGCTCGATTCCCTTCGGTCCCTGGGCTGGTTCACGATGCGAAAGCATCAACACGCCGTCGGAGGCGAACAAAGCTCCCGCCTGATCATAGTTGCCGGTGTTGAATGCCATGCAAAAATCCTGAGTGAGTCCGCGAATCGTCGACTCTACGTCGAGCAGCGGGCTGGAGCCACTGATGCCGCTACTGGGGGGCCGGTACATCAAACTACCTCCTGGGGGGAACAGGATACCGCGTACTTAGAGATTGCATTGTAACCCAAAATCGGCGTGGAAAACCGTCAAGTTTCCCCTACAAGAAGGGCGCCTTCGATTACTTCTGCACCACTGAGGGAAACCACAACCTTGTGAACGGGGTTATCATGATCTGGGCTGAGTTTTCTCTGTCATTCTCGGAAATCCCGACTGAGGCGACGACTATGTACTTCGAGCAGTTTTATCTGGGTTGCCTGGCGCACGCTTCCTACATATTAGCCTCACAGGGCGAAGCGGTTGTGGTCGATCCTCAGCGCGACGTCGAAATTTATCTGAAGGCGGCGGAAGAACATGGAGTGAAGATCCTCCATATCTTTGAAACTCATCTCCACGCCGATTTTGTTTCCGGACACAAAGAACTTGCCGAACGCACCGGAGCCAAGATTTACATTGGAGCTCGGGCCGGTGCAAAGTTCACCCACATCGATTTGCAGGATGGCTTCGAGTTAGCCGTAGGCAAAGCCGTTCTCAAGGTGCTGGAAACGCCGGGACACACACCCGAAAGCATCTGCCTTCTAATAACGGACAAAGAAAAATCGGCCAAGCCGTGGGCGGTGCTGACCGGCGACACGCTCTTTCTCGGCGATGTCGGCAGACCGGACCTCTCGAAGGCCCACACGCCCACCGAATTGGCGGGCATGCTCTTTGATAGTTTGCATCACAAACTGCTCGCGCTCCCTGACGACGTTCTCGTCTATCCGGCACACGGCGCCGGTTCGCTCTGCGGCCGTAACATGCGCGCCGAGCGGTCCTCCGCGATCGGAACCGAGAGGCTCACAAACTATGCCCTGCAGATCAAGAGTAGAGAAGAATTCATACGGCAACTGACCAGGAACTTGCCTACGCGTCCCGAATACTTTCTGCAGGACGCGGAGATAAATCGGGAGGGAGCGTCCGCGCTTTCTGATCTCCACGAACTGCGCTCGATTTCTGCTCGCGAACTCAAGTCGATGCTGGACGAGGGAGTAGTCGCGCTCGATGTTCGACCCGGCGACCAGTTCGCCAGTGGGCACGTTCCGGACTCGATCAACATTGCTCTGTCGGGCCAGTTTGCGTCCTGGGCAGGAACGGTTCTAGGTCTGTCCGCTCGTCCGGTGCTGATCGCGGACTCTCCCGAACAGTTGTCTGAAGCGCGGCTGCGCTTGGCGCGAGTGGGTATTGAAGACGCACGTGGATATTTGAACGGTGGCGTCGAAACATGGAAACAAGCGGGATTTGAGCTCGCTGAATTGCCCCAGATTGACGCGCAAACTTTGCTTGATCGCACGCAAGCTGACGCGACTCAAGTGCTCGATGTGCGCCGCGAATCCGAGTGGCAAGCGGGACACGTCGAGGGCGCGGCCTGGTGGCCTCTCGACAATTTCAAGGTTTCCCCGCCAGAGATCGACCGCAACCGGCCAATCGCCGTCCACTGCAAGAGCGGATACCGCAGCATGATCGCCTGTAGCCTTCTGCAACGCGCCGGTTTCCGAAACATCGCAAACGTGATCGGCGGCTTTGACGCGTGGCAGCAGGCGAAGCTTCCGGTTCAGAGTGAAAGCGCAGTCGAGGCGCAGCGCTAAAGCGGTTGCAAAGGCCCAGACGGTCAATTAAGCTAAACGTCTCCGCACCAGAAATCCCGCGCCGGGATGGCGGAACTGGCAGACGCAGCGGACTCAAAAGCGGATGCTACCTATCTTTTAAGTATAAGTAAATAAACACGATAGTTGCGTTACAGGCAGACGCATCGGATTTTTAAGCCTTAAGTCGTTGTTAAGACAGGCGCTCCATTGCGACACACATTTCGGTGCCTTATTCAGGGTCTTCGCTGGAGTTGAGGTTTTCAACTTCTAACGGCTGGTCCGCGGCATCCAGACCGAGTTTTCGAATCTTTTCATAAAGCAGGCGCCGGTGAACGCCGAGACGACGAGCAGCTTCTGCTTTGTTACCGTCGCTTTGCTCCAGAGCCTGAGAAATCCGAAACTTCTCCCACTCTGCTACCGAATCGTGTAGAGGAAGATTTGCTAGGGCTTCCATCCACTGTCCGTTTGTTTGAACAGACTGTTGCTCGAATTGCAAATGCTCGGCTAAGATCACACGATCGTTGGCCTGCAACAAGGCCCGTTCAACAATGTGCTCAAGTTCACGCACGTTTCCAGGGTACGAATACTGTTGCAGCGCGATCAGAGCCTCTTCTGAAAACCCCGCAGTAGGCCTCTTGCTCTTGCCGGCATAAACTTCGCGGAAGTGCTCCGCCAAAGGAACCACGTCCGAGCGGCGCTCTCGAAGAGGCGGTAGTGCGATCGTAAAAGCGTTGAGACGATAGTAGAGATCCTTGCGAAACTCGCCAGCTTTAATCAGTTCTCCAAGATCACCGTTGGTAGCGGCGATCGCACGAAAGTCGGAATGAATCGTGTCATTGCCGCCAACACGCGCGAAGGTTTGTTCCTGCAGGACCCGCAAAAGTTTAGATTGCAGACTAATGGGTAGTTCGCCGATTTCATCCAAGAAGATCGTGCCCCTATGGGCAACTTCGAACTTCCCCTCCTTCCGTGCGATTGCACCTGTGAATGCGCCGCGCTCATGGCCGAAAAGCTCCGACTCCAAGAGGTCGTCGGGAAGAGCGGCGCAGTTGACCGTGACGATCGGTCCATTTGCGCGCGAACTATTCTGATGAATCGCTCGGGCAACAAGCTCTTTTCCTGTCCCCGATTCTCCTCGGATTAGAACCGTCGTGTCGCTGGCGGCCACGCGACCGATATCCTTAAAAACGCCCAGCATCGCACGCGACGAACCGACAATTTCGCCCTGCTCCTTTCGGGGAGCCTTGAGGAGCCGCTGACGAAGTTCCTCGACTTCCTTCTGCAACCCGATATGTTGTAGGGCGCGTTTCGCAGTCGTGCAGATTTCGTCGAGGTCGAAGGGTTTGGAGATGAAATCGTACGCGCCAAGTTGAATGGCTTTTATGGCGTTTCCACTGGTGCCGTACGCTGTCATAATAATGACCGGAGGTTTTCGGCTCTCCTCCTGCCGCTGCAGTGCTTGTAGGAGTTCTTCTCCTCCGCCATCAGGCATTTTCCAATCGCAAAACACGAGGTCGAGATTTTGGTCACGTAGCATAGCCAGAGCATCAAGAGAATTCTCGGCTTCAACGATGTCATAGCCGCGCGAGGCGAGAATTTCCGCCAAGGTGACTCGAAGGTTTCGCTCGTCGTCAACGATCAGAATTCTGGCTTTCATGCGTTCTCAATCTGCGTCGCCGCCATGCCGGCACCCGGAGTAGCGGGACCTGATGCGGGCAGCCGCACCGTAACAATCGTCCCCTTGGTCGGAGAAGAGCTGATCTCGGTTGTTCCTTCGTGAGCGTGGACGATTTCGTAAGTTATGGACAGTCCCAGCCCAATCCCCTTCGGCCGAGTTGTGAAAAAGGGATCAAATAACTTGTCGCGGATTTCTTCTGGGATGCCATGACCGTCGTCGCGACATTCGACTGTGACATACCCGTTTTGATCAAGAACACTGAGTTCGACCGTCCCCACCGGCTCCAGTGCGTCAATTGCGTTCGAAAGGATGTTGTCGAATACCTGAAACAGCTTCGAACGATCTCCCCGAATGATCACTGACGCGGTAGTGGCATCAAAGAGGAATCGTATCGTCTCGCTGCGAATCAGCGTTGCTTTCGCCTCGACACAATCGCGTAGCAGTAAGACCAGATCAAATGACTCGACCTCCAAGTTCAGAGGCCGGGAGAAGTAAAGAAGGCGTTCGACGATTCTATTCAGGCGATCAATTTCCTCCAACACCATCGAACAACTCTGCTGCACTGCGCTGTCCGAAACCGCGCGTTGGTTCATCTGAGTGCGCAAGCGGATGGTCGCCAGGGGGTTTCGAAGTTCGTGGGCAACGCCGGCAGCGACTTGTCCGAGGGCCGCAAGGCGCTCTTTATGGCGGAGTTGCTCACGAAGATCCCGCTCCTGCTCGATCTTCTGGCGCAGCGACTCGGCAAGCTGATTCACTCCTTGATAGATGCGCGCCAGTTCAGCGAGTCCCGAAAAGGGTTTCGCTGGCGAAGAGAAATCCCGATCCAACTCGTGCAATCGTTCTTCGATCTGGCTGACGCCCGATCCCAGATCACGGGCCACTAGAAAAGCCAAAAGCACACAAAGCAGAGACAGCGCGACAAAGGCAGCGGCACCGAGGCTGAGCGTCCGACCCTGCTGAGAACGCAAACTAGGCAGCCGCTTCATCACCCACGCGCTGCCGATGGGATTGCCCTTTACGACGATAGGGGCCGACTCGAAAACGATTACGGTGCGGGCTCCTCTATATGTGTACGAAACCTCCTGATCTTGGCTGGCTGCGCGGCGGGCCACATCCTCGATCATTGGTCGTTCGATCGGGGGAATGTCCCTCTTCACGCCAGGGCCCTCGTGCGTCGGGTACGCATACCCTAAAAGCCGATCAGAAGCCTTCGAGTAGAATCCGCCTTCGGTTCCCTGTTCATTCTTGAGCACTACGGTCGTCATCAAGGAAAGCACATCATCTGAACCTGAGGCATCAGGATTCTCAAGAGGGGGGAACTCCTGATGCTGTGTCTGAAAGTCCTCATGACTGCTGTAATCGCGAGCTATCGTAACGGCCAGAGCAGAGAGGCGCCGCTGAGTATCTCCGGTGACGGCACTTTGCCTGTTTTGCAATATCAAGACAAACGCGAACCCGCAGCCGATCAATAAGGCAATTACTAACGACGCAAGGATTGCCACGCGCGTTCGTACGCTGGCCAGCCACCAGATTCGTTGTGTCTGCCAATTCGTCATTCGTAGCTGGACCGTCCGTGCCCCGGTTTGGAGGCTCGCCGCGCCAGTTAGATGCTGGAAGAAGATTCACGAGGTCCGAAAGAATCGGCCGCGCGGCTTTGTCCTCAGACCCCTGGTACATTCTCATGCCGGTCCAGATCGTTTGCAATGCGAAGATATTCCTCTCGCGAAATCTGCCCCTTCGCGTAACGCTCCCGGAGAATCTCGAAGGCCTGAGACCGGCTTTTGTCGTATGTGTGGAAGAAAGCCGCAAACTTGGAGCGGCTGAGCCACCCTCCAGCGGCGACAATAATAGCGAAAAGAGCAATCCACTCAAATCCCGGACCTAAACCCGGCAGAGGCGGTCCCGGAGCGAGAAGACTGGGACCGCAGTTCGCGACCGTCAGCATTAACAACACGATTGTCAGGTAGGTCAAAGTGCGTCTCATAATGTGCTCCCGCGGTTTCCTACTAACAGGAACGCCATTCTTTACGGACTATTTCCTCCAGGGCCGGGCGGTGGTGGTGGCGCGGCTCCGTTATCCGCGTCAGGAGGCGGCGGAGGCGCTCCGGGTCCACCCGGCGGTGGAGGTGGCGGCCCAGGTCTGCCCGCGGGGCCGGCGGGAACTATGCCGGAGGCGATCAGATAGCGATTCTGAAGGTGGTCTGCAGCGTGTGCGATCGCATCGGATGCACGAGCAGCGGAGGAGGCTTCACGGGGACTTTGCGATAGCGAGGCTTGCGCTCGCTGTTGGAGCTGCTGGCTCAGAGTCAACAAGTCGCGTACGCGGCGTGTGGTTTCAGCGGGTATCACGTTCGCGTAACTACTTGCATTTTGCACTTGCAAGATCGTGCCTCCAGCGCGGGCGATTTCGTCATTCGCACGAAAAGCATCTTCGGCTACACCTTGCTGGCGTGGCGGTGCAGTGATTCCGGCGGCATTGCTAGAACCGATGCTGCTCATCGCCATCGTCTCTGCCGCGTGAGCCATATCATCGGCCGCTGCCGCCAGTTCGCGGGCTCCGATGTAATCGAACGCTTGATAACGGCTCAGAGCTTCTTGGTAGAAGGCTTTGCCGTCCGCAATGACACGGTTTAGAGAGATGCCGCTCGCGGTTCCTTTCGCTGCTTCCACAAGCGCGGTTGAGCGGTTGAGTCCGTCATAAGCACGCTGCATCGCATCTTGCACGTCAATCTGAGCGTCTTGTGCAGCCATACCGGGCCCGCGCGGTCCCCCGCCTCTCGGACCACGTTGTGCGAATCCGGTCACGCATCCAGCCATGATCACGAACATAATCAGTTGTGCTAGTCGTTGTCTCACAATGAACTCCTTACGTCCCGTAGTTGATATTGCCTGTCTTCCTTAAGAGCACGGAGAGTGCCAGAACTGGAAATCCTCAGATGGTGAGTAGAATCAGGTATTTGCGCACGCTGTTGTCGCTTTTTTCTTCTGCGAGTGATCCCAACGCGGACGTCTGAATGAGCGGAAGACGCACGCACAGACGCTGTTGACCAGTGTGAAATGTGACCGGAGATTGGCCTTGCCATGAGAAAGGGAGAGAATTGCAGAGGAAATCAAGCAGCCTAGAACTTCGCGATGAGGGTGACTCCGCCAACGAGCAGCAGGCCTCCGACGATTCTCAGATGTTTAGCGGGTGATAAGCCATCCTGAACCAGCCGAAATGATCGATCACCAACGACATGATGAGGGCAGCGGTCACGGTCAAGCCCACGAATGGGCCGGCTCCCACCTTCGTGACAAGCGTAAGTCCCGCGTAAACTTGTACGGCTCCAACCAATCCTCCGATGACGGCCCACCACGGAAGTGATGCGAGGTCTTTCGACGTGGGCAGAGGATGGGGCATGATCAGGGTCGCTCCGGCAAAGAAAAAAGTGGTGAGCGCAAACGATACTGCTGAAGCCAGCCAAGGATTCATAATGTACTTGTTAAACTGACCGTTCATCGCAGCTCCACAGGATTGCAGAGCTCCGCCCAAAATGATGAATGGAATTATCCAGCTAGCGTTCATTCCTTTATCCTCCCCGCGCACTTCGTTAGTGAACCGACGACTAAGAACTGTGGAAAAACATCTGCATCAAGATCGCTCCGCCCAGTGACGCCAATAGAGCGACCGGCATCGCCACCACTCCAACCTTGAGAAAATCCCAGAAACTCACGTCGAGCTTTTCCTTACGCAAGGCGATCAGCCATAAGATCGTCGCGAGCGAACCTGTAATGGAAAGATTCGGTCCCAGGTCGACACCGATGAGTACGACGTCGGCGATCAGACCCTTGGCGTGCGCCGCCTGCAGTGTGCTCCCAGCGATCAGGCCAAGCGGCAGATTGTTAACCAAGTTGTTCGCTACACCAACGGCAAATCCCGTAATCAATGTGCCCGTCGTCGATCCCAGCGTTTGGGCCCGGGTCAGCCACTCCCGAGTCTGTTGCATTGCGCCGACGCTTTCCATCGCGTCGACGATTACGAAGAGACCTGCTACGAGGGCCAGGGTTGCCCAACTGATCTCGCGTGCAAGTCCCAAGGGATTCGATCGCGTCTTGATGGAGACCACCGCTGTGATCACGAGAGCAGCTAAGCAGGTTGGTAGTCCCAGATCCTTACCCAGCGAGGAGGTTGTTAACAGGACAGCTACCATACCGGCCAATCCGCCCAGCACCAGAAGGCCCTCACTTCTCAGTGGCTTTGCTTCCACCTCGCCTTCAATGGCGTCGCAGAGTTCTTTTCGAAAGAGCCAGCGCATTGTGATGAATGTGGCAGCGATCGAGAGAAGAGACGGAACGCCATAGGACAAGAGCCATCGCCCAAGCGGCGGCATTTGATTGTGAAACACAACCAGGTTCGCTGGATTGGAAATTGGCAGAAGGAACGACGCCGCATTCGCGATAAAGGCGCAAACGAATAGATGAGGCAAGGGCTCGACCTTGGCCTTCCGCACTGCTGTCAAAATTGCCGGGGTCAGAACCACTGCCGTCGCGTCATTCGACATGAAGATAGTGACGATTGTGCCGACGCCATAGACCAGCGCGAACAGTCTTGAGCAAGAACCACGGGCGCCCCGCACGGCCACCGATGAAAGCCAGTCGAAGACTCCATGCTCGCGTGCGAGTTCAGAAAGTAACATCATGCCGATGAGAAAGAGGCACACATCCAATGCTTTCGCGGCAGCTCGGGCCGCGAGTTGCAGAGGCACTAGTCGGAGGAAGAGTAATAGGAGCACTCCGCCCGCAATCCAGTACACTTCCGAAATATTGCGCGGCCGGATTAACATCAGCAAGATGCTAACGCCGACGATGAGCGACAGGAGAATGTGCGCAAGCGGGGGCGAGTTCATCTACCACTTTCTCCCGTTTTTATTCGGCCCCAATTGCGTGCCTAAGATCCCGTGCACCGGCCACGCTCCGATTGCGTTCTCGTTGTCAACGGGGTTTCTATTGGGTGGTTTCCACCGTCCGGACGAAGGGTTGGTGACCACTCGGATGGTATCCTCGGCTGATTTTCCGTAGTCATCCTCGAAGCGCGCGGTTAATAGATTGATCCCGTAGGGAAGTCGGTCAGTTTGTATGGTCGCCTGCCAAACGGCGGAATTTTCAATCTGTTCAAGATCAACTCTGTGGTCACCAATCTCCGCATAACCGCGCAGCAACTTTCTGTCGCTCCAAGCTTTAACGCGGACTGGCATCTTGACCACAGTTCGTGGCGTCACCTGTGGGTTCGTAAGGAGTCTTTCGTCACCTGGAGAGGTGATCATCACGAAAGGCCATTCGCCGAGGGGCTTGAAGCGCCAGCTCACAACGTCGTGGTCGAGATTGGTGATCGAGAATCCGACAGGACCCTCCTCGATTTGTCCCGTCGAGCACGTGGCCGTGTACAAAGTGTGCCCATCATTCGCAATCTCGTTATAGTGTGTGTGTCCCATGTCGACGAGAAGCGCGGCGTACTTTTTCATAAGATTGCGCAGCGGAGAAGAAAATTTGCCAAGCTCGCTCGGGTAGCAGTGAAGGAACAGTACGCTGCGCTTTGGGCAGCAGCAATTGCTTCCAGTTCCTGCTCCAGCCAGTAAAGTTGCTCCTCGGAAATGTCAAATATTTTCGGGGCTTCGGAAGCGAAGGCATCGAGCGCCAGAAAACTGTAAGAGCCGAGATCGAACCGATAGAAAGCCGCCGACATCATGTAGCGTTTGAAATTGTCGTGGCTCTTCAAATGAACGTCGTGATCTCCTACGATCGCGAACCAGGGCAAGTTGAGTTGGTCCAGTCCTTGGCGCACAAGTTCATATTCTTCAACCCCTCCATGATCCGCGTTGTCCCCCGGCAGATACGCAAAGTTCAGAGAATCGGCCATGACTCGATTCACTTCCTCGATCAAGGACACAAAATCACGATAGTTTTGTTCATGTCGAGTGGTCATGTGCAAATCACCGAAATGAACCCACGAAACAATTTCGGATCGGCCGCTCAACCTAGGCGCGCGGCGTTCTATTGAGGCGGATGTCATTGGGCGAAAGCTTCCTTCGGCGATGTTGGATCAATTTCGAGACCAGATGTTGGGGTAGCGGAAGTCATGGAGAGGGTTTCAGGGATCGCGAACCAAAGCACGCCAAAGGCGAGCAACGCGATCCCAGATAATCCAAGAAAGGATGATCGGTACCCGAGATGCTCGATCAATACGCCACCGATTGTTGTACTCAAGGCCGCCCCGATGCCAACCATCGTCGCGAGGCATCCAGCAGCCACATTGAAGCGTCCCGTGCCTTGGGTCCTGTCTTTGACAACCAGGATCGAGACAATGCCGAATATGGCATTCGCCACTCCGTCTAGGGTCTGAATCGCGATCAGCGCTCCGACAGCGTGTGTAAGGGTATAGAGAACTCCGCGAATGGGAAGCACACCGAAGCCGAGCAGTAATAGAGTTTTTCGTCCCTTCGCAGCAGCCCGCCTTCCGATCCACGCAGCAGAGATTGCTATTACAACCTGTGTCACGATAATGCAGGCGGACATAAATGGAGCCGCCGCCTTCAGATTGTCTTTCGAAAGCATCTCTCCCAGTTCCGGTAACATCGCCGCGTTCGCTAAATGGAAAAGAAAGGCCGTCGCCAGGAAATAAACGAGAATGCGGTCCTTGAGAAGAGCAGACCATCCTTCGGCGTTAATCTTGCCTTCCTTTTGGATTGCCCCGCGAGCGCGGGCATAGTCGATCTGTTTGGCATCGATGCCAAACAGAGACGCGGCAGCAGGAATGGCGAGCAAGGCAGCTACGGCGAATATCGCGCGGTATCCGAATTGGTAGCTCACGTAGGCGACAAGCAACGCGGTGAAGACATTCCCGGCGGCATTGAAGGATTGATTCTTGCCGAACTGCTTGTCAAAAGCCGCAGCCCCAACGATCCCGAGTGTGATCGCTGCGACTGTGGGTCCCAAGAACGGACCTGAAGCACCGATTAGGAACTGCGCGGAATAGGCCCTCCAAGGGCTCAGATGCCCCATGAGCAACAAGGCCCCAGCAACTAAGAAACTAAGGTTTACCGCGAGCAACGTCCGTTTGCGATGTACCGTGTCGATGACCGCGCCGGCTGGAGTCTGCATCGCGACCCCGACCAACCCACCGAAAGTCAGCGCGTAGCCCACGCTGCTGGGATTCCATCCACTAGAAGCAAGATAGGCAGCCAAGAAGGGACCGAGACCGGTCTGCACGTCAGCGAGAAAGAAGTTCAGCCATTCGAGGGCCCGCATACTTCGCTGTTTGCCTGGTGCCTTATTGCTCACAGAAGCCTCTCGTCATCTCTTTCCAGTGCGTCTCTCTCAATCGAGGAAGCACGACAGTCGCCATTTACAAAGAGCTGATAATTCAACAAATCTGATCAAGACGTTGTTACCAAAGCACTCACCTTCCGTTCGCTTTGTGATCTTTACGCATCGGAGAGTGTGCTAAGGAAGGGCTCCACATCCAGTCGTGAATCGTACAATGTGAGCGTAGAGTCAATTCACAGCATTCTGCCGAGCCTTGAGAAGCGACGGTCTCTTGTGATTGGGCAGCTTTGATTACAAGGAGCCGATACGGAAATGGCGGATACCTCGCGGAAGTCCCAACTGACAGCAGAACTCCTCCAACTAACTCAACAGCAGCAGAAAGACTTGGAAGATGCGACGCTCCTTGGATGGCGGCCAGGTCAACTTGAGGCTTATCAGGAACGCGGTGAAGAGTCTCCTTTCTGCGCCCACAGTTGACTGTAGCCGTTGTTGAGGAAAAGCGCGAAACTTTACCAGGTACCTTGCCTGTTACTCTCGACTTCGATGTGGATCAGGCGGTTCTAGCCTGAATCACCTCACGCACGACTGCCGCAAGCCTTGGGCGCGACTGTCCCGCTTCGCGGAAATAAACACGATATTCGTTCGCTCACAGACGCCAAGTCGTCCGCTTCCCATGAAATCAAACGATGGCAGCTGCTCTTAATGAAATGGTAGAATCTCCTGCGGGTGCTGTCTTATGACTTGGCAATGGACTCTTAGCACGAGAATCGCCTGCAGAGCGCTTCGCGGGCAAAATGGCGCCGAATTGTGGAAATCCGGAAAAACCGACACACTTTCTTACACAGTTGCACATTCGTCATTTTTGGATGAGACGAAAAATAGCCATAAGCTAGTCGTAAAATAAGGCACTTGCAAGTAGAGCCGGGATGGCGGAACTGGCAGACGCAGCGGACTCAAAATCCGCCGGGCTTCGGCCCTTGGGGGTTCGACTCCCCCTCCCGGCACCAGCACCTTTGGTGTCAATTCGTTACCTAGTACTCCAATAGTATTCCGGGATACGTTCCAAGGGCGGAAAGGATTCGCCCGTGAACAGACGCGTGTCCGTCTGGAAGTACGTCCGTATCGGAAAGAAGTGGCCGCTACTGCAAACCTGCCGTTGGAAAAAACGGAAAAGTCAAACCCGATTGGGTAATCGTGCGTGGCAAGGAAGAGCACCATCCAGAAGGGAACTTCTATCTTCACCGCTACCATGGCAATAAGGAAATCTGGAAGAGGATTGGGCCCAATGCTCAAGAGGCGGTGAATGCGGCCGATTTTGAATCTACGTACTTGGCTGCGCGCGAGCCAAAGGCATACCTGTTAACCAATAGATACACCGGTTCTTTCGATCAAAGCGGCTGCGCATGGCTGTTTGGAAGACGTGAAACTTTCAAATCGGCCCGAGACCTACGAACTTTACGAGCACACTATTCGGCAATTCCAAGAATGGAACTTGAATGGTGGGCCGCATCGGATCAATCTCATCGATCTGGACCGGAAGGACTTTCTTGAGTATCGACATTCATATGTCCGGCAGCTCCGCGATATGAAGTGGCCTCTCTTGACGAGTACGATTCTCGATTTTTCGCCAACTACCCTTTGAACCTCGCAACTCACGGCTCTCGTTGACGGGTAGATGTATAGCGACGGCAAAAGTGCTACACCCCGACTTTCGTTGACTTGCCAGTTTCACAGACGTAAGATCCCGAGAATCGGCGTTGCGACCATCGGATCTCCAAGGAAGACTTGTCAAAGTTGATATTCTTCCTTATCAGCCGAAACTCCCCGCGTACGCCGGTGAGCATAGCGACCCTTGATTAACATGGCCACTACCGGCAGTCTGGAGGCCCGCCACCCACCTAAGGTGGCCTATGGCGAGATTTCCAGCTTCGCCTACGACACGTTCTGCAGCGATAAAGTGCGGTTTGCTCTCACCGCATTAGGGATGGTCGTCGGGACGGCTTCGCTGATTCTCGTAGTCACAATCGCCATGACGGGAAAGAAGTACGTTTTGGATCAGATTCAGGGTATCGGCGTGAACATGATCGTGGTTGAATACCAAGGCGGAGACCGCGGGAGCGATTTCTTGACCATCGATGATATGCACGCTGTATTACTGCAAGTGCCAGGCATCCTGGCCGCTTCTCCGGTGGTTCCGCTCGCTGACAGGATCCCTATCGGCCTTCATCAGGAGCGTGATCTCGACGTCCTGGGCGTGTTCCCCGAATACCGCACTGTGCGTAATTTGGTGGTTCTTTCCGGAAGATTTTTCGATGGCCAGGACGAGCAGGCACACAACAAAGTTGGCGTAATCACGCAAAAACTCGCCGAGCAAGTCTACGGGTCGGCGGATGATGCGGTGGGGAAGATTGTGAACCTCAGTGGTTTGCCTTTCACGATCATCGGTACTTTCAGAGAACGGGTGGACACCTTCGGGCGGTCAGAGGTGACCAACAACACCATGGTGATTCCCTACACCGTCACGCGGTATTTCACGAACTCGCCTGAGGTGCGACAGCTCTATTTCTCAGCCGCCGAGCCGTCGATTGTGATCCCGGTCACCGAAAAAATTCAGAAACTTATCAAGTCTCGCCATCGGCCGGAGTCAGCCTACTTCGTGCAGAATCTTACAGAGGTGGTCGCAATGGCGGAGCGGACCGCGAACGCACTTACCTTAGTCTTGCTGCTCATCGCAGCGGTGACGCTCCTAGTGAGTGGCATAGGAATCATGAATATAATGTTGGCGACGGTAAGTTCACGCATTACCGAGATCGGCCTACGCAAAGCAATTGGTGCGACCAATCGTGACATCCGTTTTCAATTCTTGTCAGAAGCGATCCTGATCTCTCTCATTGGAGGCTCTGCTGGAGTAATCTTCGGACTGGCATTGCCGTTATCGGTGCGCATTTTTACCGAATACCGGCTCCCCATTTCGGTACTGTCTGTTGTTGTTGCGATCGTAGTCTCTTGCTCAGTAGGTGTTCTTTTCGGAACCGCTCCGGCTACGTTTGCGGCCGGGTTGGATCCAGTGGAGAGCATGCGCCATGAATAATTCTTAGCTGCCTGCAGGTGGTCTGCAACCGAGGAGAACCGGCGATTCCGAACGCACGAGCCATAGCACTTTCGCTAACGTTTCTGATCCTATTCGTTCATCCGCCAACTTGGTCCCAGGACCATCCCGCGGATGATCAACACGCCGGCATGTCCATGTCGATGCCGATGCCCGCAGACGGACCGACGCCAGCTCTATTCTTAAAGTGGAAGCTTGAGAGCGAGGGCAATCACCACCTTATCGGACTTTTCGTTGCGCTGGGTGGCGTTTTCCTCCTGGCTCAGGATGTCTGGAAGAAGAGGTTGCCCGCTGTGCGTTACGTTTGGCCGGTCTGTTTCTTGCTTTCGGGCTTATTTGTCCTTGTCTACAGCGATACGGAACTCTGGCCCTTTGGTCCGAAGCCATGGATCCAGGGCACCATAACGAACCCGGAAGTTATCCAGCACAAGATCTTCGCCGTCTTGCTTCTTGGTTTGGGACTGGTCGAAATGGAGAGAGAGCGTGAGCGTCTCAAAGCGGTTTGGGCTGCGTGGGTTTTTCCCGTGCTCGCGGTGGCGGGTTCGGTTCTGTTGCTGCTCCATTCGCACCATGCGGGAATGAGAGGCGCAAACCACATGGCGATCCAGGCACGTATTCACGCGCAGCATCTCAGCTACGCGGCCACCGGTTTCGGCATTGGCCTAACTAAAGGTTTGGCCGAAGTCAGGACAAGGTGGCAGACCGTCTTCGCGAAGCTCTGGCCCACGTTGATGATTGTTCTGGGTGTCCTTCTAATGTTCTATACGGAGTCGCCGTGATCCTACTGTTTTCACACTCTGGCGTAAAACTAAGTTGGTGATGTATCTTCTAAGGTATTGTGATCTTTTGCGTCTTCGGCATCGTGAAGTTCAAGAATCTCGTAGGTCGTCTCCGCCCGTCTGTGATGAATCGCCCGACGTTATCTCCTTCGGCCACCGCCCATGCGGGCGCCTCCCATGCCGCCGCCTCCGTAGCTGCGCATTGAGTTGAAGTTCTGGGTTCGCTGCGTTCCTTGCGTGCGGGCCTGTTGTTGCCGTTGCAGGCTGGTTTCGGGTCGGTTCGTGTTCTGCCAGCCGCTGCCGCTGTTGGAAGACCAGTCGCCGTTCTGCCGGTTATAGCGATAGACCGTTCCATCTTTGCCGGCGTAGATGTTGTCCTTGCCCGCAGCGACCCCTGCTCCCGTATTGGTATTGTAGGCAAATCCGCCGCGCCCGGCCGTGCCCTGACCGCTGTAAATGTTTCCCGCGTAACCGGCTCCGCCGCCTGCGACGATGCCGGTATTCGGATTGTAAGTCGCACCGCCGCGATAGCCGGCCGTGTTGCCCGTGTAGATATTCGTATTGCTGCCGCGCCCGGCGACCGTGGACCGACCGGTCTGGTTATTGTGGTAGGCGCCACGCGTCGCCGCTCCGTAGTTGCCGGTATACGGATTCGCCCAAGCTGCGCCGGTACGAGAGTAAGCCGTGCTGCCCCAAACTCCGTACACGTTGGCAACGGCTGCACCGCCCCACGCTCCCCAGCCGTAATAGGGATACCACCCATAACCGTAATATCCCATTGGTCCCCACCAAGGGTAATACCAAGGATAGTAGGAATATCCGTAGCCAAACCCGAAGCTCCATCCGGAATCGCTAGTGTAGGTGAATCCTGCTCCCACACCGTAAGTGTAAGGCCAGCCATACCAAATAGTGGGACCAACGTACGAGGCGTAATGCCAACCAGTCCCGTAAACTACGGTCGTGGAACTCGACGAGACGACCGTTCCGTAGTAGCCGGGCGTGTAGCCCACGTAAACCACATCCGGTGTTGAACCGTAGATCTTCACGTAGGTTACGTAGTAGATAGGCGAGCTGGGCGGGATGGTATATATCTCATCGGGGACCGAATCTGCAACGCGCCACGGCCCATGTGGCGTCGAAGCTTTGAACCACACGCCAGCTTCAACGCCGTAATAGTTGTTATCGGAAACCTTGATAACCGGCGACGACGTATTCTGTGCATAGCTCATCGAAGTGCCTTGAATCGGTACGAACACTGCTTCCCCGTCATACTTCACATCGAGCTCCGCCTCCGATCGAGTAATGCTGGCGGTCTGGGGAATTGAGTTTGCGATCAGCGCCTCCTGGGCTTGCGGCGTGCCGGGCACGGACGCGAGAACTGTTGACTTGGGGTCCGCCAAAGGAATCTTCGCAAAGTCGGTCGGAAGATCGCTGCCGGAGACGAACGTCCACGGACCCTGTAGTGAAGCTGCACCAAACCAGCGCCCTGAGATCAGGATGTAATACCGGCCGCTGAGACGGAACACGTTGCCGTTGGTGTTCTCTGCATATTCCAGTTGAGTCCCGGGAATAGGCTTGTATTGAGGCTCTCCCTTGGTCTCGATCAGTTCCGCCGGGCCGAACTCTACATATACAACCGGGATCTCCGCCTTCTTGCCGGAATCTTTCAATGAAAGCGGTTTCGAACCCTGATTGCTCTGCGGCGTCTGCGTTGCGGCCTGCTTGACAACGTACTCCTCAGCTTTCTTCATGTCGTCAGGCAGCTTTTCGGCATAGGACCACGTGCTTTCCAGATCCTCGGCCTGCAACCACCAGTCTTGCACTCGCAGGAAATAGGTCTTCTTGTCGTTGTCGAACAAGAGAACCGCACGAGTGTTAATTACGCGCTGCAGCTTCGTGTCTTGGATCTCTCGCAACTGCGGTTTGCCATCGATGAGCACGAGCAAGGACGGCTTGCTCGCAACGATGACTTTCGGAGGATCGTTCTTGACCTCTACTCCTTTTATTTCCTCGCCAGCCGCTGTTAGCGCCGCTTGTAGCCGGTCAAGAGAAATAGTTTTGGTTGCGCTCGGTAGTTTCTTCTGCAGCAAGGCGGTCAGGGCAGCCTCCTTCTCTGTTGCCGCCGGGAATGTAACCTTGGTTAGCTGCATCTGGTCGAGAGTCACGAGTCGGTTGATCTTGTCCACCTCAGTGCGCGCGTTGAACCAGACAACTCCATACTTGGCCGCGGCGTCCTTGCCGGTTTTCAGCTCGACTGCAGAATACAAGTAGATCCGGTTGGCTTCCCACTTCTCCACCTGCGGCTGGTAGATGAGGAATGTGTCTGACCCACTCGTCATGATTCGAGGCCAACTAGCTTCGGACGCCTGCGCCTTTTTCACAATGGCTTTCTGCGCACTCGGGGCGTTGGGCAGGTCTTGAGCCAGACCTGGAGAGTGGACCATGAGGCAAATAAGAATGACCACCAACAATGACGCACAGACTTCAGCATTCTTCAGACACATGGATCTCCAAACATCTGGCCTTAAACCGTCCGTGATCGGAGCGAACTGTTGAAACTTGATACTTGCTGCTTCGGGCCACGACTTCTTCCGGTTAAGCAACATGGCTATTGGTTGATGGTTCGGTTTGAATGCTAGCAATCTAAGTCCTACTCCACACCTGGGGATTAGGCAGTGCCTTTGTGTCACAAGCACCCAACAACGGAGAAAGTTTTCTCAATCAGCTTGTTCTGTCTCGTACCTATTGAGCTAGTCTCTAAGCATCAATATGCGCTAATCAGGTGGTTCTTGACCGCGTATTGCACCAGGTCGGCATCGTTCTTCGCATGTAATATTTCCCGGATCCGGAGCTTATGAAAAGCAACCGTGGAAGTTGCAAGGTTCAACACACGCGCGACTTCCTTCATCGACTTTCCTTCGCTCACCAACTGCAAAACCTCGCGCTGCCGTTCGCTGAGTTGCTGCCCTTCATCGACAGATGCTTTGTCCTGGCGCAACAAAACATCGACGGTTTCTTTGACGATTGCTGGGGAGAGATAGAACTTGCCATTCAGAACCTCCCGCACGGCTAGTATGAGATCCGACGCTGAACAACTCTTCAGCACATACCCTGAGGCTCCGCGTCGGAAAGCCTCGGCGGCCAACGCAGGATCTGTATTCATCGTCAAGAACACGAACTTTACCGAACCGAGCAGTTCCTTCACCTGACATGCGGCGTCGAGACCGTTCAAGAGCGGCATGCCGACGTCCACAATAATCAGCTGGGGCTTCAGAGTGGCAGCAATTCGTACGAGTGCACGCCCGTTATTCACCGTAGCGACCACATCGAATTCCGGCTCGAGCAGCTTTTTGCATACATCGGCCACGAACGTGTGGTCGTCAGCGATCATGATTTGAGAACGATTCCCCGCCATTTGTGCCTCATCCGCTTTCGTGGAGCCTCGATCAAGTGTGCAATATAACTCTGGACCTATTGCCACTGTCGCTACCGACATTAGCCCGCGCTACCTTCGGGCAGAAAGTAGCGCGTGAGCACCGAAGCCGCCTGCCACTGGAAACCTAGCTGCCGGCGATGCCCTTGTTGACCAGGACCTTGACTTCAACCCGACGATTCTCGGCCCGCCCTGCCTTGGTCTCGTTCGACGCCGCAGATCCGTATTCGCCCATCGCGCCCGGCGCCACGATATGCCGTACCGGTATGTTCCCCTGCTGGACCAGGTAATTGATCACCGCTTGGGCACGATTTTCGCTCAGTTCCGTGTTCATCGCAGCGCTGCCTGTCGAATCGGTATAGCCCGTCACTTCGATGATGTATCCAGTCAGTCCGGTTGCGGATTGCGCCAACTTACTGAGCTCTTCCTTGTCCTTCGCGGAGACACTCGAACTGCCGACATTGAAGTTCACCGTGGCTTGGCCCTTCACGTCATACTCGCTTAACGCGGTAAAGCGATTCGTGTTCTCCTCGATATCCTTCATGTTCTGGGCAATCTTCTGTTGGTTGGCCGCGATGTTCTGTTGGTTGGTGTCGATCTCCTGCTTTTGGGACGCCAGTTGCACCTTGTTCGACGCGATATTCTTCTGGTTGGCCGCGATCGCCTGCACATTGGCCTGCACTTGTTGTGCGGTGGGATGCAAGCCGGCCTGAATCATTTCGGCGGTTTCCAGATCGTCACCATCGGTGGTGATGGTATTTGCTACAACCCGGCCCTGGCCGTCGGAGGTTCCTTTCACCTCGACCTTGAGCCCGGGAATCAGCACCACGCTGGACAAGTGCTGTTTATCCAGACCAAAGAGGCCCTTGTCATCTTTCGTTACCGTGTCATCAGTGAGGACCACGGTCACGCTTCCCTGACCGGAGTTCACGATCAACGTTTCTCCAGTCCGAGCAGTGATCATTCCTTTGACTTCGGTTTTGTCGTCGCTGGCCAATAGGACAGATGCGGATGCCAGAAAAAGCAGCGCCGTGAGACTCACTACAATTGTTCGTCGATTCATCGGTATCTCCTTTATCGCAGTTCTTGAAGTCCAGACAAAAATGTCTGCAGCTAATGCCTGGTTTCTGAGACCGAACCTTAGGTCTGATGCAATGTCCGCACAACTAGGGAAATCCCTAAAAGAGCCGGAAGAAGGTCCAGCGACCAAGTTGCCCAACTAGGGATTTCCCCAGTTGCGGAACCAGGGGTGTAACGTCACAATCTGGACGAAAAATGGAGAGCACTCCCAGATGAGGCAGAGCCGGTTTACCTTTGGCTTTTCCTTTCGATTGGTTGTCCTCTGTTGTCTAACGTCCGCTGTGTTTCCGTCGCTCAGTCGAGCGCAAGCTCCGGTTTTCGAGATCGAGCCGGCACAGAGCTCGATCAAGTTCCATGTGAAGGCGTCAGTAAATATCGCTGGCAAATTCGACAAGTGGGATGCGTCCTTAACATTTACTTCTCCTGACGAAACGACAGGCGATTTAGAGATCACGATTCAAGCAGCCAGCGTGGATACTGGAAGCGGCATGAAGAACGGCAAGCTGAGGAGCAAAGACTTCTTCGACGTCGAGCAGAATCCGGTGATAACGTTTAAGTCAACGAAATTTGTGCAGACCGGTCCCGGCAGCTACGAGGTGGATGGCGACTTTAGAATACGCGGAGTGTCAAACCCCGAGAAGCTGACGCTAGTAGTTTCTGGCAAGGGGACAGGCTCTGGCGAGATTAAAGGAAAAATGGTTTTTAACCGTAAGGATTACGGGATGAACAAGGGAATTCCATTCATCAGGATCGCCGACCATGTCGACGTAAGTTTCCACCTCAGGGAAAAGCAAATCAGCGGGCCTCCCCTGGTTTTTAAGCAATAAGGCGAGCCATGCGAAAAATCTGCATACCGCCCATAGATCAACTTTTCAGAACGTGGGAGGCGAATGAAGCTGGCGCCTAGCGAAACACTGCCAAATCTCGTCATTCCGCTATTTCTCGGCTTGCTACCATCGGAGGTGGAGAGCGTCTTGGCTCAGGGGCGAGTTTTAGAGGTCGCGCCGAAAACTCGCCTTTGTACTGAGGGCGATACGGCGGAACACCTCTTCGTCGTGCTGCGCGGAAGGGTCAAGTACAGCCGGCTAACAGCCAAGGGAGACGAACTGATCCTTCGGCTGTTCACGCCGGGTGAAACCTTCGGGCTCGCCACTCTTCTGCCCAACCCACTGAACTACTTAGGCACAGGCGAGGCACATTTTGGTGGTGTGTTGCACGTGTGGCATCACGACGAAATTTCTCCACTTTCTGATCGCTATCACCAAATCAAGACGAATGGGTTGAGCATTGCTCTTCGCCTGATGGAGACACTGTCTGACAGACACGCCAGTCTGTTCGAAGGCAACGCGAGTTTTCGAGTGGCGCGGGCTCTGCTTGACGTCGGCCGCCGAAGCGGCGAGATCCATCCTGAAGGAATCGATGTCCACATCACTAACGAACAACTGGGATCCTTGGCGGATGTAAGCCGGTTCACTGCCAGCCGCGTGTTAAGCGATTGGAACAGGGCGGGTGTCGTCACCAAGGAACGTGAGACAGTCCGTATTCATTCCCCCGAAAGCCTCCTCTCCTGACTCGCACATCTGCGACTGATAATCCGCCACAGTGCGCTATCGCAACGACGGCCTTAAGCGTAACGCCTATCCTGACTTAAGCCCTAAATTCTTTGGGAGGTAAATGGATAGCCCCGATATTAGTTCTTCAATACTTGTGCGCATTCTTCTTGTAGAGGACTTCGAGCCCTTCCGGATGAAAGTTCGGTGCTTAATTACAAAGCGGGCGGAATTTACGGTCCTCTGCGAGGAGTCTGATGGATTAGCAGCAGTGCAAAAAGCCGAAGAACTGCGCCCAGACCTGATTCTGATGGATATCGGCCTTCCCTCGATAGATGGAATCGAAGCCGCCCGGAAAATACTCCGTAGCAATCCCCAGGCAAGAATCCTATTCTTGACTCAGGAATCTTCTTCTGACGTCGTGAGCGAAGCTTTTAATCTGGGCGCACGAGGTTACATAGTAAAAATGGACGCGAGAAAAGATCTGCTGTTGGGCATAGATGCTGTCATGAAGGGCGAGAAATTCGTCAGTGCTAGTTTGAAGAGGCCTGGCTCTCCGAGCTTTCACGATGCGTAACCGCCGCCTAGTTCCCCATTTAGGCACCGCGGCCAATCCATTGACCCGAGACTAGGAGATCAAGGCGACACATACCCGACAACGAAGCGACACCCTGACCTCTTCTAGGGATTTCCCTAGTTGCCCGCAGAACAAACCTGACCTACGTTAGTTCCTGGAAACTTGGCTTCAGCCGCGCAGACATCTTTTTCGAAAAAGTGCTGAGCAGAGCTGATCCTTGAAAACGGCATTTCCCGTTGCGTTCCGGAA
Source organism: Terriglobales bacterium (assembly GCA_035483835.1). GTDB lineage: Bacteria > Acidobacteriota > Terriglobia > Terriglobales > Acidobacteriaceae > JABDBE01. The sequence goes on from DATHPO010000090.1 coordinate 22,959, forward strand.
ACTGGTTCCCGACCGGAGTTACACGCGCGAAGGCCAGCGCTTTTCACGGCACTATTACTTCAACCATCAGACTCTCGGGTCGGCGGAGTCTACAGTTCGTCAATTCGGAGAGAGCGCATGATTGCGAGTCTTGTCGCGTCGCTAAGACAACATCCTGAGCTCGCAGTCTTCCTGACGCTTGCGCTCGGATTCCTGCTGGGGCGTGTGCGGGTCGGAACCTTCAAGCTTGGAAATGTCGTCGGCACGCTGCTTGCGGGAGTCATCATTGGCCAACTAGCCATCAGGGTTCATCCGCTCGTCGAGATTGTGTTTTTCGATCTGTTCCTCTTCGCGACCGGTTACAAGGTGGGTCCGCAATTCTTCCGTGGGCTCAAGAAGAACGCGGTGCCGCAACTCTCGCTGACCGTGGTCTTGTGTGTGACCAGCCTCGTGGTGACGGTCGTGGCGGCGAAGGCGCTCGGGTATGACTGCGGCACCGCTGCCGGCCTCATGGCTGGCGCCTTCACTGAGAGTACGGTCATCGGCACGGCGGGTGATACGATTGCCCGGCTTAATCTGCCAGATGCCGAAAAGCAGAGGCTGCTGAACAACATCCCTGTCGCGTACGCGGTGAGCTATCTCGTTGGGACGGGCTTCGTAGTCTGGTTTCTCTCGAGTCTCGCGCCGAGGCTGCTCGGGGTCGACCTCAAAGAGGAAAGCAAGAAGCTGGAAGCGAAGATGTCCGCGATCCCCACCGAAGAGTCTGGCAGGCGTTCGGGCTACCGCGAATGGGACCTCCGGGCGTATCGGCTTGCCGACGTTTTTGTCAGTCGTCGGATCGCCGATCTGGAGAAGTCCTTTGTTCCGGAGCGCGTGTTTATTGAGCGAATCCGCCGCGACTCCAAGTGTGTCGAGGCGACTCCCGATACGGTGCTGCAAGCCGGGGACGTCGTTGTCGTTGTGGCCCGTCGCCACGTGCTGCTCAGCGGGGGCTCGGCGATTGGTGTAGAGCTCGAGGATCGCGAGCTGCTGGACTTCCCTGTGACCACGGCTGATGTCGTCGTCACTAACCGTGCTGTTGTGGACGAGAGGCTTCCAGTACTTGCCGAGCAGGTCGGCCGCGGCGTTGCCCTCCAGAAGCTCGTCCGAGGTGGGGAAGAAATCCCATTCACTTTGGAAACGACCGTGCAGCGCGGCGACCTCCTGCGGATCGTCGGCGCCACAAAGCATGTGGAGCGCGTAGGCAAGATCCTCGGCTACATAGAGCGGCCATCGAGCGAGACGGATGTTGTCTTCGTCGGCCTTGGTATCTTCGTGGGAGGGTTGGTCGGCTTGCTCTCCGTCAGTGTAGGTGGTGTGCCGCTCAGCCTCACGGCCAGCGGCGGTGCGCTGATCATGGGTCTCGTCTTCGGGTGGCTGCGATCCGTCCGCCCAACCTTCGGTCGTATCCCCGAGCCAGCACTGTGGGTCTTCGACACCATCGGCCTCGCGGTCTTCATCGGCGTCGTTGGCTTGAACGCCGGGCCCGGCTTCATCACGGGTCTGCGCGTCACGGGGCCAAGCCTTCTCCTGGTGGGTTTCCTCGTCGCCTTGACGCCCCACGTGGTCGCGGTTTTCTTCGGGCGCTACGTGTTGAATATAAACCCGGTGATTCTCCTCGGAGCGTGCGCGGGCGCTGGAACGGCAACGGCGGCGCTGCGGGCGGTTCAGGATGAATCCGCGAGCAAGCTACCGGCACTGGGATACACGGTGCCGTATGCGGTCGGCAACATCCTGCTGACCGCATGGGGCCCAATTATCGTGATATTGACCAGATAGTTATGGCCCAACTAGAGGTGGGGGAGCTGGTATGCGCCGATTCAAAAGTTTGTGGTTCGCTATTCTCTTCCTGAGCCTATTTACACTCTGTGGCTGTCAGGATCTTGTTCCGCATGATACCTCTAGCCTATTCATCCCCAGGTTCCAAAGGTCTGAGATTTTTGGTTTTGTAGCCGGCCTTGGAACGACTTTTGCCGCTGTACCCGACTTGGTCGCTATGCTCAGGCGTCGGTCCAGCGCTGGAATGAACCCGAGGATGGCCGCAATCATGGGGGTCTTTCAGATCCTGTGGGTTTACTACGGCTTGTTGATTGCGTCGCGGCCCGTAATCGCATGGAACGTGATTGCAGTCTTGATCAATTTTCTTAGCGTGGGTGCGTACCGTTACTTCGTTCGCAAGGAAAAAAGGCAAGCAACAACGTAACAATTTATCGACCCATTGTCAGGAAGACACTCGTCGGAAGCGCTAATCTAAAATGTAAGCTTTAGCGCCAACTGTCCAACCCGCGCGTTTACAGCGGTGTTACTTATGACACCGAAGGTCGGGGATGTGAAATTGCTGTCGGGATTCCCAAATTGCGGATGATTCAACGCGTTGTAAAACTCCGCACGAAATTGAAGATTGTTCTACTCATGAAGCCAGTTAAAGATCACACTCTTTGATAAGGCGAGATCCAGGTTCGCTTGTCCGGGACCGTCGACGATTCCTGTCGCGCTGTCCCCAAACGCCGTTCCGATGCCGTCCGCGCCGATTACCGGCGGAGTTGTAAAGCAGGACGCGTTGAAATAGCTGTTTAGTTTGGACTCGACCGGCCCTCCCTTCACCAGTTGATTTTTCGAGCACACGCCGCTTAGCTGGGCGCGATCTTCGCTGATTCCGAAAACGTTCGTGGGATTAGTTTCTGCGATTGTGAGAGCACTGCCGGACTGGATGGTTGCGATTGCGTCCAAAGACCAGTTGCCCAGGACGGCGCGTGGCACGCCGCGGGATGGGCCGGGAAGGTTCCAGGTGGTGCTGAAAACAAATCGATGAGTGCGGTCGAAACTGGCTCGTCCCCATCGCTGTGAAGGGGAGTTTTGGTCCCCTAGTGTCAGCGCGTTTCCTGAAGAGGTTGAGTTAATGTCTGCGCCATCGGTATCCAAGACCTTAGAAAAAGTGTATGAGGCCAGAAATTGAAAGCCATGACTTAGCCGTTTGGTCAGACTTACTTCAAGCGCGTTGTACCAGGAGCTGCCCTCGGACTCCATTTCCTGAAGCGAGTCCGCCGGTACGCCGAGAATCGGAACTCGCAGCGGTACGTTTGCTAGGGTATTGTCGGTAACCCCTCTGATTGGATCGTCGGTCGAAGCAGACAGCGCCTGATTCAGAGAACGTTGGCGTACCAAGTGCATTCCCGAGGTACCCACGTATCCAACTTCCAACAGATAACCTCGGTGCAACTCGGCTTGAACATTCAATGAATACTCTTGAACCATCGCGTTCCGAAACCCGGGCGCAATGGAATATATGGTTGTTGTGGTCGTGGGAGAATATGCCGGGAACATCGGAAAAGACTCTGGCGTGGGAAACGGCTGCGCGAACGGCTCTTGAAATGTGGCATGTGCGTTTGCGGTTCCGGCATTCAGTCGGAATACCGAGAAGGGAGCACCGAAGAGGTTTTGGTAGAAGGCTTGGCCAGTGGGTCGGGAATAGTACACTCCATACCCTCCTCTAAGCACAACCGCTGAGGGGGAGATCTGCCAGGCGAAGCCGATTCGTGGTGCGAGGGTATTTTGCCCCACGCCGTCGTTGCCAAATGTGTTACTCGCGCGCTGGACGCCTGCTGGAGACACGCCTGGAAAGTTGGAAGCCACGACATAGCCCGCCACACTCCCGCCTGGAGGAGGGGTGGCATCAGCTTTGCTGATGTCGAAGCTTGAATTCCTGCCCAGCTTATCGCCGAATTGGCCGAGTCGCTCGTAACGCAAGCCGATGTTCAGCATGAGCGACTTGCCGATTCTATAGTCGTCCTGGACGAACCCCGTACCTTCCCACACTCTGTATTCTCGTTGCGTCAGACCGAAGTCATCGAAGGACGCAAAGACATTGCTGAATTGGGTGCCGTTGTTGGCCGCGCTGCTGCCGAGTAAGAAATCGGGCCAACTTAGAAACTCTACGAGGGATCCCAGTCCTACGAGGTTGACGTTGTCCTGCAGGCGCGTGATTCCCCCTCCGAGCCGAAGGGCGTGACGCCCGCGAACGAAGCTGAGGGTATCACTGAAGACGAAACTGTTTTGCGTAATCGTTCGTGGAAATCCCGATGCAATGCTGACGGAACCGAGAATTTTCAAGCTGGGGAGCTCGTTGTTATCGCTCATTTCCCCTTCCGCAACCCCGACATCCGACCAGTTAAACCCAGTTCTAGCCTGTGTATCGGTTCGTGTGCGGACGTAGCCAACGCGGGCATCATTCAGCCAGGAGTTTCGGAAATTATAAGTATGATCAATCGAGAAGACTCTGAAGCCAGAATTGGCCGGACTCGGGAAGCCACCGATGTTACCTGAAGGGTTGAGGCCGTTACCGGGAAAGGTTACAGTCTGGGCATCGTTGGCGACGAACAAACGCGCCTCGAATTTGCTGGCCGACGATGCGAGGTAATCAAAATTGCCCACGTACTGGTCTTCGCTGAAATGGCAGGGATCGGTGAACACTGAGAAGCCCTGCTGGGAAAGTGGCTTTGTCGGGTCTACTGTTTGCGGCGTCGGAATAAGGAAAGATCCGTCTGGCAACTTGAAATTCAACAGCGCCAGTGCAACTGGATTGATGTTGGACCCGTCAGGCTTGATCGCGGTTCCCCCCTGCGCCCCGGCCATTCCGCCAAAGATCTTTCCGAGAGCAGCGGGGGAACGATCATTCGTCAGAGGCGGCTCACTCAAACTGGCGGTACAAGCGGTCCGGGACTGTCCGGCGGCGAGGCCATTCACCTGGCGAGTTCCCTGATACGAACCGAAGAAAAAAAGCTTCTCCTTCTTTATAGGCCCACCCAATGCGAACCCAAACTGATTTTGATTGAGAACAGGGCGAGGTTGATTGGTCTGGTTCAGGAAATAATCGTTGGCATTAAGATCCGTGTTACGGAAAAACTCGAAAACCGTACCGTGAAGGTCATTGCCGCCAGTCTTGGTAATCAAACTGACGTTGGCGCCGGCATAACGTCCATAGGCTGCATCGTAGAGTCCTGTCTGGACCTTGAACTCCTGAATGCTGTCGGGGTTGGGAATTGGAATTCCGCCACTACCCGCCGCGCTGCCTTGCACATCGCTCACGCTGATTCCGTCGAGCTGAAAGTTATTGTCATAAGAACGGGCTCCGTGCACGAAGATCCCATCGTTAGACTCGGCGATCTGCGACAACGCGGTTCCACCCAGGCCGAGTTCTCCTGCGTTGTAAACTCCCGTCATAACTCCGGGTGCGAGACTAGTGATTTGAGCGAAGTTCCTGGTCACGAGCGGCAAATTACTCACCGCGGTTTCATCCACCACTTTACCCAGTGAAGAACTGTCAGTCTGGAGCATCGTCGGTTGCGCCGTTATCTGCATGCTCTGTACAACGGTCGCGAGCTGGACATGTAAATCCAAGTGCGCCGTTTCTGTGACCCTGACGCTTGCAATTGCGCTGGCGATTAGAGGAACCGATCCGGTCTTGCTGGCTTGCACCGCGTAGTGGCCGGGGGGCAGCAGGAGAAAACTAAAACTGCCCTGTCCGTCGGAAGTAGCAGAATCAGTTGCTCCAGTGTCCTGGTTGGTGAGACGGACAACGGCTCCCGGCAAAACAGCTCCGGATGGGTCAAGCACCAACCCGGTCAAAGCGCCGGTGGAAGCTGTTTGGCCGCGAATGTGGATGGAAAACAGCACCAAAATCGCCACCATCAGCAGGAGCGCCGAGCGTCTGCAAGGCTGTAAGCCGTCCGCTTGCGAAGCGTTCCTCATCTCTGGCCTCCGCCGCGACGGCAACGTGCTTCCCAAGCTTAATGTTCCCACGTGTCCGCGGGCGTGTTGCCGGGTATTATATGCTGCGGGTTCAAAGTGTGTTGGGAGTCGCTAGCCAGGGCATTGGGCGCTAGGGCGTTTTGGGCGAGAAGTTCCTCTGGAGGTCTCGTGCCGGTCGCGATCGAACGAAGTGTTTTGCGAAGATGTCAGTGCCTTGGACAGCGGGGCTGCGGACACGATCGTCGATCTACGCATCTGCTAGCCGTAAGGTTTGCTGTCGCTATGGCTACAGCAGTCTTTGTTCTTCTTCTGCTTTTTGTGCCGGAAATTACGGCGGCCGCGTCGGCAAAGGAGGTCCGGCGGGTCCTCGTTTTCAATGACCTTGGATCAATCTCGTCGCCCGGCTTTGCGGCCATGGATCAAGCCATTTTTGCGGGTCTGGAGAAATCGGCTTACCAGATCGAGTTCTATAACGAAAATCTGGAGACAACCTTGTTTTCAGATGCGGATTCCCAGAGCAGACTTCGGGAGTGGTACTTTCAGAAGTATCGCGATCGCAAGCCAGACGTGATCATCGCCGTGGGTCAGGGTTCTCTCAACTTCATGATCGAATCGCACGAGACGGCTTTCCCAAACATCCCGATCATATTCTGCGGAAGCACTGAGGAGATGGTGGACGAGTTGAAGCCAGACTCGCATTTTACAGGTGTTTGGGCAGTCGCGGACCCGGAAAAGACCCTGAACGCAGCACTGCGATTGCAGCCTGGCACTAAGCAAGTAGTTGTCGTCGGCGGTGTGGGAGCATTTGACAGGTACCTCGAAGCCATCGTCAAGAAGAGTCTGCGCAATTACGAGTCAAAGCTTGAGTTCACATACCTTACGGACTCGGAAATGCCCGCGCTGCTCGAGCGCCTGAAGCATCTGCCAGAACAGACGATCGTTTTTCACACGTCGATCATGCAGGACACGGCGGGAGCACACTTCATTGATGCTAGTCAGTCGGTTCCCATGGTTGCCAGTGCCGCGAATGCACCGGTCTTTATTGTGGACGATGTGGACCTCGGTAGCGGAACGGTAGGCGGCAATCTGTTGAGTTGGGCCAACACTGGACAGGTTGCCGCCAGCATGGCGCTGAGAGTTCTCAACGGCGAAAAGCCGCAGGACATCCCCGTCGTGAAGAGCCCAAACGTTTACATGTTTGATTGGCGAGCGTTGCAGCACTGGGGATTTAAAGAGAGCGACCTTCCACCTGGTAGTTTGGTTCTCTACAGGCAACCAACTTTCTGGCAACTCTACAAACGATACATCGTAGCCGGCATCTGTCTGCTCGTGATGCAAGCACTGATCATTATTGGGCTCCTCTGGCAACGGGCGCAGAGGAAGAAAATACAAACCGAGTTGGTTTTATCCAATAACAGCCTTCGCGAGAGCGAGGAACGCTTTCGTCTGGTCGCCAATACTGCCCCGGTTTTGATCTGGATGTCCGGTCCGGACAAGCTGTGCACCTACTTCAACCAGCCTTGGCTGGACTTCACCGGTCGGTCCATTGAAGCGGAGCTAGGTAATGGCTGGGCAGAAGGCGTACATCCTGAAGACCTGACCAATTGCCTGGATATCTACACCAGCGCGTTCGATCGGCGTGAATCTTTCAAGATGCAATATCGGCTCCGTCGGAATGACGGAGAATATCGTTGGGTCTTCGATATCGGAGTGGCGCGATTCAATCCGGACAGCTCGTTTGCCGGCTATATAGGCTCTTGCATCGATGTCACCGAGCGCAAGATGGCGGAGGAGGCTCTAGCCAGTTTGAGCGGTCGCTTAATAGACGCCCAGGAGGAGGAGCGCAAACGGATCGCCCGTGAGATCCACGACGACTACAATCAACGGCTGGCGGTGCTGGCGATGGACTTGGAAGAGCTAGCCGAACAGATCGGAGATTCTCCTGCGGAAGCGGGCCAACAGTTCCAACGAATTTGGAATCAGATTGGCGAGCTCGGCGCAGACCTGCACTCTCTGTCACACAGCTTGCATTCTTCCACGCTGGAGAGTCTGGGTCTGGTTGCGGGAGCGAAAGCGTTCTGCGAGGAGTTCTCAGAACAACAGGAAATACAGGTTGAGTTTGCTCACGAAAATGTTCCGCGTGGTGTGCCCGGAGATGTGGCGCTCTGTTTTTTTCGGATCACTCAGGAAGGCCTTAGAAACATTAAACGGCATAGCGGCGCTAACCGGGCTGAAGTTCGTCTCGAGCTCTTGGGAGAGAAACTCCACTTGTCAGTCGCAGATGGAGGCAGGGGGTTTGATGTGAACAAACACTCATCGCACGATGGCATCGGAATTCGGAGCATGGAGGAACGCCTGCGATCGCTGGGAGGGCAATTAGAGATTAGCTCGCGTCCCCTGAAGGGGACTAGAATCGACGCGTGGCTTCCGTTAAAAGTCGATAGCCAATATGTGGCTTAGTCCTGCGGACTGTTGTGCGCGGTCCGACATAATCATGCAGACTCTCGGCACTTCTACGATACGTCCCCGCGTACTCATCGCAGATGATCACAGCATCGTTGCGGATGGTCTTCGCTCAATATTGGAGAAGAGCTGCGACGTAATCGGAATTGTGCAGGACGGCCGACAATTGCTGATCGAGGCCCCAAAGCTTAAGCCGGACGTCATCGTCCTGGATATTGGGATGCCGTTTCTTAACGGTCTCGATGCCGCGGAAAGATTAAAGCCTCTCCTGCCCAAGGTAAGGTTTGTCTTCTTGACGATGAAGGACGACCCCAACCTTGCCGCTGCTGCTCTCAATTTAGGGGCTGTAGGATACGTTCTCAAGCACTCGGCGGTCTCGGAGTTACTGAAGGCGGTCTCCGAAGTTCTTCAGGGTAAACCGTACGTGACGGCTAAGCTCCAGGCGGAAAATTGGGCGGACCGAGAGGCTCGCGCGCAACAACTCTCCAAGGCACTGACGCCCCGCCAGAAGGAAGTGCTCCAATTGCTCGCCGAAGGTCGTCGGACCAAGGAGATAGCAGACATTTTAAGTGTCAGCGAGAGAACGGTTATGTTCCACAAGTATCACATGATGAAGGCGTTCAATCTCAAGAGCAACTCAGACTTGGTCTTGCTCGCGCTCAAGCACCACTTGATTTCCGCATAATTCATGATATTGAAGCCTACCTGTCAATTCTGACAGTTGCGCAAACAAACTCAAGGCAGCTAGCGTTGACGCCGAACTGCTGATCGGGGCGTTAAACGACCCAGTCTCACCCCCGAAAAGCGGAAGTAAAAGCAAAGGAGGCGCCACTTGCTTACATCCGCCAAGAGTTGTGCATCACCGACGCAGTCCCCGTATCCCGAGATGTCCGCAGGCTGTAAACCAGGAGCGAACGTGGAGAGAACAGAAAACAGGTCTCGGCCGCACCTTCTCATCGCTGACGATCACGCCATCTTTGCGGAAGCGCTCCGCGGGTTACTGGAGAAGACCTATTTCGTGGTTGGAATCGTGGCGGACGGCCGTGCGCTGGTATCGGAAGCGACGCGGCTCAAGCCCGATGTTGTGGTGGTAGATGTCGGAATGCCGTTACTAAATGGTCTGGATGCTGCTCGACGAGTCAGAGAACAAGCTCCAAACATCAAACTTGTTTTCTTGACCATGAAGGACGACCCGAATCTTGCGGCAGCGGCCTTGGAATTGAAAAAGGTAGGATTCGTCCTCAAGCATTCGGCGGCGCGGGAGTTGCTGACGGCAATCGAGCATGTGCTGCGGAATGAGTCCTACGTCACCCCCCGGCTCAGAGCTGAGGATTGGGCCGTGCGGCAGACTCGCGCGCAGCAGTTTTCCAAGGCATTAACGGAACGGCAGCGCGATGTTGTCCAGTTGTTCGCAGAGGGCTGCTCCATGAAGCAAATCGCCGGTCATCTGAATCTGAGCGAAAAGACTGTCGAATTCCACAAGCACCATATCATGCAGTCGTTCAATCTTAGGAGCAATGCGGACCTGGTGTTGTTTGCCCTCCAGCACGGACTGATCTCGATTCCTCGCGAGACTGCGCAGTTCCATAAGAAAGCATCCTGAAGACGGGCTGGCGGCGTCGTGCTCTTAGGGGTTTCCCCAGTTGCGGAGACCGCGTGGACCGCTTAGCCTTGCTCCGGTAAAGAAGGGCCACCGAGATTTCGGATGGAATGGTCTGAACAGGTGGTAACTGAGTTCGCGGCGCGTAGTCAATGCTCCGCGGGATCTGGGTTGGTATCCAGTGCAGCCATAATTCGTTGGCTTGCAGAGCCGTGGGAATCGCATTCTACCGTGCTGGAAATTTCTCCCTGCGGTGTATGGAGATACCGTTGAATCGTGCGCGCGTGCTCTTGGCGGACGACCACTCAGTCGTGCTTGACCGAGTGGGAGTCCTTTTAAGCTCAAGCTTCGAAATCGTAGGAGCTGTCACCAACGGGCAGGAACTGATATCCGCAGGGTTACGTCTTGATCCCGATGTGATCGTAGCAGACGTGACCATGCCAGTGGTGGGCGGTATTGAGGCTGTCCACCAACTCCGCGAAGCGGGCTCCAGAGCCAAGTTTGTCTTTCTAACGATTCACATCGAGCATGAATTTGTCGATGCGTGCGTGGCGGAGGGAGCACTGGGCTATGTGGTGAAATCCCATATGAAGACAGATCTGATCCCCGCCATTCAAGCGGCTCTCGTTGGTCGCACATTCATATCTTCCCTGGTTTCCCGGTGATGCCTCACGAGTCAGTCCGGTTTGCCTCGCTCGGCTCAAAAGATGCAAAACGGAGATTTCTCCGAAGCTGTTTGTAGCTGCACTCAAACATTCTGACCCGGGTTGAAAACAGATTAGGTATAGGAGTCTCCATGAGCATTCGGGCCCTCATTCTTAGTTCTTGCCTCCTTCTCACCGCGCCCCTTCTTGCACGGGACAAGACTGACGTATTGGTCATGAAGAACGGCGACCGCATGACCTGCGAGATCAAAGGACTCGACGCGGGAATACTGTATGTGAGCTTCGACTATATCGACGGCACGGCCCTGGTGGATTGGTCGAAAGTGGCCCGACTGGAAAGCACGCAGTTGTTTATCGTGAAAACGCAGGACGGCTCAATGTATACGGGAGAGCTCGGTACGGCGGAAACGCCTGCTGACCGGCCCTTGAAGATTCAGGTGCTAGAGACTGGCGAGAATGAAGTAGCGGTCGACAGGTCCGAGGTTGTCCAGATGGTCCAAACATCCGAGAACTTCTGGCAGCGATTCAACGGCGAGATAGGCTTGGGGGTTATCTATTCCAAAGGTAATCAATCAACACAGTACAACCTGAGTTCGGAGACCGCATACTTGCGGGAACGCTGGAACGCCAAGGCTAACCTCAGTTCTACGCTTTCCTCCAGCACCGGCACCAATGCTTCCACTCGAAATTCGCTTGGTCTCAGTGCCCAACGCTTGCTACCTTGGAACAATTGGTTCTACTCGGGCCTCGGGATCTTCCTGCAGAGCTCGGAGCAGGGAATCAATCTGCAAAGCACTCTCGGCGGTGGCATCGGGCGTTACTTGAAGAATACAAACCGAGCCAGCATCTCGGTGCTCGGAGGAGTCGCCTGGCTGGAGACAAACTACAAACCATCCATCGTCCCCCTGGGCAAGCAAAACGTTGCCTCTGCCTTGATCGCAGCAGACGTGAGGCTCTTCAAGTTTGACCGGACGAACTTGAGCGCAACCGCCACTGTTTTGCCGGCCCTTTCTGAGCCGGGACGCGTCCGTATCGATACGAACGCATCCTATTACGTCAAGCTCTTCAGCAACCTGTCGTGGAATATTTCGTTCTACGGCAACTGGGACAACCAGCCTCCGCCCGGTTTTTCCGGGAGCGACTACGGCACTAGCTCGGGGCTGAGCTGGACTTTTGGCATTAAGTGACGGGGAGTGGAGAAAGAAAGATACGTGCCAACCACGTCTGCTTGAACGGGATATTCTGCACGTTACGCGATCAACACCTGGGTGTGACTTTCTGACCAACAACAGATTCATGGAAAAAGTTGACTAAGTTCGGACCTTGCCCGGAACGTAGCGCTACGGCTAACAGTGGCTCGCGATCGGCAGCGAATCGTTACTGGGATGCGCCAGTCGCTGGGAGACCCTTCAGTTTGGTCAATTCATCGAGTACATTTTGCCAAGCCTTCGGGTCTTTCTTGGTCGCAAACGGAGCCCCGAGATCCACGTAATAAACGAGGATGTCAGTACGCAACGCATCCGAAACTGGTTCCCCATTCACCTTGGCCAGTAACTTCGCGTAGGCTTCGTCAGAGAACGGATAGACCGTTGGTTCAGTAAGCTCTCCTGTGTCAAGGTTCTCATTCGGCAATTCGAGGCGGCCTTCCTGCTGGGCAATCAGCATCCCCCGATAGTGTTCCAGAGTCTCGTTGAAACTATGCATGTACATCTGTTCCACGGTGGGCGTGGGTGGATGAAATGCCATGGTGCTGAAGGGTCCCACCTTTGGCACGAGGCGCCAAAAAAAGGCTTTCATTCGGGCTGAGATCCCTGGTTTTTCATAGACCGTTCCCCAATCCGTGCGGTATTCAGAATGTGAAACGTTATAAATGAATTCGCTACGGATTTCGCTGGGATGGCTGTTCTGGATCTCGTGCCGCTTCATATGCCATGCCACCTTCGTTGTTCTAGGAATAACCGATGAAACCGCGTGGCGATAGCTGCCGATCGCCAGATCAACACTGACAAACACGCTCGAAAGGTTGACGCAGTAGGTTCTGGCGAACGCCCTTTCCAAAACTGGCTTGGATACTTCAAAACCGATGAAGTCGTGGTAAGCGTGCGGCGCGTAGTTCCCTTCAGCGACCTGATCGACATCAAAGCCAAATTCGACCTGCGCGTGTGCGGACGGCTTTTGATCATAGGTGACGACCGGCCCGTACTTCTTCGCAAGCTTGGGATACATCAGTGCAACCGAGAGGTTGGTTGCCAAAGGATGCCCTTCAGTATCGGCAGCATAGTGAGACAGCGCACCCAGCGCAAACGCATATTCGTTCAGATTTTGTGACTCGGCGATGAGCGCGAGAACGAAATCACCGCTCCGAACATAGTGCGTGAGATCACTAAAGAATCGGCTGCCGAAAGGGTAATAGCCCATGTCTTGAATAATTGCCCCCCCATAGGCGTAGGCATGCGCCTGCTGCAATTCTTCTGGAGTGGCGTTTGGGAAACGCTGCAACAGGACCGGCCGGATTCCATCATTCCACGCTGCATCGACGATGGCTTCATGGGTGAGGACAGAGTAGCCCCCACAACGAGGAACGAGGTTCGCACCGAAGAGGATCGCCAGCACGGAAAGCACGCAGGCTGAACCACGCCTACGACGCTGGAATCCGAACCGCCGCTGGTACACAGACTGGTTCGCCAGCGCGTATTTGCGTCCTTCTTCCATCGCGTCGATTTGGTTCTGCTTGGTTCAAATGTTAACAATCTACACCCTGTTCCACACCTAGGGATTTACCTAGTAGCACGCTGCGGCGGCCTGGATCAACAACCTTAACACCTCCAAATATCAAAACAATGTGCAGGTCAGGACTGGGCCGGTTCTCCAAAGGGGGGTGTTAAAAGGGGGACCGTGCAACCATCCCGTCGACGGGGCACCAGTGGGCAACGAACTCAACCGCGCCGGACGGAAATTAAGTGAGGTAGCCGCTCGACCCGCCCTCGGATGGATCACCTAGGGAAATCCCTAGGCTCCGGAGAGGGCTTGTCCGGTTTATTGTTTGACCATCAAGACGACTCTCGCTCGAATGGATAACTCGAACGCCGTTTCTGTTTTAGGACGCAAACCGAATTTTGACGGCTGAGTCATGGATGTGCGGAGTCAGAAGCGGGTTCGGTCTTTTCTGTCGCGCTGAGCCCGACCCGAAACCGGAGGTGACGAGTTGCTGCTAACCGGTTTGACGGTCACATTTCTTAAGGAGTTTGGCCTGGGCCTGTGGCTGAGCTTGCCCCTCTCGTTGAGCCTTGCGACAACCGTCGCACTGCTGGGACAAGTCGCTGGAAGAAAAGGAAGGGTGGTCACGATTCGACGGCATTTACTGGTCGTTTATCACGGCGACCACCGTTGGCTACGGTGATATCCGGCCGGTGAAAAGAGCTTCGAGGGTTATTGCCATTGTGATTGCGCTGTTGGGGCTCACGCTGACCGGCATCTTGATTGCGGTAGGCGTGCATGCCGCCACGTTAGCCCTCGCTGTGCACGATGGCGCAGAGAAAGTCAGGTAAGGAATAAGGGTTCCCAAGGAATTACGCATGACCGTTGAAGGACCCACCAAGGACAGAGTTCAAGTAAACCAAGCTCTCGAAGTGTTTATCCAAATCGGTTTGGCTGCTTTGCTGGTTGTCGGTTGTCTGTTGATCCTGCGTCCCTTCATACCCTTGATCATGTGGGGCGTAATTATCGCGATAGCTTCTTACCCGACCTTCCAAAAACTGCAACGCGTTCTAGGCGGACGTGGAGGACTCGCTGCTGTTTTTTGGACGCTTCTGCTCCTCGCAGTTCTCATTCTTCCGATTTTCTTGCTGGCCCAAAGCCTAGTCGAAGGCATCCGGCCACTGGCGATGCGGCTAAGAGACGGAACCTTGACCATTCCGCCTCCGCCCGGCAGGATCCCCCAATGGCCAATCATCGGGGCTCCTCTGGCGCGAGCGTGGAGCATGGCTTCCACCAATTTTACCGATGCAGTAATGAGGCTCACTCCGCAAATCAAATCCGTCCTTCCTGGGATACTCTCGGCTTCGGCCGGAATTGGATTCACCGTGCTGCAATTCTTTCTGTCGGTCTTGGTTTCCGGAGTTCTTCTGGCAAACGCCCGAGCAGCTGCCGAGGTCACTCGCTCACTGGCTAACCGCCTTTTCAGCGATCGCGGACCCGAGTTCGAGCAGCTCGTAGGAGCCACCATCCGCAGCGTCACTTTTGGAATTCTCGGCGTTGTCCTCATTCAAACGGTCCTCGCCGTCATTGGCTTCCTGGTGATGGGACTGCCCGGAGCAAGCGTGTGGGGCGCAGTCTTTCTTTTCGGAGCTGTTCTTCAAGTTGGGGGCCTTGTTCTCATTCCCGCAGTCATTTACGCCTTTGCCATCGCAACTACCACCAAGGCTGTGATTTTCATGGTTTGGTGCATCTTTGTGGGGTTGATCGACAACGTGCTGAAGCCTCTGCTGCTGGGCCGCGGGGTTGCCGTTCCGGTCGCCGTCGTCTTCCTCGGTGCCATTGGTGGATTCGTCGCGATGGGCATCATCGGACTATTCGTGGGCGCGATCGTCTTGTCGGTAGGCTACAAGTTGTTTCTGGCCTGGATCGAGGGAAGTGTCACCGCCCATACGACGTCGTAATCTCCTAGTTTACTCCGCACCAGCTCGATTCGCACCTTGTTCCCCGTCATTTCATGCTTTGGCGAAGGTGGACGAGCAATTGGTCGGCGGTCTCAAGGCGGATCAGACCCGTGCGTGGGTACTCGACGTCGAGGATGACATAGACGATGACCACCGTAATGACCGTGAAACCGAGGATGTGAAGCCAACTCCGGTGTTGGCCGGCTGCCATCCGGTAACCAGCCAACAAGGAACAGATGAGCCCAAGCCCGAACAGAAGGCCATAGATGATTCTAGGCGGGTGGATCTGCAGTGCCATCGTGCGGGTGGTGGCGATGTCGATCATGTTGTTTAGCGCCGGAAGCAGTAACTTGCCTCCGTCGGGATGAGCGGTGGACAGGCGCGTGGCCTCCACGGATTGTGCCCAAATTTCTTCCTGGAGTTCCTTGGATTTCGCCATCTCCTCTTCGGCTGCCTGCATATTAGGCAACCTGTGATAGGTCTCCAGTCGTGAGTCCACATACCGGCGAAAGAGGTCTTGAAGTTTAAGCTCTGTCTCCCTCGGTACTAACTGCAAGCGCAGATACGCGGTTTCAATGCAATTGACTTCCTCGGCAATCATCATTCTTTTCTCGTTAAAGCGCACTGCCGCTCCCGAAAAAGTGAACGCCATCAGCAAGCCAAACAGGGCGAAAACCGCACCCTCGACCGTACCCAGACTGCTCCGCTCCCCTTCCGATTCTTTCGAGCGACGCCTAATAGCAAGACGACGGCCAGTCTCCAGCAGGATCAGCATGCCGAGGAAGAGCAGCAGAGCAAAAAGCAGAGGTGAAATGGGAGGTTCCATGAGTTTTGCCCCTGTTGCGGGATTCCTAAGGAGATGACTGCCAATCCTAAGCTCGGCCGACGAGGCGATCGCGTGCGTTCTCTAAGCGTATAAGGATCACAGCCCGCGCGCTACCTTCGGGCAGGTGATGGTATTTGCTACAACCCGGCCCTGGCCGTCGGAGGTTCCTTTCACCTCGACCTCGAGCCCGGGAATCAGCACCACGCTGGACAAATGCTGTTTATCCAGACCAAAGAGGCCCTTGTCATCTTTCGTTACCGTGTCATCGGTGAGGACCACGGTCACGCTTCCCTGACCGGAGTTCACGATCAACGTTTCTCCAGTCCGAGCAGTGATCATTCCTTTGACTTCGGTTTTGTCGTCGCTTGCCTGTACGACAGATGCGGATGCCAGAAAAAGCAGCGCCGTGAGACTCACTACAATTGTTCGTCGATTCATCGGTATCTCCTTTATCGCGGTTGTTGAAGTCCAGACAAAAATGTCTGCAGCTAATGCCTGGTTTCTGAGACCGAACCTTAGGGCTGACGCGATGTCTGCACAACTAGGGAAATCCCTAAAAGAGCCCCTCTTTCTTGACGATTCACGATGGGCACGAACCAACCTCCCTTCCGTTCTTTTCACGTTTCTGCATGCATGAGCAGAGCGAGTTAGGAAACTGTTATGCGAGGTTAGGGTTTTCCCTAGTTGCCGCAAGAGTTCCGCTGATCTAGAAACCTGGAAGAGTTGCGATTCCAACCCCGGCCAAAACTTCGACCTCGACTATTCGCTAACACAGGCCTTCTCGGTGAAAAGTGACTTGCGCCTGCAACTGGGACTGGTCGGCTATGGGCCGGTCAGGTTAGGGATTTCCCTAGTTGTTGGTCTTACGCCACCCGCCTATAAGGGAGGTGTGATGCGGTTTTTCTTTTGCCAGTGGGGAGAACCCCGAAGAACGCCGGTTTGATCTTGATACCACGATTGCCGCAATGGCATTGATGGCGAAGGAAATGAACTCGAAATACAAAGAAACCTCGGAAGGCGGTCTGGCGGTATCCGAAGTGCTTTGCTAGTTCAGGGACCGCGAGAACAGGGCACGCAAGCCAGTGATGGTGCGCCGATGGTATCCGTAACTTCAGCTCTCCGTGGCGACACCGGTGCCCACAGGAGGATACGGCTGGCAAGTGTCTCCTGGATTCTCGTGGCGGTTTATTACTTCTATCAGTACGCGCTTCGCTCAGCGCCGTCCGTCATGATGCCTCAGCTGACGGATGCCTTTGGGCTCAGCGCACTCGGCGTGGCTTCACTCGTGGGGCTCTTCTACTACGGATATTCCCCGTTCAGTCTCGTGGCGGGCGTCGCCATGGACCGCTTAGGACCGAGCAAGGTCCTTCCGCTGTCCGCCGCTCTGGTCGGCATTGGGGCTCTGTTATTTGGATCGGGCAACACAGCCGCGGCAAGTGTGGGAAGGCTGTTGCAAGGAGCAGGCGGAGTGTTCGCGCTGGTCGGGGCGGTCTACATCGCTACGAAGAACTTCCCCGCGTCTCGAGCCGCCACTTTGATTGGTGCAACGCAGATGTTCGGCATGGCCGGCGGATCGGCTGGACAATTTGCCGTCGGCCCGTTGATCAGCAGCGGCATGTCCTGGAAAGTGTTTTGGATTGGAATGGGCTTGATTGGCTTGGCAATCGGCGCCGTTCTTTTTTTTCTGTTGCCGGGGGAATCGAAGGCAGAGGAGGGCGTCGGCAGCTTGAAAGCCACGACGCAAGCTCTTCTCATCGTGTTCAAAAATCCGCAATCAATCTTGTGTGGATTGATCGCGGGGTTTCTCTTCATGCCGACAACCATCTTCGACATGATTTGGGGCGTGCGTTATCTGCAGGAAGCGCACGGGTTCGATTTTGCTTCCGCAGTCATGCGATCGGCCACCGTTCCACTCGGATGGATTATCGGATGCCCATTGCTGGGATTTATTTCGGACCGGATTGGAAGACGAAAACCAGTAATCATCGGAGGCGCAGTGGTGCTTCTAGCCTGCTTAGGATGGATCCTCTTCGGCCCGGTCGATATTTTTCCCCCTTATCTACTTGGCCTGGTGGCTGGAGTGGCATCGGGCGCTGCAATGCTGCCGTACACGGTGATCAAGGAAGTGAACCCGCCGCAGTTCGGTGGCACGGCAACAGGTGTGATCAACTTTCTCAATTTTACCTTCAGTGCTTTGTTGGCCCCGGTTTTTGGCGGCCTTCTTCAACGAATATCTGGTGGCGCTCAGCCCAAGCTGGCACATTACCAGGCGGCTTTTCTGCCGCTTCTGTTTGGCGTTGCGGCCGCGATTGTTTTCTCTTTTTTTCTCAAAGAGACCGGACCTGCGATACGACCCAGCGTGGCAAAGTCATGAGGTGACGCGATGAGTGTGCAAACGGCAAGCGCAACCCCTTTGGAAACTGGAACGGGAAAATACGAGGAATTGCTGGACCGGTGCAAAAGCCTGGACCCGGTCCCAACGGCAGTGGCCCACCCTTGTGATGCATCTTCCCTTAGCGGAGCGATCGAAGCAGCGGAACACGGATTGATTGTGCCAATTCTGGTTGGTCCTTTAGACAAAATAATCGCGATTGCGAAAGCTTCAGGAATCGATCTCAGCAAGGTTCAAATCGTCGATGCTCCTCACAGTCACGCCTCCGCAGCAAAGGCCGTAGAGCTTATTCGCGAAGGTGCCGCGGAAGTTCTGATGAAAGGGAGCTTGCATACTGACGAACTGATGTCGGCGATTGTTGCCCGCGATGGCGGCTTGCGCACGAGTCGCCGGATCAGTCACGCATTCCTCATGGATATTCCCACCTATCACAAGGTTTTAATCGTCACAGACGGCGCGATCAATATTGCCCCTACGTTGGAAGATAAAGTTAACATCTGCCAGAACGCGATTGATCTGGCGATCGTGCTGGGTTGCGAAAAGCCCAAGGTGGCCATCCTGGCGGCAGTCGAAACAGTAACTTCGAAAATGCCCGCCACGATTGACGCTGCCGCACTTTGCAAGATGGCAGAGCGCGGCCAGATCACTGGAGGCATCCTCGATGGGCCGCTCGCTTTCGATAACGCAATCAGCAAGCAGGCTGCTATCACGAAAGGTATCCGCTCCGACGTAGCCGGTGATCCAGACATACTCTTGGTGCCCGATCTCGAGGCAGGCAACATTCTGGCGAAGCAACTCAGTTTCCTTGCCAAGGCGGATAGCGCGGGCATGGTGCTGGGCGCAAGAGTACCAATCATTCTGACCAGTCGGGCGGATAGTGTGCGGTCCCGAATCGCCAGTTGCGCGGTCGCCACGTTGGTGGCTCACGCCCGGCGAATAGGAAGGTGAGGACAACTCGTGACTTCCGACTTTGCTCTCGTGCTCAACGCCGGGTCATCCAGTCTGAAGTTTTGCGTGTTCCGACGGCCAGAAACTCGGCAATGGCAACTGGATGCGAAAGGACAGATTGAGGGTATCGGGACGTCGCCACGGTTATCGGTAAAAGATGGTGCCGGCGCACGGATCGCGGATGACAGTTTGGACACAACGGTGAGCGATGGTCGCAAGGCCGTCGACGCGTTGGCCGCCTGGCTCCACGCCAAATATAGCGGGGGTAAAGTGTTGGGAGTCGGCCACCGCGTCGTTCACGGTGGCTCGCGTTTCGTAAGCCCAACGATCGTGAATCAGGAGACGCTGGCTCAATTACGTGAACTGATTCCTTTTGCACCCTTACATCAACCCTACAATCTGGCCGCGATCGAGGAAGTCTTTGAACGGCTGCCAGGCGTCCCGCAAGTTGCTTGCTTCGATACGAGCTTTCATTGCGGCCATTCGGCAGTTGCAGCACTCGTACCTTTGCCTAGAGACCTTTGCCGATCGGGTCTGCAGCGCTATGGATTTCACGGCTTGTCTTACGAATATATAGCTTCTATCTTGCCGGAAGTGGCGCCGGAGACTGCGCGGGGACGCGTCATCGTTGCCCATCTCGGGAGTGGCGCCAGTCTCTGCGCATTAAAAGAGGGGAAGAGTGTTGACAACAGTTTGGGCTTCACGGCGCTGGATGGACTTTGCATGGGTACCCGGCCGGGCGCTGTTGATCCTGGCGTCGTCTTGTATTTGTTTCAGGGCCTGGGACTCTCCGCTAAAGAGGTTGAAACCATCCTCTACAAGAAATCAGGGTTGCTCGGAATTTCCGGCATCAGCAACGACATGCGTGACCTGGTGGACCGGAAGGAACCGGAAGCGCGATTGGCAGTGGATTATTTCGTGTACCGCGCCGCCAAAGAGATCGGTGCGCTAGCCGCGGTGCTGGGTGGTGTTGATGGACTGGTGTTTACCGCCGGCATTGGAGAGAACTCGGTAGAAATTCGGCGGCGAATCTGCGAATCGTGTGCTTGGCTTGGCCTGAAACTCGACGCGGCAGCCAACGCTAGCCGAGGTCCGCGCATTTCCACTTCGCAGAGTAAGGTCTCGACGTGGGTAATCCCCACTAACGAGGAAATCATGATCGCGCGGCATACCGGAACTTTACTCGGAATCAGATAAGCCTGCACCGTTGAGCACCAAAGGAGGATCGCCATGGCTGCTACCGCATCGGAGAATATGGTCCAAGTGAACACGACTTCTGCGTGGGCGGGATTTACGTCGGGACTTTGGCACAAAGAAATCAACGTTCGTGATTTCATCCAGCAAAACTATGAGCCATACGAGGGCGACGGCTCCTTCCTGGCACATGCAACAGAGCGCACAAAAAAACTGTGGGCGGGGTTAAACGAACTCTTTGTGGAGGAGCGCAAGAAAGGCGTGCTCGACATCTCTCAAGTTCCCAGTTCGATCACGTCGCATGCGCCGGGTTACATCGATCGCGAGAATGAAATCGTTGTTGGCCTTCAGACTGAGGCGCCTTTGAAGCGCGCCATTATGCCGAACGGCGGTTTTCGAATGGTTCTCAGCGCCCTGAAGGCATATGGGTACGATCCGGACCCGCAGGTTGTCGAGACTTTCACGAAGTATCGAAAGACGCACAATCAGGCCGTATTCGATGCCTACACCGCGGACGTGAGGCGATGCCGCAGCTCTCACATCCTGACCGGTCTTCCCGACTCCTACGGACGCGGCCGCATTATCGGCGACTACCGCCGGGTTGCACTATATGGGGTCTCCCGGCTCATCGAGCAAAAGCAGGTAGAGAAGCGCCGCCTTGATGCGGCAATGTCGACTGAAGATATTATTCGTGACCGTGAAGAGCTGAGTGAACAGATTCGCTCTCTCCAGGAGCTGCAGCTGATGGCCTCTACTTACGGGTTCGACATCTCGGGCCCGGCTCGTGATGCGCGGGAGGCTGTGCAGTGGCTTTATCTCGCCTACCTGGGGGCGGTTAAAGAACAAAACGGTGCTGCGATGTCCCTCGGGCGGACGTCGACATTTCTTGATATTTACTTCGCACGTGATCTTAAGGCTGGAGCGATTACCGAGCAACAGGCGCAAGAGACCATCGATGATTTCGTCATCAAGCTGAGGATCGTTCGATTCTTGCGAACACCGGAATACGACGAGCTCTTCGCTGGTGATCCCACCTGGATTACTGAATCGATTGCCGGGGTTGGAGACGACGGGCGGCCTCTGGTAACGAAGACGAGCTTTCGGTTTCTTCAAACCCTCTACAACCTTGGTCCTGCGCCGGAACCGAATCTAACGATCTGGTATTCGCCCCGGCTGCCCGACGGATTTCGCGATTTTGCTACGAAGGTTGCGATCGACACGAGTTCCATTCAATTTGAAAGCGACGAAATCATGCGGAGTGCGTTGGGAGATGACGGAGCCATTGCGTGTTGCGTATCGCCGATGCTCTTAGGCAAACAGATGCAGTTCTTTGGAGCACGCGCCAATCTCGCTAAGTGCCTCCTCTATGCCATCAACGGCGGTCGCGACGAGATCACCGGAGACCAGGTAGGCCCGACAGGTGCCGTCAAAGATGAATACCTGGATTTCAACGAGGTGATCGACAAGTTCGAAAAAATGATGGAGTGGCTCGCAGGCGTCTATGTCAACGCCATGAACATCATTCACTATATGCACGACAAGTACGCTTACGAGCGTCTTGAGATGGCACTACACGACTACGCGCCTTTAAGGACGATGGCTTTTGGCATGGCGGGGATGTCCGTAGTTGCCGACAGCCTATCAGCAATACGCTACGCGAAAGTTCGGGCGATACGCGATGACACCGGGCTTGTGATCGATTATCAGACCGAAGGCGATTTCCCACGGTTTGGCAACAACGATAATCGGGTTGACCACCTCGCCTCCTGGGTCGTCAGCACGTTCATGGGCAAGCTGAGAAAATATCCTACTTATCGCAAAGCGGTTCACACCCAATCGATTCTGACAATCACTTCGAACGTGGTCTACGGCAAGAGCACCGGCAACACTCCCGACGGAAGGCGTCGCGGGGAGCCATTTGCTCCTGGCGCCAACCCAATGCACGGCCGCGACACGCACGGTATCCATGCCTCGGCTGCTTCCGTCGCCAAGATTCCGTATCGCGATGCGGCCGACGGCATTTCGCTGACGGCCACGTTTCTTCCTGAAGGCCTTGGAAGAGTCGCAGAAGATCGCATCAAAAACCTGCGAAGTATGCTTGACGCATTCTTCAGTGTCACCGGTTATCACATGAATGTAAATGTGCTAAATCGCGAAACGCTTCTGGATGCGATGGACCATCCGGAAAAATACCCCCACCTGACGATTCGTGTCTCCGGGTATGCAGTCAACTTCGTGCGGCTGACTCGCGAGCAGCAGATGGATGTGATCAACCGCACGTTCCACGGAGAGCAGGTAACGCTGTGAATCAAACACAACACGCCATTCCGTTGGAGGCGAAAAGCCCTTTTGAACTACGCGTCAATTTGAGCGCGGGCATGCCGGAAACGGATGTGCGGACTGCCCTGGCCACGGGAGAAATGGGATTCCTTCACTCCTTTACTACTGGCTCGACGGTCGATGGACCAGGAGTGCGTGTGGTTGGTTGGACGACCGGCTGCCAGTTCCGATGCCTCTATTGTCATAACCCCGACACTTGGAATATGAGCAACGGCATCCCCGTAACTTTAGCTCGCGCAACCGAGGAGCTGCGGAAGTATCGTCAAGGGTTGAAAGTCATGTCGGGTGGCTTCACGTTGAGTGGCGGAGAACCACTCCTACAGGATCGGTTTGTCGTCAAACTGCTAGCCACCGCGAAAAAGATGGGTATCCATACCGCGCTAGATACCAACGGTGCTCTTGGGGCGCGGCTTTCTGATGCGGACTTGGAGCACGTTGATCTCGTGCTGCTCGATCTCAAAAGCTGGGAGCCAGAACTTCACCGCAGGCTTACTGGCATGGAGGTTGGCCCCGTCCTGGATTTCGCCCGCCGATTGGCGGCTGACAGAATACCAATCTGGATACGCTTCGTACTCGTTCCTGGATTTACGGATGGAAGTGAGAACATTGCCCAGATTGCAAGGTTTTCCGCCGACCTGGGAAACGTGCAACGAGTCGACGTTCTGCCCTTCCATCAAATGGGCCGATTCAAATGGAAGGAGCTTAAACTCGACTACACCCTTGAAGATGTCCAACCTCCGGGTACCCAAGCGGTCGAACAAGCCTGCGCGCAGTTTCGTGCGGTTGGGCTTAAGGCGTTCTGACCAACGCCGCAGGGAGTCCTCAATCTCTCGCAGATATGAGTGTCGTCGCCGTACCTATCCGCAACCGTTCGCGGGCACACGCGCCATGACTACGGGCCTTCCTAGCTTTACGAAGATCGGTACTTCTCGGGAACGAAGTGTTTACCCTTCAGGGGTGCCTGATCATCGTATTGACCATGCTTCTTTCGTGGTGGCAGTTTAACCTTCTCTTGCGGAACTTTTCGGTAAGGGATCAGGCTCAAGAAGTGCGAAATGCAGTTGAGCCTCGCGGTCTTCTTATCGTCAGAGCGCACGATAAACCAGGGAGCGTACTTGGTGTCGGTCGCCTTCATCATCAGGTCTCGCGCTCTGGAGTATTCGTACCAGCGGTCGTAAGATTCCAAGTCCATCGGGCTCAGCTTCCACTGTCGGACAGGGTCTTTAATGCGTGACTCGAAACGTCGTTCTTGCTCTTTCTGGCCCACTTCCAACCAGTACTTGATGAGAATTGTGCCACCATCCACAATGTACTTTTCCATTAACGGGCAAAGCTCGAGGAAACGGCGATGCTCTTCCTTGCTGCAGAAACCCATCACATATTCCACTCCTGCCCGGTTGTACCAGCTGCGATCGAAAATCACGGTCTCACCGGCTGCGGGAAAAGTTTGAATGTAACGCTGAATGTACATCTGAGTTTTTTCCCGGTCGGAAGGAGCGGGCAAAGCCACAACACGGAAGACACGTGGGCTCACGCGTTCCGTAAGTGCACGGATGGTACCGCCCTTGCCAGCGGCGTCGCGCCCTTCGAAAACGACAATGATGCGCAAGCCCCGGTATTTCACCCAAGCCTGAAGTTTGCACAATTCTGCCTGAAGTCGACGAAGTTCCGCTTCGTACTGCTTGCGACCCAGCCCCTTCTTCTGGTCTTTGCCATGTTTCTTGGCCATTAAAAGTCGCTCCTCCATCTATCTTTGCTCTTCGCTTTCGCTTCCTCAACTGGGGAAATCCCTAGTGTTACGGCGATCTCAAACTCTAACCGTCGCTGACGACGCCCGCGACTCGGTACTTTCAAAATACGACCTTGATGATACGCATGATGAGTTCTTCCGGAGAGAAAATCGTGAGCAGGAGAGGCAAGAGCGGGGCCGCGGTAGCGGCGGCCAATCGGGCGATGTCCTCGAGTCCGAAGGGGACCGGGCGCATCTCGCGCACCATGGCGTAGCTGTTGCCAAGATCAGCGAGCGACTGGATATCGCCAGATCCGAGGAGTTCGTCAGAAGGGGCAGGATCGCGCACGACCCATTTCTGTTCGAAGGTCTCGACATAGCGCTGAGCGAGCAGGCCGTAGCCGGCCAGTCCCTTTCTTTTTGTGCGAGCCATTCGCGGAGTGAACATCAAGAGCGGGCCGAGAAGGGCGAGGACAAAAAAGGCTATAAAGCCTCCGGCCTGTAACTTGAAGGACAGCAGGCTCTCCCCTCGGTAAAGGACTCGACTGGCAACCAAGCCGGCGAGCATGGCACCTTGAGCAAAAAGTATCGGGCCGAAGGCGTAGGCACTTTTGCCCAGGAAGGCGAGACCGGCGCAGCGATCTGGATGAGTCGAAATGAGGTTCAGATTGATTCTGGAGACCCGCCACAGAAAACGAAACCAAATGAAAAGCCTCATGTACCAGCGCAGAAGGATGAACTGCAGGATGGGGATGCTGACGAAGACATACCAAAAACCAGCAGGTGTAAGGTGCCAGCGCCCGCCGGGATTGGCATACCAGGTTGAAACCTCGACCGGGATCCGAATGTGCCACAGCCACAGGCCAATCGTGTAAACAAGAATCAAAAGCCCGATCTCCGCGAGGACGGAATTTCGCAACCTCATGGCTGCGCGGATAGCATTGTCAAAGCGGCTCCGGTCTTGGGGCAAAACTATTCGCCGCTCGACGAAGGTGCGCACAACGGGGCGCGTTCGGGCATGAACCAGCAGTTCAGCGGCGATGAGGACGGGAAGTGCTATGAGAAATCGGACATGTACTTCAACGTCGTGAAGGAAGGAGAGCCGACGGGCGCTTCCCGCCGAGAAACCTTGGGCGGTGGTGAGGAGCAACAATGGCAACCATGCGACCGCGGTAATAATAAGCAGCCGGCGATGCAAGAGTTCTAAGCCATCTCCAGTGAGATGGGATTTCCGAAAGAGCTGAAAGATCGGCCCGCCCAGCACCAAGGAAAAATCGAGCGGTTCCTCGAGGATATCGGGTTGCGTCATTGTGGCTAGGTTTTGCTCCGCGGATTTTCTCCGGTCGTTACCTGAAACAACCCTAGGTCTGGCTCGATGTCTGAGCAACTAGGACAAAGTACGGCTGAAAATTGATTAAGGGAGTGGAGCATTCGCACACCACCCCAGAACTCAACTAGCTCTTCCGGAACGCGCGCGTCCTCAGAGCAGGTGCCCTACGTCCCAGCCGCTAATACGGCCACACCCATGCCGCCACATCCGGCTTGTCGATACCGTGCTCATGCGCGTAGTTGCGGCACTCGATCTGCTGATTGAGGAATCGCTCTTTCGAGTGCGCGCCGATTCCCTGCAGCCGCGGCACGCGGTCGATTACGTCCATCGCAAGGCTGAAGCGGTCGATGTTGTTGTTGATTGCCAGCTCTAGGGGTGTGTTTATATTGCCTTTCTCTTTGTAACCACGGACGTGCAGATTGGCGTGATTGTGCCGCCGGTACGCCAGACGGTGAATCAGCGAGGGATACCCGTGGAAGTTAAAGATGATTGGCCTATCCTTCGTAAACAGGGAGTCGAAATCCTTGTCGGTTAGCCCGTGCGGATGTTCGCTGTTGGGCTGGAGCTTGAACAGGTCGATCACATTGACAAACCGAATTTTGATATCCGGGAATTCCTGCCGCAGCATTGCTGTTGCCGCGAGGGCCTCCTGCGTGGGGATGTCGCCCGCGGAGGCCACTACTACGTCGGGCTCTGCTCCTTGATCGTTGCTTGCCTTTTCCCATATTCCAATGCCTTTGCTGCAGTGCGTGATAGCTTCCTCCATCGTCATGTATTGCAGGTGCATCTGCTTGTCGCACACGATCACGTTGATATAGTTCTGACTCCGCAGACAGTGATCGACGACAGACAACAGCGAGTTCACGTCTGGCGGCAGATAAATGCGCGTCACGTTGGCGCTCTTGTTCACCACTACATCAAGGAATCCTGGGTCCTGGTGCGTAAAGCCGTTATGGTCCTGCCGCCACACTGTTGAAGTGATCAGCAAATTCAGGGAGGCAATCGACTCCCGCCACGACAGATGGTTGCAAATGTCGAGCCACTTTGCATGCTGGTTGAACATCGAGTCGATCACGTGCACAAAGGATTCATAGGTTGAGAAGAATCCGTGCCGCCCGGTCAGCAAATATCCCTCGAGCATACCCTCCATCGTGTGCTCACTCAGCATTTCCATGACGCGCCCGTCGGTCGAGAGCTCGCCGCCATCGAGATCCTCCGGAAAAGACTCCTCAATCCAGAACTTTTTGCTCACCGCGTAAATCGCATCGAGCTTGTTCGATGTGTTCTCGTCCGGGCCGAAGACGCGGAAGTTGCTCATATTCAGGTTCATGACGTCCCGCAGAAAATTGCCCGAGGGACGCGTGTTTTCGGCTTGAAGTTGGCCGGGCTTGTCGAACCTTACGCCATACTCGCGAAAATCTGGTAGCCGAAGGTCCTTCTTCAATCTTCCGCCGTTAGCATGCGGATTGGCGCTCATGCGCCTGTGAGCGATCGGCGCAAGCCCGCGGAATTCTGCCACAAATTTGCCCTGGGCATCGAACAGCTCTTCCGGATGCAGCGACCGCATCCAGCCTTCCAGAATCCGCAACTGGTCTGGATCCTTCTTTACACTGGACAATGGCACCTGGTGTGCGCGCCAGGACCCCTCCAACCTGTGCCCGTCCACTTCCACTGGAGCCGTCCATCCTTTGGGCGAACGAAGGACGACCATCGGCCACCGCGGACGACAGACTTCCGTCTTCGCATGGGCTTCCTGCTTGTGACTCCTGATCTCCAGTACGCAGTGCTCCATCGTGGCCGCCATCGCCTGATGCATGCTGTCATGGTCCGAGCCTTCCACGAAGTAAGGTTCCCAGCCGTAGCCCCGCAGCAAGCTCTCCAGTTCCTCGTGCGAGATGCGTGCCAGTAGAGTCGGGTTGTTGATCTTGTAGCCATTCAAGTGAAGGATGGGTAATACGGCGCCGTCGCGGCCTGGATTGAGAAACTTGTTGACGTGCCATGACGTCGCCAGCGGACCGGTCTCCGATTCACCATCGCCGACGACTGCTGCCACAATCAATTCGGGATTGTCGAAAGCCGCACCGCACGCGTGGGATAGCACATAACCAAGCTCTCCCCCTTCATGGATCGACCCTGGCGTCTCCGGCGTGCAATGACTGCCGATGCCGCCTGGAAAGGAGAACTGCTTGAAGAACTCACGCAACCCTTCAAGGTCCTCGCTCTTGGCGGGATACAATTCCGAATAGGTCCCCTCCAAATATGCGGGGCCTAATACCCCCGGAGCCCCGTGTCCGGGACCGGCCAGAAAGATCATGTCCAGGTCGTATTTCTTGATCAGCCGGTTCAAGTGCACATATACAAAGGACAGGCCCGGACTCGATCCCCAATGGCCGAGCAACCGGTTCTTGATATGCTCCGGCCGCAGTGGTTCCATCAGCAGCGGATTGTCCATCAGATAGATCATTCCCAAGCTAAGGAAATTGCACGCCCGCCAGTACGCGTGAGTTTTGCGTAACTCGGCTGGATCCAACGGCGCTCCGGTTATAGTCGATCGAGCCTTTCCGTACGCGCTGAGAGAAAGTAAGTCGGCAACAAGTGGGGAAGCGACGGTACCCATAAACTCATCTCCTCTGTTGTCCGGGATAGCGGCTGTGCCGCCAAACCTCGGACTTGGCTGTGTGCACGATCAACTCTTTATCGAAAGCTATCCGTCATTCTTCACGAGGTGGACCGATGACGCTTGGCGGCCACTCGTCATTCGTCAGCTTCCAGGTTGGATCCGGATTGTAGAGGTCGATCTTCTCGACAATTTTCAGAGAATCAGGACCCAGGTCTTTTTGATAAACGATTCCGTCGTTGTTCACGAGGAAAGTCTTTACACCTGTAACCCGGTATTCGGCGGGCACGGCGACAAGGGCGAAGCCGCCGATCATGATTCCCTCAATGACGTAGTCGAGCCTGCCCAACGGCGCCGCCGGACCTTGCCCCTTCAGGATTTTGAAGTAGTACCCATGGAATCCTGACTTACCGATGGAGTAGCCCTCGTCTAACGCCTTTGCGACTGCATCACCAATCGGTCCACCAGATGTTCCGTCCGGATTCTGCCAATACAAGCCGTCCTGTTTCCCCGGAGTGCTGAAGATTCGCTGTGCATACTGATTTACCCCGGAATCATCGTGAATCTGCAAAGCGTATTCCTTTTGCGCTTCCACAAAACCACGGCAGACTTGAATGGCGTCCAGTTCGTTGGCTCCAATTCGTCGAAATAGAATTTCCTGCCTACCTGACTTGGCCTCGAAATACCATTTGCCATTCCTCTTAATCAGAGGCACCGGCATGGGCCACTCTTCCTCGCCAACAATGATGAGTGCCCGATTTGGTTTTGTGGCGTCGATCGATATGGAGTTCTTGACACGGGCTTCTGCCGCAAATGCAGCAGCATTGTTCTTGTCTGCGACGGGATCGGCAGAGGAGACGAAGTCCTCACCGTCTGGCCCGAAGATCGCCATCAACTCCGGTACGTCATAAGCTCCCGCCGCGTTGATCAACGCTTCAGCAGCCTGCTGTGGCGTGTCAAACGCCTTCGGTGCCGCGGCTGCGGTTTTCGTCTCGGATTGCACTTGGGCTGCCGCGAGACTTGGCAGGATGGACCACGGAGCAACCAGGATGATGACGAAGATGCCAATTGGCATGCGGAATCTGGATAGTCGTGATTTCATAACTCCCTCTGTGATCATGATTCTTGCCTACCTCCGCCGACCGCCACCGCCACGGGAACCTCCACCACGGGAGCCTCCCATGCTGGAAGAACCGCGCGAACTGCTGGCGCGTGCTCCGCCGCCGCTCATGCCGGAGGATGCTCCGCCAAAAGCGCTACGGTTTGTCGAGCTCGGGGATTTCGGGACTTGTCGATTGCCAACGCGGTCCCCTCCACCTCCTCGGTTAGCAGCGCCAGCGCCACGGTTGGACATGTCTCGACTACCAGCGCCGCGATCACCCCCGCCGGGCTGCCGGTTTCCCATCCCTCCGCGGTTACCGCCCGCAGGTTGCTGTCTGGCTTGATTCTGGCGTGCATTTGCCTGCCGGTTCGAGAGGGAATCGCCTCGAGTAGTACCGCCGAACCTGTTCGCTGTAGACCTGTCGGAATATGGTGCGCCCCCGCGGTGCCGCGGGTTATGCTGCCAATTGCTGTTGCCTCTCGCGGGCAGGGTGGATGCACGATTGCCTCGGTTCGCGTTGTTGAAGTTCTGGCGGTTGCTGTTGTTGACGAAGGTGTTGTTGCGGTTGACTGTGATGTTGTTGTTCCCGCCCCATCCGCATCCCCAACCGGCGCCTCCACCCCAGAAAGCTCCCATCGCGACGCCAACACCAAAGGATATGGCCAGGCCCGCCGCATAATAGCCAGGCGGCGGATACGCGATGGGAGGATACGGATAAACTGGAGCCCCATACACGACGGTTGGGTTGTAGCTAGGGACGTAAACAACCTCTGGGCTGGCTTGTTCGATGATGACAACCTGCTTGTTTTCGACGACCTTGGTTTCGACTTTCTGCTGTTCGGTGGACTTCAGATTCCCTGCATCCTCGGCTTTCTTACGCATGCGCTGCACCGCGTCCATGACGTCGCTCTGCTGCGCGAGAAAAGCATTTCCGAGATCGGTAGTCCACTTGATATTGTCAGCTAGTTGCTTGACTAGATCGGGCAAACCAGCCAGAGCCTGGATACTTGGATCCCAGTCTTGCTTCAGCGCTGCGTCCGCGAGGGCCTTCCCCTTCAAGTCCTTGTGCTGGTCCAGCCACTGTTTGAGCTGAACGACCTCCAGAGGATAGGTGGAAGCCACCAGAGTTTGGCTGAGCAACGCGTCGGGGTAGAGCGCGATCGGCGCGACCAGAGAGTCTAACTGGTCCGCAGGAAGCTTGACCGCATCCTGCTCGGATGCGGGTGCCGGCGCGGCCCCGGGTTGCTGGTCCTGGGCTGCGAGCACTACTGCGTTTCCGGAAAGCAGCGCTGCCACGCAGAGAATCGCTGTGCATTCTCGAATAGTCTCTAGGAAACTGCCCCGGGAAAGTCGTCTTGAGTTCATACCGAGAGTCCTTGTACGCCGTTTGCAACTCGAGTGAAGAGCTGGGCGGGTTCTACGAAACACAGCAGACGCCGATTCGGATACAGTCAAATGCCAAGATCGATCCAGACTCCGAGTCGATGTTGACCTGCTTCTGCCGCAACCGCTTCACAAGTTTTGTACTGCAGCGCAGAGCGCACCGCCACTAGGGAAACCCCTAAGTGCAGGGTTGAGCTTCAATCTGAAGTGATCGGCCTCAATTTCGGCTGCTCACCGAGTTCCGATTGCTGTGAACTAGTGATTTCCCCAGTTGAGAGGTATGGGGGCCAAGACGTAGCATCTTCGCGAAGGGAGATATATCGCGCTCTTAGCACCGAGAGGGTTACGGGACTCCGGCCTATCCGAAGGAAGGGATGCAACGGGCATCCTGGTGCGAAGAACCGACGACGGTGAAAGCCGCACGCATCTCATGCCTCGTTTATAAAAAAAGAGCGAGGGAGGATGAAAACCACGTCGCATTCCGCGATGCTCGCGCTAGTCTTTGTTCTCGCTGGCCAAGTCTTGGCCCAGACTCCGACACGCCAGACGCCGAGCGCAGATGACGCCGATGCAAATCAGTGGGAGTTCTCCCTAGCGACATCTGGCTATCTGGTTCCAGATGACCAATCTTACGGTTCTCCGATCTTTACCGCCGATCATCAATGGCTTCACTTTGAAGCCCGTTACAACGAGGAGTATCTACAGACTGGATCATTGTGGGCGGGCTATAACTTCAGCATCGGTCACAAGCTCGTGTTCGAAGCCACGCCAATGTTCGGCGTCGTGTTTGGAAGTACGACAGGGGTTGCGCCAGGCTACGAACTCTCGCTCACCTACAAGCGGGTTGAGCTTTCGGCTCAGGGAGAGTACGTATTTAATGCGGACGATCGGAAGGCCAGCTATTTCTACACCTGGGACGAACTGGTCTACTCGCCGACGGACTGGTTCCACGCCGGTCTCGTGTCCCAACGAACCAGAGACTACCACACCAATCTCAACGTGCAGCGTGGATTCTCAGTCGGGGTTACACACAAGAAAGTGGATTTCACGACCTTTGTATTCGATGCCGGCTGGACCGACCCCACGGTGGTCCTCGCCCTTACCTTCAGGTTTTGAGCAAGACCATCTTATGGTTAGCTAGGGGTTTCCCTAGTCGACCAACTCCAGCTACGAGAATTAGAATTTCACCTACGGGCCTGCACGGAGAAGGAGAAAACGAAGATGCGCACAAATGCAAACAAATCCACCATTCGCAAATCCATGTACGGCGGATTCCTATTCATCATCCTGCTACTGATAACCACGCTCGCCTTTTCCCAGGATGACAGAAAAATAGAAACCATCGATTCCACCGCAATGGGCACCAGCACGCAGATGGGTAGCATAATTGGTGTGAAGGTGACCATCTATCAGTACTCTACGGACGAAGATAGACAACTTCTCGTTGATGCCTTCAAGAAGGGCCAGAATCAGGGCTTGGTCGATGCACTTAGCAAGATGAAGTCCGTCGGCCGCATCGCCATCACCGGCACAGTGGGCTACGACCTCAGTTACATTCGCCTTATCCCCACTCCGACGGGTCGCAAGATACGCTTTGTCACCAACCGATTGATCAGATTCGGCGAGGCCTATTACAACACCCGAACTATGGCATACAACTTGACAGTGGGCGAATTCGACATTGTCGATGCTGACACGGATAAAAGCTCCGGTGTTCTTTATCCGGCTTCCCAGCTAATTATTAATAAAGATGGGCAGCTGGAGTTCCAACTCAATAGAAATCCCTGGAAGCTTGTCAACATTATCGATTGGCACAAGGCGGGTACGGCCAAGTAGAGATGGTTGAAAACTAACTGGGCTGACATTTGCATCTGTTTTCAACGACCAAGAAAGCAAGGCATCACGAGTTGTCCATGTGCTGTTCTAAGCTCACTCGGTGTTCCGTGTGGGACCCAGGCCCTGAGCCGTTTCCCACGCCCTCACTTTCTGTCGAGCCTCATCGAAGAGTCGCTCATAGTTCCCCTTCTGCACTTTTTCGCGCGCTTTCTCATCCAGAAGTTTCCACAACGGCTCATATTCGTAAAAGACCCTCAGGTACTGCTCCTGCGTTGATGGCGCTACCTCGTCGGTGCCGAAAAGGAAGCGGTCGGGGTAGCGATTCAGGAGGTCGGCAGTCACACTGGTCGCCTCCGGGCTCGACACCACATACTTGGCCACCTCGTCCCAGGAAATATCAAAGTAGATATGACTGAACTGTGGGTCGGCCAGTATCTCTGCCAACTGAGCGGCGTGGTTCTTTATCGGTCGAACCACCCTGCCCATGCCAGTGTGGGCCCAGATGATGGTCGTGTGGGGGTGCCTCCTGAAAAGGGCTTTCATCTGATCCAGGTAAACCGGCGGCGATCCTTCCTTCGCGAAAGGCACATCCATATCGCTGTGTAGCAACACGACCAGTCCGACCGTCTGGGCAAAATCGAGAATCCGATCGAGCGCCGGGTTTTGCAGACTCGCAACTTCGCCCGCCACTTTGGCCGATACAAACTCCTTGTGAATCGTAAACTCGCCGATGCCCGAGAACACGCTCGGAAAAGTCTGAAGCACCCGACGAATGTGATCGGCGGCGTACATGTCAGCCGGATTGAAGCCGGTGATCATGGGGTCAAAACGCGCCCGCTGTTCCTTCGGCAGCGATCGGTATGCCATCGCAATGTATGCGTCGGTGAAGGAGTAGTAATAGAGTGGTGCGTCCGTCTGTAGGTAGTAGGTTGGGGCAAAGTCCCCAGAATTCTGGTAGGACCATTCCTGTTGAAGAGGAATCCCAAATAGCGCCACGCGTCCGACTTTAGTGCCCATGATCTTCAGAAAGTCATGAATATCCGTGCCTTCCTGAATGTAATTGGTCAAATGGAAGTGAACATCGTTCAGCTCGGGTTGATCTGGTTGGGCCTGTGCAGCTGCAAGACTGCACCATAGCATTAAAGAAATGACCGAGCCGGAAACGAATCTCATCATTCTGGGACGGCGAAACTGAGAGTGATGTTTCATCGATAGGCTCCCTTATTTGAGGAGTTGTGTCATCGAGCGTTTACACATCTTTTATTTATTCCGAAAAAATACTCGCCGCTCAGAAAGCTAACTCGAGAGTGGAAGCAAAGACCGGTCCGGTTCCTCCGAGCGCGAAGGGAACGGCGGTATAGCCCACGGGAGATCTGTACAGGTAAAGGAATTCATTGTTCCACCGGATGACTTTGTTGTGATAGGGAAAATAGTTGAGCCCGGCCCGAAAGTCCCAAGGATTGCCATACTTTGCCCGGTACGCGTCCAGCGCGGCAGCGTTGCCGGTGAGTGTCGATCCTCCGAGATAAACCTGCAAAGTCTTAGGCAGAACCATCGCCGAAGTTTGCAATTGGAAGCCGTGAGAGAAGACCGTGGGAAGTCCGGTCGTGCCGAGTCCGTGAAAATCATCGAGCCAGCGCAAAAAGTACTCCCCATCCAACGAAAACCCGTGGTACTTGACGCCGCCATCAAACGCGGCCATCTTGTAGGTCACATCGTTGACGGTAATGCCGGGACCGAGAAGATTGGGTGTGAAGATGACACTCCCATCTTCGAGCCGAATCTGCGTGTTCTCGAATTGGTCACTGTTTGGCTGTTCCTGCCTGTCCTCATTGCTCCGGGTGAAGTGGCCCGCGAGACGCGTCGCCAATTTTTGATGGTCTTCAAAGTCGCCAAAGCCTTGGCCAAATTCGCCTGTGCTGGGCATCCAGACGAGCGAGGTAGACACCGTGTTTAACCCATTGTTGAGCTGCGCCGCGCTTACGCCCAGGGTACTCAGGTTGTTGCCGACCATGGCTATGTAGTCCAGCCGGCTTCCGATTTTGCCCCAGGCCCAAACGCCTGAAGTATAGGAAGGACGAAAGAACTCGTCGGCTATAAGGCGGGTATCGACACCAAGCCAGAAGGGGAAGTTGCCCTCTACGCTCCGCGTACCCGGCAAGGACCTGATCCCTGCGCCCACATTAAAATGCTTGTCAAAAAGGTAACTCAGGTTGCCGGCGAGCACTACCTGAGCGCCTAAGCCTTGCGAAGCATTGGAGGACCACGCGTACAGAAAATAGCGAAACTTCGGGTGAAGGATCCACCCGAGGAACTTTATCTGTACTTTGTTGAGTTGGATATCCTGGCGTTGCTGGACACTCTTGACATTGCCCAATGCGTCTGTAAACGTTGAATCCAGACCTCGTTGGTTCAGGTAGCGGACGTAGGTGTATATGCTGATACTCAGGTCGCCGTACTCTGTATTGG
Organism: Terriglobales bacterium; assembly: GCA_035483835.1. Classification (GTDB taxonomy): domain Bacteria; phylum Acidobacteriota; class Terriglobia; order Terriglobales; family Acidobacteriaceae; genus JABDBE01. Next base: position 58,277 of record DATHPO010000090.1, read on the forward strand.
CCACCTTGTACCCTTGATTGGGCGTGTACGTTCCCCAGGTTTTTTTGTCTCCCTGATCCGAGTAGATATCCGCGGTCAGCGGTTTCGATTCTTGTGCAGTGTCGGCCTGCGTCGCTGGGCCGGTCTCAGTTGATATCGCGGCTGAGCCGGACTGTTGCGCAAGCACGCCACGCAGAGATTCGATCTCCGTCATCAGTTCTCGGTTTTGGTTTTCCAGTTGCTTGTTTTGCTCAATCAGCCGGTCAAGCTTTTTTAATTCGTCCGTCGTGTCTTGCGTACCATGGTTCGGAGGTTCCTGTTGGGGATCTTCGCCTTGGGCCATTCCGTAACTAGCCAACCCAAGGGCGAGAGCCAACAGTAGTAATCGCGCTCCTATTCTCCGGATAGTGTTTGCCATTGGTAATGCAACCGCTCCTTCTCAGTTCTTCGTGACTACCGCTATTTCCAACCCACCGATGCCGGAGAAAACAGGTTGTAGTGCAGCTTGTCGCTGACGTAGTCGATCACCTCTTGCGCCTTGACGCTGTTTCCAGCGTCATCCAGCGGTGGTGCAAAGACGACAATTGCTCCTTTTCCAGGGACGATTGCTACAATCCCGCCGCCGACTCCACTCTTCGCAGGGAGTCCCACATCCCACGCCCAACCACCAGAACCGTCGTAAAGACCGGCCATCATCATGGTGCTGAGGATGTGAGGAACGTCTTCCGATTTGATCACCTGTTCTCCTGTGGCAGGGTTGATCCCGTTATTTGCGAGCGTTGCGCCCATCCGCGCGAGCTGGGTGGCGTTTACGCCAACCGAACACTGCTTGGTGTAGATATCGACCGACTCAAATGGATCAGCGTAAATCCGCTCATATTTGGCCAAGAGCATGGAGAGCGCTTTGTTGCCGGTGTTGGTGGCGGCTTCGGATTTGTAGACCTCGTCAATCAACGTCAACTTTTCTCCGGCCGCGCGGCTGTAGAAATCCAGGATCTTAGTCCATTTTTCATCCGCATCCTTGCCGGAGATCAGGCTAGTTGTGGCGATGGCACCTGCATTAACGAAAGGGTTGCCGGTGTGTGTCGGCATGTCCACGACCGCCACTGGAGAGTTAAAGGGGCGTCCCGTAGGCTCGGAGCCTATTTTTTGGAAGACCTTCTCGGCTCCCAGCGCTTCCATTGCAAGCGCCAACGTGTAAACCTTGGAAATCGACTGGATGGAGAATGAATATTTCACGTCCCCCAGTGTGACAACCTGGTTGTCGGTGGTGACAATCGCGATCCCGAAAAGCTTGGAATCCACTTGTGCGAGATAGGGAATATAATCAGCGTTCTTCCCGCGGGTTTCATTCTTGAACTTGTCATAGGCCTCTTGAACCACCGCCGCCACGACCTCCCGGCGAGGCGCCACAGGGCTTCGCGATCCTTGTGCCAGCGCCGGTATCGGAAGCAAAGACGGAACAATGATTGTTGCGACAAGAAGTAACTTTACAGCCCAGTTCCTATTGAACATTGACGCTTTCCTCTCTTTCCGCCAAGCCAGAGTTATAGAGTTGGGGATTTGAAACTCTTATCCCAGTCAAACTTGAACGAGAACTGCATCCGATAATCGTTGGCATTGAATCCGTTGCTGAAGTTCACCCGGCGGCCGAACTGAAACTCACCACCCATCGTGACCCTTGGGATCGGATGGTAGAGCAGGTTCCCGACCGCGTAGTCACCCTGGTGATAGTCCGACGGAAGCTGTGCGTTTGAGTTCTGAATGTCAACCAGCGAGTAACCGGCTGAACTGGTGAAGTGCTCGCTCCAGGTGTGATCGATGAATGCCACGACGCCTAACACCGGTAAAGTAACGCCTTTGATGGGCACGCGCGAGCCCGGAGGATTGTTCTGGATACCGATGTCCACCGGCGCATCGTTCATGTAATTCTCAATGCCGGAGCCGTAAACAAATGCCAGCTTTGCAACATTCTTTTTTGACAACTTGAGATTGGAAGTCAGGTTGAAGCCCCAGCCCACAGCACTGCCACCGAGATTGATCGGGTTGCCGCTGGTGTCAACCCACCCGATTTTCCGAACAATGCCGGCCATCTGTACATAGCCCCAGTCTCTGTCGATCCGCGCATTCCCCGAGAGATCCGGGAAATTGAACCGCGGCCGTATGTTGCTCAGCTCGATACGGTCGGCATAAACGCCTTGGTCACCGCTGGCGCCGGGTCTTTCCAGGGCAATCGTGACGCCGCCTCTCTTGCTTCGGATCGGCATCCAACGAATCTGCACATTGCGGAAGAACACCATCCCGTTCGGGCCCCAGTACTCCAGCGTGTTCGGGAAGACGCCTATGTCCATGAACGGGCTCCAGGTCTGTCCCGCTCCAAACTGGCCCAGCTCTCCGTAAGCATGCCGCAGGCGGAAAGTCGTTTGGCCGGCATCAACTCCGGTCCCAAATAGTTCGAATTCGAATACCGTGTTCAGATCGCCGTACGGGGTAGGCGTGGAGGACTTCACCCCGAAGCGGGTTTGTCGCACGCTGGCATAGACATTTCCACTCGGCGCAAACTCATTGTGGAAGGACGGCAACTGGGTGGGACGGACAACGTCGAACCAGTTCGGATTCACCTGCCCGAAGTCATATCCGGAGTCGAGCATCACGAACCCGTAAAAGTTGACGCTGTTCTGCCGCTCTGTGATTTCACCTTCCAGCGGTACGGTTCCAGCCTGGGGCTGAGCGATAATCGCCTCCGAGGGAACTGCGATCATTGGCTCCTGCGGGGCAGGCGTCTGTTGTCCTTCGGCCTGGCCTTGCCCAACGAGGGGGGCCGCAGGAGGAGCCGGCGTCCCCTCAAGCGCTTTGATCTCGCCCTTGACCTCGGTCATCATCTGATCCAACTGCTGCAGCTTGTTCTTCAGTTGTTCGATATCTGCATTGCGCTGATCCTGGGATTGGGCTGCAGCAGACTGAATCCAGATGGCGGAAAGAGCGAACAGCAGTAGTGCAATGAAGCTATTTTTTTTCATAAGGACTCCTGCTTGCCAGGGCTTATTCGCATACCGCTGCCAGTAGACGTCGGGTCAGCTACGGGTACTCTTATGCATGAGGAGAGTGGAAGCAATTAGGGAAATCCCTAAGTATTGAAACCAAACCTCTGGGCGCTGGCGCCGGTCCTCGAATGGATTCCAGGACGCGTCAACGTTGTCACGAAAAGTGTCAGATTGCGTTTGTGCTAGTTGGCTTTGGAGGGATACAATCTGGAGCACAAGTTTGCTCACAAAGGGACGAGGCCCTCGGCGACATGCTTACCCTCTTCCGTCGCTGCCTTTTGGGGCAGGCTGCGACGAAGAATCCTCGAGTTGTCGGTTATGCCATCCGACGGAGTGCGCTAATCCGTGTGGCGCTTCGGTCGGTAAAAATGATTCTCGTCCTCTTCACGTTGTGTGTCCTGTTTCAACCTAGAGCCAATCCTCAAGTCAAGGAAGTGAAGAGAGTTTTGGTTTTCTACGAATTGGGTCTTTCTTCTCCGGCCGTCACGCTGATTGATCACGAAATGCTGGCGACGCTGGAAGATTCACGCTACCAGATCGAGTTATATCGCGAGCACCTCGAGACGACCCTTTTCGACGATGCAGCGGCTCAGGAGTCGTTACGGCAGTGGTATATTCACAAATATCAAGATCACATACCAGACCTGATCATCGCGCTTGGACCTTCGCCACTTCACTTCATGGTCGACGCGCACGAAATTTTTTTTTCAGGCATTCCGATTGTCTTTGGTGGCACCAGTGAACCACAGGCGGACAACCCAACGCTCGATTCCCACTTCACCGGCTGCTGGGAGTCGTTTGAGCCGGCCAAGACTCTGGACGTGGCCTTGCGACTCCAGCCTGGCACGAATCACGTAGTGGTGGTCGGCGGGATTTTGTCTTACGACAAACATCTGGAAGCAATTTATCGAGAGCAGCTTCATGGCTACGAATCCAGCCTGGAGTTTACCTATCTGACTGATCTCGACATGCCCAGCCTGCTCGAGCGATTGAAGCGCCTGCCCCCTCACACGATCGTGCTTTACACTCACATCGGCATGGACGCAAAAGGGACCAAGTACGTCAGTGCATCCCAGGCAGGTCCGATGGTTGCTGGCGCCGCGAACGCCCCGGTCTTCGGTCCGTCGGATGTGGACCTGGGTCACGGGCAGGTCGGAGGCTATCTCCAGAGTTTCGCAATGGAAGGTAAGATCATCGGTGGTATTGCGGTAAGGATTCTCAATGGGGTAAGGCCCCAGGATGTGCCGATTGTTCGAGGCACAAATGCATACATGTTTGATTGGCGAGCGTTGCGGCGCTGGGGATTCAACGAAAACGATCTTCCAACCGGTAGCGTGGTGCTTTTCCGTTCGCCGTCGTTCTGGCAGCGCACCAAATGGATGTGGGTCGCTGCGTCACTCGCCACTCTCTTTCTAGGTCTCTGCGGCTTCTACCTCCGTTTCAGTTGGAGACAGTTGAAGCTGGCGAAAGACCGGCAACTGGGGCTCAGCGGCATGTTGATAACCGCTCAGGAAAAAGAGCGCAGTCGGCTGGCATCGGAAATCCATGACGATTTTAGTCAGCGTTTAGCGTTACTTGCACTCGGATTGGAGAATGCGGAAGAATCGATCGGCACTTCGCCGGGAGAGGCTGTCCAACAAGTACACGATCTCCTGAATTCAGCCAGCGAAATCGGCGCTGATCTCCACACGCTTTCGCACCGTCTGCATTCGTCCACGCTGGAGGCGTTGGGGCTTGTGCCCGGTTTGAGTGCTCTATGCAAGGAATTCGGCAGCCAACAGCGTATTGAAGTTGATTTTCTTCCTGAAGACATCCCTCGTTCCGTTCATCCAGATGTAGCGTTGTGCTTATTTCGCATCGTGCAGGAAGGTCTTCGTAATTTAAAGAAGCACAGCGGGGCCACCAAAGCACAAGTACGTCTGCGCAGGAGTGGCAACAAGCTAGTCGTGTCTGTAAACGACGAAGGTTTCGGGTTCGATGCCCGAGAGCTTGGGAAAAAGGAGGGTCTGGGCATCCGCAGCATGGAAGAGCGCGTTTACTTGTTGGGCGGACGATTCGAGATTCGTTCCAGACCTGGCAGGGGGACTAAGGTCGAAGCTTGGGTTCCCATTCAGCCGAAATCAGAGCGGGCGGCGGGATGAGCTCGCATCCGATGGATTGCGGCCCTAATCGCCGCAGGTCGAGGGGTCATTCCGAATCTCACCAGCGGGTCTTTGCAGCCTAGGGATTTCCCCAGTAGCAAGACCCCGCGCACTGCCTTAAGAATATTCCGAGCTTTGAAAACTGCGCCTTTGGGGTCCAACACCACGACAACGGGTTGTCTCTCTGCTGCGAACGGAGGCGAACATTGATCCGACCACGCGTTTTGCTGGCGGATGACCATCCGGCCTTACTTGAAGCCACAACTGCGCTTTTGAATCGTCAGTTTGATGTCGTCGGAACCGCAACCGATGGTGCCACATTAGTCTCGGAGGCTCTCCGCCTTTGTCCCGACGTAATTGTGGCCGATATCACCATGCCGGTTTTGAGTGGAATCGACGCTGCCCATCGACTCCACGAGTCCGCCCCAACAGCCAAAATAGTGTTCCTGACCGTCCATTCGGAGGAGCAGTTCATGAAGGCATGCATGGCAGAAGGCGCACTTGGATATGTCCTCAAGTCCCACATGAAGGCCCACTTGATTCCGGCAATACAAGCGGCCCTTGTCGGAGAGTCTTACATTTGTCCATTTGTGCCAAGGTAATAGTCGCGTCGTCGTTCGTTTAGAAGACCACCTTGGCAAGCAAGAAACCAATAGACACGGATGAAACTGTAGCCACCATGCCTGGGAGCATGAAGCTATGATTCAGAACATACTTGCCAATACGCGTGGTGCCGGTCTGGTCGAAAGAAATGGCCGCCAACATTGTGGCGTAAGTCGGTAAAAAGAAATATCCGTTGACCGCTGGAAACATCGCGATCAAGGCCGGAGCGCCCAAACCTAGTCCCAAGGCAACCGGCATCAACGTGACCACGGTTGCTGCCTGGCTTGCCAGCAGGATGGACAACGCGAAGAGTCCCAAGGCGAAAACCCAAGGATGCTGTTGGACGACTCCGGAAATGCTTCCAACAATCAATTGCTTGTTGCCTTCGAAGAAAGATGATCCCAGCCAGCCTAGGCCGGCAATCGAAATGAGAGCAACCATGCCTGCACTCATGATGCTGGTCTTGATGGTTTCCGCGGCTGACGCGCGAAACAGCAACATATTTACGCCAGCCGCGGCAAACATCATCATCATGATCGCCGGAGCCATGTCCAACTGCTCGATGCTTTCTTGTCCACCGCTGACTGCTGTATACGTTGGCCGAAGTGAGGGCAAAAAGCCAAGAACGACCACGAGGACCGCCGCTAGAAGGAACACGATGACGGAGCCACGTGCGCGGCTTAGTTGCTGGCCCGTCAAGCTCACTGGAGAAATATCAAAACTGATCAATCCTTGTGCCAGGCGTTGCTTATAAATAGGATCGTCCTCTAATTCAGGCCCCTTCCGCAAAACCGCAAGCGCGCCAATTAAGCTGCCCAGTAGAGTTGCGGGTACACAAATCAGAAGAATCTGCTTCAGCTGTACGCCTTGTGGCGTGAGCAGTGCCAGCAAGGCCACAGTTGCAGCTGAGATGGGAGAGGCCGTGACCGCCTGTTGGGCTGCGATGGTTGCGATCGACAGAGGGCGTTCGGGGCGGACCCCCGCCTTGCGCGACACTTCAGCGATTACCGGCAGCAGCGCATAAACAATGTGAACTGTGCCTGCCGCGAAAGTGACGACGTAGGTGACCAGGGGAGCAATGATCGTGATTCCACCGGGCCAGACACGAAGCGCACGGTCCGCCACGGCAGCCAGGTAATTCAAGCCTCCGGCGGCCTGCATGGTTGCAGCGGCGGTCACCACGGCAACGATCATCCCAAGTACTGTCCGCGGGGGCATGCCGGGCGGAAGACCAAAGATGAATACCAAAACAACGAGACCAAGTCCCGCGACAGTGCCGAGCGCAATTCCTCCCACGCGTGCTCCCACGAGGATGCACGCCAGCAGGACACATAGCTCAATCCACACCATAATCTGCCACCTTTAGCGAGCTGCACCTTTCAAGTCTGCCCGAGGCGGCGAGATCAGTACGCTTGGAACAGCTTCTGAATTTCCGTCGTTGTTCGCGGCTTGAGCAGCGCCAGCATCAACAAGATTCTCGACTTTTGCGGATTGAGCTCATCGGAAGCGACGAAACCCAGTTCATCGTCGTTCACTTCAACATTACGCCCTACGGTGCCGGTTGCCACGCGGCTGCTCCTGACTATCACGACGCCTTGCTTCGCAACTTGCGCCGCAGCCTCGAGTGAGGCCTTGTTTACGTTGCCGTTGCCTACCCCGGCCAGAACAATGCCTTTCGCGCCATGATGTGCTGAATCCTCGATCAGATCGGGCGACATGTCGGCGCACGCAAAGAGAATGTCGACGCGAGGCAGTTTGGTCACGTTTGTGATATCGAATTCACTACCAACCGTGTGCTTCCATTGCGGATTGTTGTAGAAATCGTTCTTGCCGTAGGTAGCTACGCCCACCACGCCTCGTAAAGGAGACATGAACGTCTGGACAGCGGTCGTGCTCGTCTTGGTAAGAGAGTGCGCACCGTGGATCCAGTCATTCATCACGACCAGCACGCCGCGTCCCCTGGCATTCGGATCAATCGCCACACCGACTGCGTTGTAAAGATTCAACGGACCATCGGCGCTGACAGCCGTCGATGGCCGCATGGAGCCAACCATGACTACGGGCTTGTCGCTTTTCACAACCAGGTTCAGGAAGAAGGCAGTCTCTTCCATCGTGTCGGTACCGTGCGTCACGACAATGCCGTCCACTTGCGGCGTCGCAAGTAATTGGTTAATGCGTTTGGCCAGGGTGAGCATGATGTCGAATGATATGTCTTGTGAACCGACGTTGGAAATCTGCTCGCCCTTGATATTGGCAAGATCGGTGATGCCCGGGACAGCGGCAATCATCGCGTCAATGGTTACCGCGCCAGAGGTGTAGCCTGCTTGCGTTCCGGAAGCAGCTGCGCCAGCGATCGTACCGCCAGTAGCCAGGATCACGACATTTGGCTTTCCCTCTGCAATGGCTAGTTCACAGACGAGAACAAGAAAAACCAGCAGGCATGACAGCGATCTTCGATTCGGTTTCATGCGTCACTTCCTCGATCAGAGTTCAATCCTTCTTCACGTATTGACTCTTATCCAGACCGGTCAACTTCGCTGGATCCAGCAGTTCGTTGATTTGTTGTTCCGTAAGAATGTGTTGTTCGCGAATAATTTCGAGGATTCCCTTATTGGTCTTGTATGCCTCAGCCGCGAGCTCCGTCGCTTTTTCGTAACCCACAATCGGGTTCAGCGCAGTGACAATCCCAACCGTGGTTTCCATGTAGTGCTCCAGCACCTTTTCGTTCACCGTAATGCCATCAACACACTTCAAGCGAAATGCCATAGAGCCGCGGTACAAGAGACTCTGAGATTCGATGATTGCCAGTCCTTCGATCGGCTCGTAAGCGTTGAGCTGCAATTGTCCGTGCGTGCCCGCCAAACTAACGCTGTAATCGTTGCCAATCACGCGAAATGCAATCAGGTTGACCAGTTCAGGAATCACCGGATTGACCTTGCCCGGCATGATCGAAGAACCCGGCTGGAGCGCGGGCAAGTTGATCTCGAAGAGTCCCGCTCGCGGACCCGAGGTAAGAAGGATCAGGTCACTCGCAATCTTCGAAAGCTTGATGGCCACGCTGCGGAGCGCGGATGAGTACACCACGAATCCCTGCTGATCCCATGTTGCCGCCAGCATGTCTGAGGCGGGAACGATTGGCTTTCCAGTCAATTTGGCTAAGCGAGCTGCGCACTTTTCTGGATAGCCCTTTGGCACATTGATGCCTGTGCCAATCGCAGTTGCACCCATGTTCACTGTGTAAAGCGACTTCTCCGCCTGCCTCAGCAATTCGATTTCGCTTTCGAGGGAGGCGGCGAACGCATGGAATTCCTGACCAACCGTCATGGGCACTGCGTCCTGCATTTCGGTGCGGCCCATCTTGACCATTTCAATATAGGCGTCGCCTTTGATCCGGAAAGAGGCTGCAAGTTTCTTCAACTCCGCCACAAGCTTGTCATTGCGCAGGAGAATGGCGACCTTGATCGCAGTTGGATAAGAATCGTTGGTTGACTGCGACATATTCAGATCGTCGTGCGGATCGACGAACTGGTACTCGCCTTTCTTGTGTCCGGTAAGTTCGAGGGCGACATTGGCGAGCACCTCATTGGCGTTCATATTGGTCGACGTGCCGGCTCCACCCTGGTACCAGTCCACCAGAAATTGGTCGTGATACTGGCCCTGAAGGACCGCCTGAGCGGCCTTTTCGATGGCGGCTAACTTCTCCGGTTTCATCGCACCAACATCTGTGTTAGCCTGCGCCGCAGCCAGCTTCACGATCGCCCATGCCTCAACGAAGCCGGGGTAGTGATTAATCGTGATCTCGGAAATCTGAAAATTTTCAAGCGCCCTAGCGGTCTGCACGCCGTAGTAGGCACTGGCAGGAATCTCCTTCTGGCCGAGAAGATCCTTCTCGACCCTGACCTTTTCTTGAGCAGTTATTGACGAAGTGGGAAGCGCGCAGATAAGACTTGCGAGGATTAAGATTCTGGTTTTCATGGAAACTCCATCGACGTTCACCCGGACGTCACATCTAAACCAAACCTTATGGATAGTTCTGATGTCTCCTCAGCTCATCTTTAGATCAAAGCCCAGGAACGAACTCTGTGAACCGATTGAGTTGGTCAGATCGGTTCATTTCTAGCTGGAGGGTAGTCTGGCTACAACTAGGGAAACCCCTAACTCGGATGAACAATCTTCGATCTGGCGTGCCGTACGTTTCTTGCTAGTTCGACGGAAGCCTTTTAAGGAAATCGCACTGAGAGGCAATTGAGAAGGCGATCGAGATGTACGAGAGCGGTGCAAAGTTGTAGCCCACCCAGAGCGACCCGGCACGCAAGTCCTCATCGTTATAGCGAGCTTCGAGGTGCAACCACCCGCCCCACATCTCTGTACCAATCGAAACTGGAGATTTTGGCCTTCAACAGTCCGCTTACCCTGATTCGACGCCGGTTTCGTGCACTCCAGAGACTCGATAAAGAGGCTCTGGAGTCCGCGCCCCCAGCGATGTACTAGCTTTTCCTTTGCCTAGCCTGTTGCGCGGGTTTTGTTTTCGTTTCAGTCTGTACCCGTAGGCTTGCCTCCGGTTGATGGAGTTTTATTTTCGGGAGGCACGTCCGGCGACTGTTCGCCCGCACGGGCCTCCCGGTGAATTCATTTGGCTTCAGCAAAGCACAAGGTTCGCGGCCAGCCCGGCTTCGCTCGTCTCCTTATACTTTGTGCTCATGTCCTTGCCGGTATCGGCGAGGGTCTTGATCGTCGTGTCGAGGTCAACACGATGCCGTGATGCGATCTCGTTCGTCGCAATCATGTAGGCGGTCCAGGCCTTGACCGCGCCGAACGCGCAACGTTCGATGCACGGGACCTGGACATAGCCGGCGACCGGATCGCACGTCATGCCCAGGTGATGTTCCAGCGCTGATTCGGCAGCGTTCTCCGTCACTTGAGGTGAGGCGTCCATCGCGGAAGCAATGAACGCAGCCGACATCGCTGAAGCGACGCCGATTTCGGACTGACAACCACCTTCGGCGCCAGAAAGAGTAGCATTGTGTTTGCACAAATAGCCAATGGCGGCGCCGCCGAGCAAACCTTGCCGAACCTTTCCCTGGGGCAGCGCTCGTTTGGTTTGGGTCAAGCCATAAACAATTGCGGGCATCACACCAGCCGAACCACCTGTCGGGGCAGTAATGACCAAATGGCCGCGCGCATTTTCTTCCGAAGCGGCCAACGCGCACGCGGACAGGAGCGCCACAGCGCGATCAGCCTCGTATTTGTCATCCTGGGCGCGC
>DATHPO010000091.1:0-31596 GCA_035483835.1 Terriglobales bacterium
GCACGCTCGTTCCGGGCCCAGGCCGGTTGGTTGCCAAATTATGGTCGGAGAGGAAAACATGCGCTTGCTCACAACGTGTTTCGTGCTTCTGGTCGTTTTCACGGCACCATGTTCGCTCGTCCACGCTCAAGGCACGGCACCTGCGAGCAAAAACGGCGCGTCCGCCTCTGGGAACGCAAGCAAGGAAGAGGTCGATGAACTGCGCAGCGAGGTCGCGGCGCAGCGCCAGACGATCGACGAATTGAAGGCCATGGTTCAGCAGTTGGTGGATGGCAAGGCCAAGACTGTTGACGGCGGTTCGGCCAGCGTGAAGCCTGTCGCGAGGACTGATTCGCCAGAGACCGGTGCGCAACCGGCAAATGGCGCTGCGACCGGAGACGCCCATCTGGTCAACACAGTTCTGGTCCAGCCCGAGCCTGAGCCGGTGGAGAGCGCCATGATCAATCAGGCACAACCGGCGGCCGCGCCCAAGAAAGATGCGCCGCTCACGGCGGGATGGAACGGGGAGCATTTCTTCATCAAGAGTCCCGATGGACAGTTCAGTATCAGCCCCTATGGATACGTAGACACCGACTACCGCGCTTATAAGGGCGACGGCGCACCTCCAGATACATTTGTCGTGCGCCGGGCCCGCTTCGGTTTCCAGGGCATCTACGGGTCGCACTTCGATTACGCGATCTTGACTGACGCGAACTCCACTACGGGCGCAATTGTTCGCGATGTCTATCTCAACGTGAGGATCAAGCCCGAGTTCCAGTTCCAGGCGGGTCAGTTCAAGGAGCCCTTCGCCCAGGAAACCGGAATTGGCGCCACCAACCTGGACTTCGTCGAACGCGGGTTGCAGGCGCTTCTCTACCCATCTGTAGGCACCGCCTTCCGCAGTCCCGGTATCACGTTTCACGGAGACATAGACGGCGGTGTCATGCAGTACTGGGCGGGAATGTTCAACGGACGGAACGGGGTTACCCCGAACGCCACCAACCAACCAGAATTTGTGGGGAGGGTGCGGTTTTATCCCTGGCGCAAGACCAAGGACGAATGGTTGAGACAACTTGCTTTCGGAGGGTCAATGAGCTACAGCCGTTCTCGAGGGCTTTCCGGCGACCAGAGCTTTAGCGGGTTACTTCCCGACGCCACGTATTCGTTCTTTCCGCAATTGAGAATTAACGGGCCCATTCAGCGGTACGAGGGTGAATTCACCTACATCAAATCGGGTTTCGCGCTTCGCGGCGAATATGTTCAGCTGCAAGAACAGCGTGACGGTGTGGGCTCTGAGCAGGTCGGTGGCCTGGGCTTCCAGACTCTTCCCGGGATCGGAGCCAAGGCTTGGAACATCGGGAGCACGTATTTGCTGACCGGTGAAAAGCGGCCAGAAAATGGCACGCCCCGAGTGAAGCACCCGCTGTTTGGTCCGGATACGCCGGGCGGAACGGGACGAGGGTGGGGAGCTTGGGAACTCGGCGCGCGGTTTTCCGGCATTCAGGCGAATGCGCCCGCGCAGAGCTTCTACAATTACTACACGCCGGGCTTCGTACCCCAATATAACTTTCACACTTACCAGTGGACATTCGGTCTCAACTGGTACATGAATTATTGGATTAAGTACCAGTTCAACGTCAACATCGATCAGCTGAAACAGCCCAGCATCACCGGGCAAGTACCGCAAAATTTCTTCGTCTTGATGCAGGAGTTGCAGTTCCGCTTCTGAGGAGCTGTTTGGACGTGAAGTACAGATCGAGTGTTTGGGTTGAAGGCCAGGGCCGGTTGCAGCCTGCTCTGAAAGGAAAATTGCAGGAGGAGATTCGATGAGATCGAGAATTCTGCTTACTGTTCTTCTCACGGGGTTGTTTGTTATTGCGAGCGGCTGCGGCGGCGTAGCGAACTGTCCTGTGTGCGGTACGACCAAGGCCGACGGTTACGCCGATATCGTTAACATCACGGTGCCGGAACACAATCCCACCGGCGAGCCCGGCGGTCCCTTCAACTCCTTCGACATCAGCTGGATCAATCAGGCGACCCACTTGGATTACGTTTCGGACCGTATTGGTCTGGCCGTAGTGGTCGTGGATACGATCAATAACGTTGCGGTCAATGCGATCCAGGGAGTGAACGCCGTGACTGCGGCGGGGAACCAGGCCAGTTCATGCGATCCTAGCATACCCCCAACTGCTGACGTGGTTGGAAATTTCACCCGCTTCGGATGCCGGAACGCGCCCTTTCACCTGATCTCGGGTTTTGGGGCGAATGGCAAGTTCGGCGGATTCCCCGGGGCACAGTGCTGCGCTTCGCGTGCCAACGGCGTGAATCCGATGTCGGGGCCCGACGGCGAAGAAGTTACCCCAGACGGGAAGACGCTATTTACCGCGATTGGCAATGCTGGGGTCGTAGTCTTCGATCTCAGCACGATGGATCTGACCAAGAATCCGCCGACCCCGCCCAACGTGCTCGCCACCGTGCCGACCGGCACATCCGCAGACTACGACGGTCCGCTAGGGATCGCACCTTGCGTCGCTTCCTGGAATGGAGAAGCCGGTTCTGCTGCCACCTGCGGAGACGACCGCGCTGACGAAATGGCATACGATCCCGTGCACCAGGTTCTCGCGGTAATTAACGGCGATCCAGGGCTACCGTTTGTCACGTTTATCGACATGTCGCATATCGTAGGCAAGACTGGGACGCTCGCACAGCAGCATTGCCTTCCACTGGATCCGACGCTCGCTTACGGTCCCTGGGCAGCCGGGTTCACTCCTGCCGACTACGGTGTTAACTATCCCTTCCAGGGATCTGGCACCGCGATCCCCCAACCATCGCCGATATTAGATCCGGGGGTGGCTGGCACTTCATTCAATCCGCCCAGCTGCATCATTGGGCAGATTTACTACGACGGTGCGGGTGGCGGGGCATCTGGAGGAGTTGGGCTCAGCACGACCGTTCCGGTTGATACCGTAGGCGCCACGTTCCCTTGCCCGGATCCTTCCAACCCCCACGTGTTCAGCGGTGTTTCCGGTGGAGCCGCAAATGCCGCGTTAGGGCTACCAGGCCTAGCGGGAATAAGGCCGAGCGGCGCCACTTACACCATCCCGTGCCATCACGGGCCGATCGTCGACCAGACTACGGGAGCGTTTTGCAATCAGGCCACGCCAGGGAGTACGTGCGCCGGGGCTATAGCGCCGGCTGGACTGGGCGGAATGGTTTGGAATCCCAACACCGGTCACCTGCTACAGTCAAATGAAAATTGCATCGGTATTACCAACATTGGGTGCGTCGACGAAATCGACCCACGGCTCGGAAACCCGAATGGGCCGGTGGTTGTCAACACCTTCGTGATGCCCAATTGCATGCCAACCAGCCTTGCCCAAGGGCCGGGTAACAACTTCCTGGTAGGTTGTGCGGACCACGATGGCGAGGCGTTCCCTCCCAACGAGTATGTGATTGATGGAAGTGCAGGCACAATCCTCGCCACTATCACCAACGTAGGGGGCGTCGACGAGGTCTGGTACAACTCGGGCGACAATCGATATTACGTAGCTGCGAGAGATATGCCCAATGGCCCGGTCATGGGCGTGATTGACGCCGCCACAAACGTCTGGCTTGAAAACGTTACGACCAACGCCAACTCGCATAGCATCGCGGTTGATTCCAGCAATAACCACGCGTTTGTGCCTTTGCAGGCGGGCGGAATCTGCACTTCGCAAAGCAGCAACGGTTGCATTGGCGTTTACGCACAACAGTGAGGAGAGAAGGGCAGCGGTCCGCCGCGGAACCCGAGATCACCAGCATGCGATCGAGGGTTCCGCAGTCAGGGCAAGGTTCAATTCGGCCGAGGATCGAGGAACGCCTGTGGTATAGTTTGACCCAGTAAGCTCAAACCTGAAGTTGGTGTGACTTATGCAAAGTATTCGAAGAGCCGTCCTACCAGGTGGAATTACCCTTCTTGCTGTTTTCGTAGTTCTTGTCGCGTTGTCGTCGGCTAAAGATGAACCTCCCAAGAAGCCCACGGATCTTCCAGCGACGGTGATTGCGCACCTTCCACTTCCTCAGGCGACGGGAACTCAGATGTTGCTGCAGCGGGAGGACGGGAAGAATTATCTTTACGTTCAGCAGGCTTCGAAGCAGGGCTTCATGATTGTGGATGTCAGCAAGCCGGACAGGCCGACTCTGCTGAAACGAACCGCGGAGGCGAGCCTGGCGACATCCGGCAACCTGGAGATGGTCAGCCCTGACGTTGGCATCGCTGAAACGCCGGACAAAAAGCCTACCACGATCACCAGCAGCAACCATCCCACGGAGACGGTGCGCGTCCTGGATTTAAGCGACCCGCACAATCCCAAGACCCTTCAGGAATTTAATGGAGTCACCAGTCTGCTTCCCGACGGTGGCCACGGATTGATTTATCTGACCAACAATGAAGGGTTGTGGATTCTACGCTACACGCGTCCGGCCTTGCTCGAGCCCGCCAAGAAAAAGAGGCCATGCGACTCCGAATCGGAGATCGAGGCCATGCCCCCGGAGTGTGACTAAGGTGCTCGACTTAGTGCACCGTACATTCCTGTGAAATCGTCTTAATCGAGGTGATGGTTAGAGTCACCGAGGATGCAGAACCCGTCTTGGTTAAGGCGTCGGAGCTGGTGCTCATCGAAGGCGCCTCACTCCCGGTCACTTCCACTCGTTGCCCCAGGTAATGTCGCAGCTTGATTTTGCCGGTAGCCTGAAGTTCGTAGGTGATGGCTGGGTCCTGCTTGGTCAATATGTAGTCGCCGCTAAATCTGCCGACGCAGCCCTGGAGGGTTACTACTCCTTTAGCATCTTTAGACTTGGTCTGGCTTGTGGCGCTGGGATTGCGTTCTTGCGCCAGGAGAGAACTGCTCAGAAGCAGTAAAAACACCCACATCCTTTTCATGGAGATATCTCCTCTCGCAGCATGGGATGGCAACATTATTGCACAGGTTGGCCCAAAGTCTTGGATGCGGACGAAGAGCTACTTAACGTGAGTTTCCTGATAGTGGACTACCTTCCACTGACCGATGCGTTTCACCCAGAGTTCGGTGATGTATACCCTCGAAAAATGCACGACCGATCTCGGCGGAAATTGCAAGTTTACTTCGTAGATCACGAACGCAGCATCTGGGCCGAGCGGAATCAGTTTGAAGCCCCAGAACGTATAGTTCGAAACATTCCCATTCGCCAGTTCGTTAAGGGCCTGGATCTTAGTGCGCTCCCCTTGATTATCAACTTCGACGCCCTGATAGTCATCTGCCAACAATTCGCCGTATGCTTTCTTATCTTTGTTCTTGATGGCCTCCCACTCTGCTTTGATTTTTGCCTGGAACATCTCGTTCAGACCCGAGTCGGTTGAAACACTGCCGAATGGCTGGCTTTCGCCAGACTTGGACGGCGCTGCGGGTTGTTGGCCCAAAGCCAGAGTCGTCAACTCGACCAGGCAAGCGACGATGAAGTAAACGCGCATTATTCCTCCCATGACGCCTCCAAAGAGAAACGCAGCATCTTATCAGATTCCGGGCGAGCAAACGGCTGGTGTTAGGATACTCAGCATCCCACGCCCGCACCGCGAATCGCTCGGAGGCGTGTTCCGGCGAACAGCGCAACGGAAGGGCGAAATCGACCTATGTCGCACACTGACGCAGAACCTTTGGCGCGGGAACTGCTGTCTGCGTATGAAACAGGGCGGACGGTGGCAGTGCTTCCTTCTGCGCGACCCGGTTTTGATCTCAACATGGCTTATGAGGTTGAAGCAGCACTCAAGCGGTTCCGCGAAGCAGGTGGACGCAAAGCAGTCGGCCGCAAGGTTGGGTATGCCAATAAGGCCATGTGGCGCGTGCTCAAGCTTGAAACCCTGGTTTGGGCCCACATGTACGAAGACACGGTCCAGCACAGCGGTCGCAACTCCGTCACGCTGACGCTCCCGAATCGCCGTTCGCTGAAAATAGAACCCGAGATTGTTTTCGGCTTGAAACGAGCAATCACCGCCGAAGGACTCGATGCCACCGCAGCGCTTGAATCCACGGAATGGCTGGCGATGGGCTTCGAAATTATTGATTGCCCTTTTCCGGAATGGAATTTTCAGCCAAGTGATTTCGTCGCGTCTTTTGGACTTCATGCTGCACTCGTGATCGGGGAGCAGGTGCAGGTGAAGCCTGACTGGATTGCCACGCTCGTGGATGAGTTACCGCGATTCAAGGTGCGCATGTTCAGGAATGGAGAGTTTGTGGAAGAAGGATCCGGCAGAAACTGCTTAAGGAGTCCCGCCTTATGCTTGGCTGAACTCGGCGCAGCTGTCGTGCGCCGCTTCCCGTCCGAACCACTGAGTGCCGGCGAAATCGTCAGCTCGGGAACGCTCACAGCGGGACATCCGACCGACAGCGGTGATCTCTGGAAAGTTGAAGTCGAAGGCTTGGCGCTGCCGCCGCTGACACTGCGCCTTGAATGAAACGGCACAACACTTCGGTCGGGTGCCCTTTGTTCACGAAGAGCACCTCTCCGTCGAGATGACGCCAGTTGAGCAGCTTTACGCGAGTTACTTCACCGCGTCAGCAGTTTTGTCGGCGGCTTTTTCGGTCCCTTTAGCGGTATCCTTCGCGGCCGTCTTGGTAGCGTGTCCTGTCTTGGTTGCCGCGGTCTTGGTCGCGTCTCCAGTTTTGTCGGCTGCCTTTTCTGTGCCTTTCGCTGTGTCCTTGGCCGCTACCTTCGTGGCGTGACCGGTGTCCTTCGCGGCTTTATCCGTAGCATGAGCCGTGTCTTTCGCCGCTTTATCGACGTCATGCACGACATCCTGCGCAAACAACAGTGTTCCCGAGCTGAGCACAGCGGCAGCAAGAATTGCTGCCAATTTGGATCTCATATGGCCTCCGTTGGATTTTGATGGAAATGGCTTGGAGAGTATGAAGCATTCGACAGGAAAAATGCAACATGATCTGACGACCCGGTATTTGTGGTCCTGAGTCGTCACTCCAGTTCGCCCTCCAGCGCGCTCAATGTCTCGTCATCCACTTCCCACTTTTTGAGGATGGTAAAAATCGTCTTCGATGCGAATCCGGCGCGGGTCAACTGGCGGAAGACCCGTGCTGCCTGCTTCTGATCTTTCGGTTTCACCAGGCGCTTGCGCTTCAAATATTCGCGCGCCTGTTTCTCATCACTCACTTCGTCGTAAACGGCATCCACCGCTTTTTCGATGACCTCACCGTGGACTCCCTTCGCCTTCAGATCTGTGATTACGCGGCGCCGGCCAAATTTTTCATTGTCGCGGCGGAAGGAAGAATACGCAGCCGCGTACTGGGCGTCGTTGAGGTAGCCGCGGTCCTTAAGCCGGCGAATGACGAGTTCTACCAGGGTCTGTCCATATTCGGTGTCGGCTTCGACGCGAGGCCGCAGCAGACGCTTCAACTCCGCCACGGAACGCATGCGTCGACCGAGCGCTCCGACGGCGTACTCGTAGAGTTCGTTTTCGGACTCGGTCTTTCTCGGACGGTTAAAAGCCATAGCCAGTAACAATTTAGCTCGCTCGACATTTTCCGGCGAGAAAAGCTTGCATGTCTAACTACGTTACAACTTTTTACCTTCTGTGTGGTGACATCGGGAACTTCCGGGCGTCTATTTGCGTAGATATTGAAAGAGTGAGGAAGTCAGTCATGCTTACCATCGATGTGGAAAAAACGGGCGATGTAGCGGTTGTGAGATGCGTCGGGCGGATCGTTCGCGGCGCCGGAATACGCACGCTTAGGGATGCGGTCCTCTCGGAGAAAAATGTTCGCATTGTGGTGATCGATTTGTCCGACGTGGAAACCCTGGATGCCGGTGGCTTGACTGCCCTGCTTTCTCTGCAGCAGTGGGCTCGGAACCGCAATGTTCAACTCAAGCTGGTGAATCCGTCGCATTTTGTCAACGAGGTGCTGACGCGCACTGGATTGAATCGTGTGTTTGACATCTCGAAATTCGAGCATGCGCTTTTTGTTCTTAGCGCTCGGGATTGTCACCACGCGAGATATGCGGCCGCCTAGCTGCAACGCTCTTCACTGGGCTGGAACCTTCCCGTCGTTCGACTGTGGGGTTGACAGGCGAGGTTAGGTTCCGGCCTCCTCCGAAATTAAGAAAGGGCGCGCTCGGGCGCGCCCTTAAGTGTTTCAGGAGGATAAATCAGCGGCCACCGAAGCCGGTTTGTTGCATAGCGTTCTTGGAGATGTCGCTGGTGGAAGAGATGCCCTGCATACGCAGCTTGAAGTCGTCTGCGTTGGAGGCGCTCTCCAGTGCGGTTTCGTAGTTGATCAGCCCTGCCTGGAACAAGTCCCACAAAGATTGATCGAAGGTCTGCATGCCGTACTGCGAAGTTCCGGCAGAGATGGCGTCGCGAACCGCGCGCGTTTTTTCCGGTACCAGAATGCATTCGCGGATATACGCGGTATTGATCATGACTTCGACCGCGGGCACGCGGCCGTCGCCGTCGCAACGTCGAACCAGGCGCTGGCTGATCACGGCTCTGAGTACAGCCGCGAGCTGCAGACGAATCTGCTTCTGCTCTGGCGGCGGGAACACCGCAATAATACGGTTGATGGTTTCGACCGCGTCGAGCGTGTGCAGGGTTGAGAAAACCATGTGGCCGGTTTCAGCGGCGTGGAGCGCGGTGCCGATGGTTTCAACGTCGCGCATTTCGCCGACCAGAATGACGTCAGGATCCTGGCGGAGAGAAGCCCGCAGGGCTGCCGAGAATGTGGGCGTATCGACTTCGATCTCGCGCTGGTTTACATAGCCCTTCTTGTCGCGATGCAGGAATTCAATCGGGTCTTCAATGGTGATGATGTGCTCGGCGCGGGTGGAGTTAATGCGGTCTACCATCGCTGCCAGAGTCGTGGACTTACCAGAGCCGGTGACGCCGGTAACGAGGATGAGGCCGCGCGGCATATCGCAGACCTGCTCAACGATCTTGGGCAAGTACAGTTCATCGAGCGCGCGAATCTTCGTGGGAATTACGCGCAGCACCAGTCCCACATTGCCGCGCTGCTGAAAAACGTTCACACGGAAGCGGCCCAGTCCGGCTACGCCGTAGGCCATGTCGATTTCCGTACTCTCCTTGAATTTCTGCTTTTGCCTTGCCGACATCATGCTGAAGGCCATGGTCAGCATATCTTCCGCGCTGATACGAGGCTGGTCAGTAAGAGGGGTAAGTTCGCCATCAATGCGCAGGTGAGGATAATTGCCGACCTTCAGGTGCAAGTCGGAGGCGCGCCGCTCCATGGCGATACGAAGTAGATCATCAATATTCATTTGGATAAGTCCCCAGGATCAATTCGTATGATGAACCCAAACCGCATCTAACCCAAGATGACCTAAGTAATGGGGAAATGCGCGTTTGGGCAGTGGCTGGGCGCGCTGGCCGGGCCCGGGATTCCAGACAAGATTGGTGGATGCTCACAGCGCTGCGTAACCGGGACAAGTCTTGTTGAGCGCTCGCGGAGATTGACTTAGTCCACAGACTTAGTCTATTTTTGAGGAACCATGGAAGTGAATATTCATGAGGCAAAAACCCACCTCTCGCGCCTCCTGCAACGTGTTGCGGCAGGAGAAGAAGTCACCATCGCACGTGCGGGCGTACCCGTGGCCAAGCTGATAGCGGCCGGCCCACAAAGCAAATCGCGTCCCATGGGCATGGATGAGGGCAAGATCTGGATCGCGGAAGACTTCGACGCTCCTGACCCGGCACTCGAAGCCCTGTTCTATAACGCGCCGCTGACCAGTGCTCCCACCCGCAAGACAAAGAAGAACAAGCATTGACGTACCTGCTGGACACCGGCGTCTGGCTCTGGAGCGTTGGCGCGCCGTCGCGAATCTCACGCAACGCGCGCGATGTCATCGCCGATTCGCGTAACGACGTATTTCTGTCCGCTGTCACTTCGTGGGAAGTTGCCATCAAAGCGGCGTCGCGCAAGCTGCACCTTCCGGAGCCGCCGGATTTGTATGTTCCACGGCGCATGGCGGCTCAGGGCCTGCGTCCGCTGACTGTGTCTCACGAGCACGCCTTGGCGGTATTCGCGCTGCCTGCCCATCACCGTGATCCGTTTGACCGCATGCTGATCGCGCAAGCCAAGGTGGAGGAAATGACCCTGATTACCGCCGACCGGATGTTCGACCGATATCCGATACGACTTCTCTGGGCGGGGCAATGAAAAAGCCGCCCTGCAGGGCGGCTTTCAAGTCGCTTCCACACGATCAGGCCGCTGCGGTCTCGTCCGGAGCTCCCTGCCATGGCTCGTCGTAGCTGCCTCCGTAAATCGAAGGGCATTTTGAGCCCATCGGACGGAGATAGGTGGCGAGTGCTCCGCGGTGGTGGATGCTATGGTTGTTGAGGAACCCGAGATAGGAAACTGCCGGAAGATTGAACACGCCCATGAAATCGATTGGAGTGGCAAGCTGTTCCGGGGTCAGGGCGCTCACCCTCGCTGCCGCACGCTTGAAATTCTTGTCGTACCATTCGACCAATTCGGCTACTGTCTTGGGCTTGTCTTTTTCTTCAGGGGTTTCCATGGTGAATTTAAGGTCGGCGATTGCATCGAGGAATTGGACATCGCTGTTGGCCAGATGCCACGCCAGTTCCCATGCCGTGCGTGCATTGGGATCGGGCTTGTACTGGGCTTTGGCATCAGGAATAGCGGCGATGACTTTCTTAGTGATTTCCAGTTCCCGGGTGACGCCGTCGAGCATGACTTCGCGAAAACCAGCTGCCATCTCGGGTGTGAGAGCCTGCTGTGCAGTTGCCATGAGTTTCTCCTTGAGGGTGTTATGTGTTAGTTGGACCGAAAAACCAAAGGGGCGCTGAGTTAGGCGCCCCCAATCAGAACCCGCTAAGTGCTGCCTACACGCTGACTGGTTGCTTGCTGCCCACCGGCACTGGCGTTAGCCAACCGAACCGGTCGGCCTTTTCCCCGTGGACAATGCCATAAAATTCCTTCTGAATGGCTTTGGTCACGGTCCCGGCCACGCCTTTGCCCACGCTGATCTTGTCTACCGACCGAATGGGCGTGATCTCAGCGGCGGTGCCGGTCAGGAAGGCTTCCTCTGCAATGTAAAGGAGTTCGCGGGGGATTCCTTGTTCGACCACCGAGATCCCCAATTCCCGAGCGATCTGCAAAACTGAATCACGCGTAATTCCGGGCAACACAGAGTTGCCCAGCGGCGCTGTCTGTAGAACGCCATTGCGCACGACGAAAACGTTTTCGCCCGAGCCCTCGCTGACGTATCCGTTGGCATCAAGCGCTATGCCCTCGACGTAACCGTTGATGATGGCCTCCATCTTGATCAGCTGCGAGTTCATGTAATTCGCGCCTGACTTAGCCATGGCGGGCAGCGTATTGGGTGCGATGCGAGTCCACGACGAGACGCACACGTCCACGCCCTGCTCGGCGTCACTGCCGAGATATTTTCCCCACGGATAATTACAGATAAAAACTTCCGTCGGCGAATTAAAGGGATTGACCCCAGCCTCGCCGTATCCGCGCAGAATGATGGGGCGCATGTAGCACGGCCACACGCCATTGTTCTTCACCAGTTCGACCATCCCGGAGATCAGTTCGTCACGGGTGAAATCAACGTCGATCCGGTAAATCTTGGCCGAATCCAGCAGACGTTGAGTGTGTTCCTGCGCGCGGAAAATAGCGGGACCGCTCGGCGGGGCGTAACATCGGATTCCCTCAAATACCGACGAGCCGTAGTTGACCACGTGCGACATCACATGGATTTGCGCATCATCCCAGGGAATGAGCTTGCCGTTGTGCCAGATTTTCTCCGTCTTCTGAATCGCCATGAGCACTCCTAAAGATTTGATTCACGCGTACAGCAGGGAGTTTCGTCGGTTAGATGCCAAAATTCCTTCCGTGGGCGGACCCGCCTGTTGGCAGTCATGACAGGCAGCACGGTACACAAGGGAGGCAGGGTCAAGCAAACTACAACGAATTATAACCCAGACCAAAAGCGGTTCACGACGTTTTTCCCACAGAACATCGAGAATAGCTAAAA
Organism: Terriglobales bacterium; assembly: GCA_035483835.1. GTDB lineage: Bacteria > Acidobacteriota > Terriglobia > Terriglobales > Acidobacteriaceae > JABDBE01. Next base: position 12,022 of record DATHPO010000091.1, read on the forward strand.
TCGAGCCGCGCCGACGCTAAGCCCCACGAAACAGGGCTAGTAATCTTTGTGACTTGGACTCGTGGGAAGCGGCCAGGCCTGGAACTCCGGAGCGGCGATAGAGAATCCTCGTTGACTGCCGGCTGACGCAGAAGGATAATGTCTCGCCCGCAGAGGAGGTCTTTGTGAAGCGTTTTCCCCGACCCCGTAGGACACCTTCTATTCTTTCCGATTCAATCCATCAGCAGCTCAACATGTATGCGGCGATGGCAAGCGCAGCCGGGGTGGGGATGCTCGCATTGTCTCAGTCAGCCGAGGCGAAAATCGTCTACACCCCAGCCCACAAACTGATCGAGAGCGGTCAAACGATCCCACTCGATCTGAACCACGACGGAATAGCCGATTTCAGTTTCCAGAATTACTCCAACACCTTCGAAGGCAGTGAGCAGGGGTTCTTGAACGTAATCAGTGCACAAGCTAAGAACGCGGTCGACGGAGAAGCCGTATACGACCGCGCTTTAGCCCTCAAGGCTGGGACTAGGGTGGGGTCAAAGGCGCGTTTCATTTCTCTGCACTCCATTTCCATGGTCTCCGCTGACGCGGCCGAAAGATGCTTCGGAAACTGGAGCAACGTGAAGAATCGGTATCTCGGTCTGAGGTTTGTCATTAAGAAAGAAACTCATTTCGGCTGGGCCAGGCTGAGCGTTAGCTGCAACTCGGCGAACAACAAAATCAGTGCGGTTCTCACCGGCTACGCCTACGAGACGATCCCGAACAAGCCGATCATCACGGGGGAGACAAAGGGGCCGGTGGACTTGAGCAGCGTCGCACAACCAAGTCCGGCGGCTCTCCGCGCACCCGCACATCAACCAACCAGTCTGGGTTTGTTAGCCACAGGAGCACCTGTACTGTCCGTCTGGCGGCGGGAGCAATCGGAAAGCACACGCTTTTGAAAACGTTATCTCAAGAGGAGAGCTTATGAAACGCTCAGCCCAGCTTTCTCGGACACCTTGCAACTTTGCCAATTCAGTCCATCAGCGGCTCAACTCGTACGCCCTTGTCGCCGGTGCGGCAGGAGTGAGCTTTCTGGCTTTGACACCACCCGTTGAGGCGAAGATCGTCTACACACCCGCCAACGTAAGAATCGGGCCAGGCCAGCACTTCAACCTCGATCTCAACCACGACGGCGTGACAGACTTTGCTTTTGAGGACAGGCTCAAGCACTACAGCGCTTTTGGTTTTGCCACCCTTTCGGCTAAACCCGCTATGGGCAATGGTGTGCGAGGCCCTGCGAAGCCTCACCCTTATGCTCTTGCACTTAAAAGCGGTGCTCGCATCGGCACAGGACTGCGCTTCTCGGCTAAGACCATGTCCTATGTCCATTGGGATGTAGATTTCGGTTACTACTACTATGGTCATTGGACTAAGGTTAAGAACCGTTATCTCGGCCTGAAGTTTAAGATCGATGGGAAATTTCACTACGGGTGGGCGCGGCTCAACGTCACCGAGCAAGGCCTTTCCATTACTGCTGTTCTCACCGGCTATGCCTATGAAACCATCCCAGGTAAGCCGATTGTTGCAGGTAAGACGAGCGGACCTAACGCGAGCAGCGTAAATCCAGCAGAAGCCGCCCTGGTACCTCACGAGCCTGAGCCGCCGGCTCTGGGCTTACTGGCGATTGGCGCTCCCGGACTCTCGATCTGGCGCCGAGAGTGATGACTCAGTTCGGCGCAGTGAATCTTCAATTTGCAAATTTGTTATTTGTCGGTTCCTGACCTGTCCGCTGCAGCCGCTGCGCCCGGTGCCGTCAGCCCAGCTTGGACTGGATTCGGGAGTTCATCCCCGCGGAAATACTGCCCTTTGGCCGCCCGCATCTCGGGCATTGCGGCGTAGGGTTTGCTGTAATCGTTGGCAGCATTCCAGAAGAGAAAGCCGATTCCGCCCGTGTCTTTTGCCGTCTTCACCTGGACTTCGATGTACTCCGGCGAGTAGGTCTTGGTGCGCCAACGGAAGGCCTGCAACCAAGGACGTATAACAACATCGCTGCCCTTGGTAATGAGCTCAAAGCGTTTCATGGATTCCCCGATAAAATGCTCAGGCGCGTCACCCGGATGTGCGATTCCATCCATGCCGAAGAAGTGCGAAGGATAGATCATTGGCGAAACCACGTCGCAATACTTTGCCATCTGCACAATATCCTGACCGGTGTGCGCCAGGTCGACGGGCCGCTGCCAGGCCATAATTCCAAATACGTCCAGCGAAAGCAGCACGCCTGTGGGATGCAGTTCGGCATAAGCATGTTTAAGGAAATCAGCGATCACATCTGAACGATGCCACGTGGGATGCTCCGTCTGAAACACGAAACTTGCGTCTTTCTGATCCCCCTCAGCCGGGAAACGTACGTAGTCGAATTGAACCTCATCCACTCCGGACTCGGCAGCTTTCTTTGCCAGGGCAATATCGTATTCCTGAACCTTGGGTTGCGAGGGATCGGTCCATACCAGCTTCCCGTTTTCGCGCCATGGTTGGCCAGTTTTGTGGGACTTCACCGCCAGCTCAGGATGCGTAACCACTAGTCGCTCGTCGCGGAAGATGGCCACTCGCGCAATGGCATGCATGCCCTGCGAATGCAGAAAATGGGTGAACTTGGGCAGGTCATGAATCGCAATATGGTGCCCGCCCGCTAGCGGATGATCGAATGGGATATTGACGCTTCCATCGCTATCTTTTACATCGAAAACCACCGCATTCCCGCCCAACTCGCGCCAGCGGCGAATGATGCGGAGGCCGCGATCGCTGGCCGCCATCACTCCGGTCAAATACACCGCACGGACCTCAAAATCGCGAGGCACAGGAATGGTTTTTTCCACGATCGGTGCGGGCAGAATTCCCGGCACAATTAACTCCTGGCCGGACTTCAGATACGTTCCTTGGGGATCCCCATTTGCCTTGCGGATGGCATCGGCCAGTTCGCTCGAAGTCAGGTAGGAGGTCTGCGACAGAAAGCGATGGGCGACCAACGCCACCGTGTCTCCGCGCTTCGCCACATACATGGCGCTACCCGGGGGAGCAATGCTCGTCACCAGGGCCGGTGGTTCTCCGGGCTTGGTTACATGCGGCACCGGGTTCGAGGTTCGCATGAGTTCGGGGCTTTGCCCGGCCTGGGCGGCCGCTGCCGGTAGTTCGAACGCCAACCTCCATGAGACGAATCCCAGAGCCAGACAAGACAAAATTATGATCAGAATTGAGCTAGAGCGGCGCAAGTTTTTCTCCGTGAAAACGCGTGTGGCGCTTTCTCCGGATGCTAGCGGGGCAGCCAATCCCTGTGCTAGTTACGTCGGGCCAAGGCCACAAAGGTAGATTCCGAGCCGCTCCCCATGCCAGGGAAATTCCTGCGTGCGCAAACTATTTCCCTTTACATGATTTCCCCGTGCCACGCAGGCGTTCCAATGGGCAGAAATAAGCATCTAAGTAACGAAGGAATAAGCCATTGGCTGTCTCCTTGGGATGGCGAGTCATTTGCACTAGAGGACGTTGCGGTGAGTGAGGGGTCTCGACAAACAGCTCAGAGAGTGACAGAATTTGTCGCTCCCGAGTCAGGCAGAACGACGCACTCTCCCAGGATCAACGGAAGGCCAGGAAAGGGAAATGCCCGGAATGAAAAACGTCCTTAACACAATGCTTGATCCGACTCGCCGAAGTAACGATGCCCGAGATTTTGACAACACCTTGCGGCGCAAGATCGTCGGCCAGGATGCCGCGCTTGAAAAGGTGGTTGAAATCTACCAGATGTTTCTGGCGGGGTTGAATCCTCCCGGACGTCCGGTCGGCAATCTCCTGTTTCTTGGACCCACGGGCTCGGGAAAAACCCGGGTTGTCGAGGCCATGTCCGAGACTTTGTTCGGCGATGCGCGGGCATGCATCAAGATTGACTGTGCGGAATTCCAGCACTCCCATGAGATCGCGAAGCTGATCGGTTCGCCGCCCGGATACCTGGGGCACCGCGAGACTCATCCGCTCCTTACCCAGGAAGCGCTCAACCAGTGGCATACGGAGAAGCTCAAGCTGTCGATCCTGTTGTTCGACGAAATCGAGAAAGCTTCCGATGCGCTCTGGCAGTTGCTGCTGGGCATTCTGGACAAGGCAACCTTGACTCTGGGCGACAATCGCCGCGTCGATCTCTCGCAATGCATCATTATTCTGACCTCGAACCTGGGGACCAGTGAGATGAGCAACCTGGTTGACGGGGGCATGGGCTTTACCCACAAGCCAAAGCTTGTGGACTCGAGTCTGGATGACAAGATCGATCGCACCGCGGTCGACGCGGCCCGGCGCAAGTTCACGCCTGAGTTCATGAACCGGATCGACAAAGTGGTGGTTTTCAAAACTCTCCGGCCGGAGCACCTCGAGCGAATCCTCGACATCGAGCTTGGCATGGTGCAGCAGCGTATTCTGATGGCCTCGGCCGCAAACCAGTTTGTCTTTAACTGCACCGAGAAGGTGAAGAGTTTCCTGCTGCATGAGGGCACGGATCCAAAATACGGTGCGCGGCATCTGAAGCGGGCGATTGAACGTCACCTGGTGTTCCCCTTGGCCAATCTGGTGGCTACCGGCCAGGTCAGACTAGGGGATTTCATTCGCGTCGATATGGCTGCAGAAGGTGCTCTGACGTTCGTGAAAGAAGCCGAAGGCGCAATGGTGCCCATGCTCATGGAGCGTTACGGCGCGGCGGCTGGAATTCCTCCCATGGCGGCACGTACTGCGCGCACGATTGGGCGCCGCGAATTCGGGGCGACGCCAACTGCTGACACGAAGTAGTTTTGCTTTACGTCCGGACAAGGAAAGAGCGCCGCTAACCCGCGGCGCTTTTTTCTTGCCCAATTTTGTTAAGTGAAAGCCTGAAGCCGATCTTCTTCCTAACCACCCTGCTTCAATTCCAGCAGAACCTGCCGCGCGATCTCTTTCAAGGTTTCAAAAACGCCGTTCCCTTGGAAGGCGATCGCTTCCATCACAGGCTCGTCTTTTCGTCGCAACTCTTTGGCTAGAGCATCCACCGGCAGGATGTTGGGTAGGTCGCGTTTGTTCAACTGCAGCACATACGGAATCTTCTTGAAGTCGTAGCCATGTTCTTTGAGGTTGTCCATCAGATTGTCCAGCGCCTCAACGTTGGCGTCCATACGCTCTTGCTGAGAATCGGCGACAAACACAATCCCGTCCACTCCACGCAGGATCAACTTCCGGCTCGCGTCGTAGAAAACCTGCCCGGGAACGGTGTACAGATGGATACGGGTCTTGAACCCGCGCACCGAGCCCAGGTCCAGAGGCAGGAAGTCGAAGAATAAGGTTCGATCCGTCTCCGTAGCCAGCGAAATCATCTTCCCCTTCTGCTGTTCAGCAGTTTTCTGGAAGATGTACTGGAGATTCGTGGTTTTTCCACCCAGCCCAGCTCCGTAGTACACGATCTTGCAATTAATCTCGCGGGCTGCAAAGTTGATGAAACTCAAAGACTTTCCTCTAGACACGCGGCAGGCGCTAAAAGTCCGGAGCGCCTCCACCTGTAGTATTGGCTTGGTACTGCTGGTTTTATACCACAGAGCAGGACTCTACCGGCAGGTTACCCTGGTTACTAATTGTCCTCGGGGTAGGCTAGGCTGAGTCCCACCGACGCCAAATAGAGAGCGCGGGTGATCCCAGCGCTAGTAAGCCAAGCGTGACCGGTGGAGGCATCGGTCCGCTTAGCGCAGCCGGAGCAGGCTGGCCAACGGTGCCATCGTCTTGCCCCTTCGTCGCGCCCGTAATAATTGCCTTATTCGGGATGGTCTCGTAAGCGTAGCCAGTCAGGGAAACTTTGTACGGGTACATTGAAGCAATCTTAACCCGGGCCCAGCCGAAATGGGTTTGTCCCTTAATGCTGAACTTCAGGCCCACATAGGCCGTTCCTATTTTCCCGCCCCATGGGCAGTAAGCTGTACCACCATTAGGTCCGCCACTCGAATCAAATAGAACAACGCGATTCGGTTGAAATGGCCTTTTAGATCCGACCCGAGTGCCGCGGGGCAGAGCAGCCGCACAGGAAGCATGTTCGTGACTCTCGACTCCCCAAATCGCGTTTCCCTGCTGAGCTGGCGAAAGCGTCAAGCGGAAAAAGAAAGTCGAGACCGACCTTCGCGAAATAGACTGACCGTAGAACGAGAAATCGTTGATGCCGTCATGGTTGAGATCGAAGAAGACTTGCTGCTGGTTCATGAGCGGCAAGTTGGCCGGAGTATAAACGATCTTCGCGTCGGCTCGGGGCGCCAGTGTAAACAGACCCAAGCCGGCTGCAGTCGCGGCAAGAGCATAGGCATTCAGCCGTCGATTGCAGGATTCGGAAAGCTTGGAGGGTTTGCTGGATAATCGGCGAGTGTGACCCATAAACTTCCTCCCGACGGACGGGCCAAGTTATCTTCCCCGGATAGTCGTCCGTCAAATGGGTGCATTCGTAAGCGTAGTCAGGAAAGCAGAACACCAGGCAAATCAACGGCTCACTGGCAAAGGATAATATCCGGCCTTTGCAAATACCAGCACGCAGGGACGCAGGTCGGATGATTTACAGCCCGGACGACCAACTTTGATTTCGATCTCCCGATAGGTACTACTGGGAGTAGCAGTGCTGGCGTAGCCCAAAGTGTACTGATTGCGGGCATCGCCAATGGCGCGCTGGTACGCGTTTTCGATGGCATCCTTGGAATACTCGCTTAGAATCTCGCCGCCGGTTGCGTTCGCGTACCTTGGCAAAATGTTGCCATAGGCTTGCCCCGGGATGTGCAACTTTTCCACCTGCTTGTAGCCCGGTATCGCCGAACCGCCCACGCCAATCCCGTAAACCAGAATCCCGTTTGAAAGCAGCACCTTCAATACATCGCTATAGCTGGCATTGCTGCGGTATTCACGGCCGTCACTGATGACGAATATGATTTTACGGCGTCCCTTCTGGCGCGCACCCAGATCCATCGCCGCAGTCAAAATGGCGTCGTTGAGTACGCGAGCCTGCTTTGCAGGCGAAATAGCGGGGGGAATGCTGCGGTCAACTGGAACGTTATTGATCGACGGTCCTCCGGGGCCCAAAGGTCCGCCCAGCACGGGGACTCCGTTATTCTCGCCGTGGTAGGTTTTCATCTGGTTTAGCACTCCGTCCAATCTCTTGCCCACGGCGCCGAAGTCGGCCATCCTCCCGACCGTTGTGCTGTAGCTGTAAATCGCGACTTCGTCAAACTGGCTGAACGCTCCCTCCAAAGCCCCAAAGGTTTGATTGACCTTCTGTACGTTTACGTCGGGCATACCCAAATCAAAGATTACCGCCGCGGAAATCGCCAGAGGATCACTGGTAAAGAAGTTCAGCACGCGCTTGTTGCCATCCTCGAACACGGAGAAGTCTTTCGGCAGTAGTCCGTTGACCAGACGCCCGGAATCGTCTGTTACCCTCACCGGCACGATTACTTCGTTGACGTTCACCGAAAGTTTGTACAGTTCGTCCTGTGGGCTGCCTGCGTCGGGCGCCACGCTACCCTCCGGAACCGTCTTTACTTCAAGTGGATGCGGAGGTGGGTTCGACGCGTCCTCTGCGGGGGCTGGAGCCGGTTTGGTGGACGTCGGTGGCGCTTCGTTTCCTGAAGGTGGCTGCTCTGCCGTGGGTTCCTCGCTGGGAGGCTGGCCCTGGGGTTCGACTGGTGGAGCGCTAGGAAACGGCTGGGGAGGGCGGCTGGCCGAAGGTGCGTCGGGAATGTCCTGTTTAGGCTGCGCCGGCTGCTGAGCCGCCGCGACCCCTAATGTGAGGAAAAACAAGAAGGTTGCCATCCCTGCTGCCCACCGGATACCCGTTGTTCGAAGCACTGTGGAAACCCTCCGCCTCACGGCAAACCGCCACTAATTCGGATGCCAAGACTCGTCAATTGGTGCATCTAATGCTAAAAGGATAGACTAACAAAAATACCGAGAGAATACTTTCATGTCCAAAGCCTGCTCACTACCGTTCTGGCGCGCCCTGCTCCTCGGTCTTCTCGTCGCGGCTTCTTCAGCCGCCAACGCCCAGCAACCCGCTTCTTCGCCCGATAACAGGCCCGACCAGAACCGCCAGGATCAAGACCAGGATCAGTCGGCTGCGACGCTGAAGGTTAACGTCAATGTTGTCCAGCTCTTCTTCAATGTCAAGGACAAAAAAGGAGCGCTGATACCCAGCCTCACCAAGAATGATTTTCAGATTCTGGAAGACGGCAAGCCGCAAACCATCAAGTATTTTGCGGCCGAGTCGAACCTCCCGCTTACGCTCGGCATCTTGATCGATTCCAGTGGCAGCCAGGCCCGCGTACTTGACATGGAAAAGCAAGTGGGTGGCGAGTTTCTCAATCAGATTCTGCGCGAAAAGGACCTGGCCTTCGTCATCGACTTCGATGTGAACGTTGAACTATTGCAGGATTTCACCAGTTCCACGCGTTTGCTGAAAGCCGCTCTAAACAGCGCCCGCATCAACACGGCTGGCGGAAGCGGCACCGGCATCCCGGGTCTTGGTGGAGGTACGGTTCCTACCCAGGGCGCACCCCGCGGCACATTGCTCTATGACGCCGTATACCTGGCATCGCACGACGAATTAGCCCAGCAAGTCGGACGCAAGGCCATGATCCTGCTCACCGATGGCCAGGATGAAGGCAGCCAGCTCAAGATCAAAGACGCCATCGAAGCGGCCCAGAAGTCCGACAGCATCGTCTACGTGTTGCTTTGTGCAGACCGCGGCTTTTACGGCGGTTTCGGAGGCTACTCGGGTGAGGGTGAAATGAGGAAGATGACTCAGGAAACTGGGGGCCGTGTCATTGACGTCGGAAACAAATATGAAAAGCTGAAAGAGGGCTTCGATCAGATCGCCAACGAACTGCGCAGCCAGTACAACATCGGCTACACGCCCACCAATGCGGTTCTGGACGGCACCTTCCGCAAGATTGAAATCCACGCCACCAACAAAGACTACAAAATCCAATCCCGCGCCGGATACTACGCAATTCCCAAACGCGACTGAGGCGCGTGTGGCGACAGGCGACTCGCCCAAACGGGGAGGGTTCCTAGTTATTCTTCTTCCGATCCTTCACCCTGATCACGAACTTCAGTCCCGACCAAACTTCATTCACCGCGCACACTTTCACGTCCACAAGTCCCGCCTCTAACCCGATCTTTCGCACCTCATTCTCGTTGAGGCCGGTAGCAACACCGGATGCCTTCTTCGGCCAACTTACCCACAACATCCCGGCAGGAGCCAGTTGCTTCGCGAAGCGCGGGAAGTGTTTTTTCAACTCGCCGGCGGTCCTCGTAAAAATCATCGCGAAATCAATCGGCCCACCCTTGGCGACGTTACAACTGGCCAGCACACTCTTCAACTCAGCCTGCACATCCGGCGGCACATCGTGCAACGCCACGCGGAATTGTAGTTGGATGCCGAGCTTTTGGGGCAAGGGAGTGCCGGAGTATCCCGCCATGCGATGGCCTATTGCGAGGGCGCGTAATACCCGTGTCGGCTGCGTACTCGGAGCCCTTTTTGACCCACGGGCTGGATGTCGACGCTGCGATAGCGTCCGTCGGCGATGAAGTCGGCAGGTTTATACGCTATCGCATATTGGCTGCGCAGTTCTTCCTGAATCGCAGCGAATGCGTTCGCCACTTCGTTGATCTGGAAGGGAACGTAGGCCCGTCCGCCGGTCGCGTCGGCAATGCGTTCCAGTACTTTATCGCCGTGATGGCCCGCGCCGCTGAGGTTGGTGCTGATGGTGTAGACAATCACGTCGGCGCGTTGCGCCATCTCGATGGCTTCCTCGCGCGTGACGTGACTCTGGTTGTCATCACCGTCGCTCAGCAGAATGATCGCCCGGCGTACCGGCCCGTTGTGCTGCGCTTTCATGAGCTTGTCACGGCAGGCGAAATACAGCGCGTCGTACATTGCTGTGCCGCCGCCCGGGCGCAGCGAGCGCACTCCGATCGAGAGCTTTTCCGTGTTGTCGGTGAAATCCTGCGTGACTTCCGGAGTCACATCGAAGCCTATGACGAAAGCCTCGTCGTACCTGGGACGTATGGTTTGATTCAGAAATTCCGTGGCCGCCTCCTGCTCGAACTTGAAACGGTCGCGCACCGAATTGCTGGCGTCGACCAGCAGACCAACCTCCAGAGGCAGATTGGTTTCCGCGTGAAAGCTGCGGATATCCGATGCCGGCTTATTGTCATCCACCACCTTGAAATCTTCTTTTTTCAAATCTCTGACATAACGTCCGTGTTTATCGGTAACCGTGAAAACGACGTTCACCTCGTTTACGGTGTGGCGAATCGTCGTGAGCGAGTCATCTTCCGATGGGCTGCCTGCGGCAGGTAAGGACGAGGTCGAAGGTGTCCCCGCTTTTGGGGCTTGGTTCTGTCCAACGTCTCCCGCAGGCGGGACTGCGACAGGCTTGGTAGGGTCGGCTGGCGCTTGCGATTGCTGAGCCGTTTGTTGCGGTGGTGGAGCGGTCTGTTGCACAGCCGGTGCAGTCTTCTGCGACTTGCTCGGTTGGGACGCGGAGGGCGCCGAAGGCAGTTCTGCTTGCCCCGCGTCCTGCGCCTCCAGCACAAGCAGGCCAAAGCTACCCAGAAATAAAACGCCGAGAAATAGAATGGCGGTGCGGACCTTCATGAGTTTCCCCAATTATAGCCGCAAATCAAACACTCCAGCCGCTGCCGGATTTCGCACTAACGTACATTGGCCCCGTACGCGCCGCCTCGAGATTGTCACCACGACGTCTATTTTCCCCCGATCTTGCCCCGAATCACCACGACCGACGCTGCCGGCAAATCGTACAACGCATCCTTTCCGCCAGTTTGCTTGGAGTGCATGACGGGTCCGTCCGGATCCGCCGTGCCCTTCGTGGTCGCCACCACAGGCAACTCCCCTGCGTGTTCCGAATGCGCCATAAAGCGGGTCTCTGCAGGATGCCATTGATATTGATTTCTTCCAAAGGTCGAGATCTCAACCGGACCGGATAAAAAGCTTGTCCCCTGCGACGCTTGATCCTGAAACAGGATTCGCACGCGGTGTGCATTTTGCTGATCTCGATTGACCGCCATGACCGACCATTGCCCGTCCGGACGTTTCACCGCGTAAGCCGTTACCAGCGCATGACCCGCGCCATCATCGACGTCACCTTTTGCGGGAAACACCTGGTGCTCCCCCGAGCCCGGCTGCACCCATTCGAGATTGATCTGCTGCGAGACAAAGAATTGAGACAGAGGCTGTTGAATCTGGTAGTTGATATCGACCGTAAACATGCCAAACGTTCCGGGCGAATCGTTGCAGCCATGTTCCATCTGCAGTGGCAAATAGTGAAAGTAGTAAACCCCGTTCCCGCCCGAGTTCAGGAAGGATCCGATGTAATCAGCCAGCCACACCCCCGCGAACATGTCCATGTAGGTTTCGCTCGCAGCGGACGAAAGGTTCGACTCGGTGATAAAAACGGGAAGATTCGCCGGCACCCCGTCCTCCCGCCAGACTTGCATGATGTGGTTGACCAGGTCTGGCTCGTCATAAAGGGTGCCCCATGGGGTCTTGCAACCGTCATAGGGATAGTGCTCGAAGGAGAAGAATGCGAGATCGCTCATGCGCCCATGTTGTCTCAGGTAATCCAGAAATCGTCCCAGCCACGAGACCTTGCCGTTCGCATCAGGCCATACTTCAATATCCTTATTCACTCCCTGGAAGGATGGCCCGCCCAGCTTTAGGCCAGGGTCAACACGGTGCAAAGCCGTTGCCCACTGCAGGTAGAGCGCACCATAGTCCTCCGGCACCATGAATTGCCCGTCCGACTCTTCGCCCATTTCAACGTACGAAATGGGATAGTTACGATTCCTCAGGTATTCGATCTCCGCAACGGCGTTCTCAGGAGTGTCATAAAGAAGCGCGACTGGCATCATCGCTGGCAGCCCCCGCGTGACTCCGCTAGTGTAGAAGATGTCGAATCCCACCTGTGCCTGCAGTGTAGTCAGCAGATCAGAAGGCTCATGCCACGGATCCACCGAAGAACAGTAAGTCGCTGTCTGTTCCTGGTCTGGCGTGTGCCGGAGAATATCGTGGAAGGCTCCGTCGGCCGTCGTCGTGCCGAGATAGAGCTCGCTGATCGCGTAGCCCACACAGTTTCTCGGGTCGGCGAGTTTCGGATCGGCGGATTGGTGGGAGTCGCAGGTATTCGATGACTCGGTCATCAGGATGCGCACGAAATGGATGGGCATTGGGCCGTCGGACAATCGGATGGTTTCAGTTCCGCCTTTCCCGTTCGTAATCGTGCCATGCGGAAAAGTCTCCCACACGCCTTTGGTTTGAGCCTTGATGGGATCGTCGCCTGTCCAATACTGCACCACGTAATGAGTCGCGTATGGGTTCGCCCATGCTATGCGAATACTGTCCACCATTTGATTTTGCGTGAGGTCTAGAATCACCCACTGCGGATGGAGAGAGTCGCTTTCACCAGTAAAACGTTGGGTCAGGTACGGACTGCTTTTCCAATAAGTATTCAGATCGCCATCCGTAAGCCGCGAGAAACCAGCGTTGCCAGTTCCGTCGTTGCGCGTGGTCCCGCGGTGAGGCAGCGAATATCCGTAGGAGTAGCGAATGGTCTCGGTCGGGGTGGCGGAACCTGTGAAGTAACCCTTTCCACTGGGATCGCTCCAGGTTCCCTGCGGATTCCAGTGCCAGGCCTCCATCGCAAGTTCAGTATTCTGGCGATAGGTCACCGGCTGCCAGCCCGAAGCAAACACCTTGTCCAGAGTAGGCTGAAGCAAGTCATGGTCGATCGCGGCTGCCGGGATACGATCAACCCCCGCACCAAGCGTTTGGTTGGGCGCGAATCGATTCGTCGAGTGCGCGGGCGTTATGTCGACTTGGATCGTCTGTGCCGCACACACGGCCAACAGGGAAAAGCATTCAACCAGCAATACGAGAACCGCCATCCGATTCTTCAAGACTTGCTCCTTAAATCGTTTTAGTAGGTATGGTTGCTGATTGTAAACGAAATTCAACGAGCGCCGCTCGATTGGACAGAGCCTTGCTCCTCCGGGGTCAACAACGTTGGTAATTTGCCCATGTTCGCTCAGTTCACTAGGCTCGAAGTCATGCGATCAAGACGATGGCTGCACGTCTGCCTGGCAATAAGCTTCGCCCTGACTGGTTCGGCGTTGGCGGACAAACACGGCCATGGCAAACACGACGGCGACGATGACGATGACCAAGGGAAGCACTACTACAGCGAGCACGACCGCGACCAGATGCGAGGATGGTATTACGACCAAGGCGATCGTCTGCCTCCCGGGCTGGCCAAAAGAGATCAGCTTCCTCCAGGACTCGAAAAGCAGTTACGAGTGCGCGGGACGCTGCCCCCGGGATTGCGCGGAATGATGGTGCCGTGTCCCCAGGATCTGGAGCAGCGTTTGCCTCCGCCCCCAGAGGGCTACCAGCACTTTGTGATCGGCGGCCACGTAGCGCTCGTGAATCCCAGCACGTATCTGGTGCTGGACATTTTCCACTTCGAACGATAGTAGAGCGTCGGCCGTCCCTGCTTCACATCGCTCCGATCTTCTCCAGAAAACCTTTCAGCTCTTCCGGCAACGGCCGCTCAAATGACAGAGCCACGCCGGTCCGGGGATGCTGGAACCGCAACGCCGTCGCGTGAAGATAATTTCTCGGCAGAGAAATGCCCGCTTCGTTTTTCGCGCTCATCTCGCGTGGCGCCCCATATAGTGCGTCGCCCACGACGGCATGTCGCAGCGAAGCCAGATGCACCCGGATCTGGTGCGTCCGCCCGGTATCGATCCGCAGTTCCAGCAATGTGAACTTTCCGTACTTTGAATCAATCCGCTTTTGCACGGTGTAGTGCGTGATCGCTTCTCTCCCTCCGGAACGGTTGGTCGTCATGCGGGTCCGCCGCACCCGGTCGCGGCTGATGCTGCTGCTGATCGTCCCACGGTCCTGCTTGACCCATCCGTGTACCAACGCGATATATGTTTTCTTGACCACACGCCGTGCGAACTGAGCCGCCAGCTTGCGATGCGCCTCGTCGTTCTTCGCCACCACGATGAGCCCGCTTGTGGCCTTGTCCAGACGGTGCACAATTCCTGGTCGCAACTCTCCACCCACCCCCGAGAGTTCCCCAAACCGATGCAGCAACGCATTCACCAGTGTCCCGCGATTACGCTCGTCCTCGGTGGCACCCGCGCCAGCATGCACCATCATCCCAGCCGCCTTGTTCACCACCGCCAAGTCCTCGTCCTCGTAAACAATGTCCAGCGGGATTTCCTCAGCCATCGCCCGCAGAGGAGCAGATTTCACCTCACCGAGAATCGCAATCCGTTCTCCTCCTCGCAAGCGTAGAGAGGCCTTCGCCAGATCACCATTGACCAGCACTTTCTCTTCGTTGATCAATTGTTGGACGCGAGCCCGACTGGTGCCGGCAAGCTGGCTGACCAGGAATTGGTCCAGCCGCTTGCCCGCATCCTCGTTCGTCGCAACCAGAGTTTTAGGGAAATTGTCCAAGCGCAGCGAAAGTAGTGCACGCCAAGAATACCGCGACCGTCGATCACCGGCGCAAAGATTCGAAAAGCAAATGTCTTCTCTGTGTCTCTGCGTCTCTGTGGTGAAAAGAGATTTACCGAGCAGCCTGCGCCGGAACCGCCTTAAACCCCGGCCGCAGCCACCAGATTAGCCCACCCAACACGACCAATCCAATCGCGATCAATTGGGTTCCGGTCATGATCCCGCCAAACACTGATCCCCGTCCCGGGTCGTCGCGCAGGAACTCGAGGAAATAGCGCGCCACACCATAAAGGATGAAATAAGCCGCGACCACTTGCCCATCGAACTTCTTCCGCTTCAGCAGCCACATCAAAATAAAGAAATTCGCCAGTTCGACCGCCGCCTCGAAAAGCTGCGTGGGCTCAAGCGCAACTCCCAGCGGCGTACCAACCCAAGCCTGCGCTATGGGACTGGTAAACGTCACGCCCCAGAAGTGATTGGTCGGTTTGCCATAACAGCAGCCTGCGGCGAAACAACCCACGCGTCCGAGCGCGTGCCCAAAAGCCAATCCCGGCGCGAAAGCATCACAAGTGGCCAGCGCCGGCATGCGATGCTTCCGGACATACCAGGCCGCCGCCAAAAAACCGCCGATCAACCCACCGGAAAACACTCCACCAGCCTGCAGCGTGGCAAAGCTGAAAATCTCTCCCACGTGAGCGCTGTAGTAGGTCCAGTCGTTCACAATGTAAAGAATCTTCGCGCCCAGAATTCCGCACAGCACCACCAGGATGCCCAGATTCCACGCGTCGTCCCCATCGATCCCCTGCTTCTCCGAATTGCGCACGCTGATCCACAATCCGATCAGAACGCCCAACGACACAAGAAGTCCGTAGGTCGGCAAACTGAAGTTGCCAGTATGAAAGAGTCGTGGGAACACTGTTTGTTAGATGCAGAGCATTTGAGATTAGTAGCCGCTAGTGTAGCAGGGAAGGAACCACAAGAAGAAGCAAGCCGACCCACCTAGCCGTGTGGTAGGCCGAGAATGAACCCGTCGTTAGACAGTGGGAACCCGCCGCGACCCTTTAGGCATCTCCGCGTGGCGGAGCATCGCACACCGGATCTAATTGTACGAGTCAGGCCCCCGTTCATTCGGTGTTGGTTCAAAAATCGGTTACCACCATCACCAACTTCGCAGGTCGGCTTTCATTCCGAATCCTAGGCAAATCCCGCCCGATTCGCAAGGGGCAGTGCACAAATAGTTGGCACTCGATTTGCCAGCAACTTTCGTAAGGGGATAATCCGGAAACCACGTGCGACAGCCGCCCCCGGCTGTCCGTCGAGCGAAACTCGAAAACACTACCCCGCTCGCCGCTTCTCTTCCAGCACTTCATCCAAAGCATCCGCCAGATGATGTGCCCGCTTCAAATAGTCCACCGCGCCAACATCCTGGTTCCGCTTCAATAAATGATATTCATCGGCGATATTCAGCGCAGCCAGCACCGCCAGGCGCGCCGTGTCCACGGTGTGGGTCTGCTCCGCCACCGCCCGCATCTTGGCATCCACGTACTCGGCCAGCTTCAGGATGTACTCCGCATCCGACCCGCGCAAATTGTAAGCCTGATCGAAGATCTCCACGCGCACGCTGTTCTCACCAGCGTTCTTCGCCCCAGGCTGCCTGATACCGCTCGCCATAAGTTATTCCATTCCTGTGAACCGTCCCGTCAAACCTTAGCCAGAGCGCCGATCAGCTCGCTGCCTGCTCTTCCGCCAGAGTGTCGATCTGCTGCAACATTTTCTCCACCCGGCCGCGAATCTCTTCGCGCTCCCGCCGTAGCTGCACCATTTCGCGGCGAAGGCCTTCGACTTCTTCTTCGCGTTCTTCCAACTGCTCACGCAGTCGCTGCGCATCGCGTTCCGATGCCGCTCGCGCCTCCCGCGCTGCCTTATACATCTCAATTGTGCGATAGACTTTCTGTTCGAGCGCGTGAAAATCATCAGACGGAACCTGCGCGGATACTTCTTCAGCCATTCTCACCACCATGATTGCACTTCTTCCCCACAAAGATTTTCGATCTTCAGCGCAGTATACCGCACAACCCTGTGGATGGATCACATAGATGAAGCCGCCATTGCTCACGTGGGAACAGCCGCCCCCGGCTGTTCGAGACGAGCGAAGCTCGGCTAGGCCGGGCGCAATTTCCTCAACCGTCGTCCAGCCTCATCGAGAGTCGCGTCCTTTTTGCAAAACGCGAACCGCACCTGCTTCGCCCCATCCCGTGGATCGTTGTAGAAGCTCGATCCCGGAACCGCGGCCACACCAATTTCTTTCACGAGATATTTCGTGAACGCGACATCGTCGTCGAACCCAAACGCGCTGATGTCCGTCATCACGTAGTACGCCCCACGCGGTCGAAAGCACCGGAATCCAGCCTCCTCCAAAGCCGGCATGAGCCGATCCCGACGCGCACAGTATCCATGAGCGAGATTTTCGTAGTAAGCACGCGGCAAACCCAGAGCAGCCGCGCCCGCCTCCTGCAGAGGAGCCGGAGCACCCACGGTGAGAAAATCATGAACTTTGCGAATCGCATTTGTGATCGCTGGCGGTCCAACCGCCCACCCCACCCGCCACCCGGTCACGCTGTAACTCTTCGACAAACCATTAATCGTAACCGTCCGCTCGTTCATGCCCTCCAGGCTCGCCATTGAAATGTGCTGCGTGCCGTCGTAAAGAATGTGTTCGTAAATCTCATCCGTGATGGCCAGAACGTTGAACTCAACACACAGATCGCGAATCAACTCCAGTTCGCGGCGTGCGAAAACTTTGCCAGTTGGATTGTTGGGCGTGTTGAGAATGATCGCTTTGGTCTGATGATGAAAAGCCGCACGCAACTCGCGCTCATCAAACGCCCATTCACCGTCGACTGTGACAGGAGGACGCAGCTTCACGAATACCGGCTTCGCGCCGGACAGCACCGAATCCGGCCCGTAATTCTCGTAGAACGGTTCGAAGATCACCACTTCGTCGCCCTTGTTGCAAACTGCCAGCAGCGTCGAAATCATGGCCTCGGTCGAGCCACAACACACCGTGATCTGCGTCTCCGGATCAACCGCGATCCCTTGCCATTCCTGCATCTGCCGAGCAATCGCATTCCGCAGATTCTTCGCGCCCCAGGTAATCGCGTATTGATTGACGTCCGCGGCAACCGCTTC
Organism: Terriglobales bacterium; assembly: GCA_035483835.1. Taxonomy (GTDB): domain Bacteria; phylum Acidobacteriota; class Terriglobia; order Terriglobales; family Acidobacteriaceae; genus JABDBE01. Next base: position 29,759 of record DATHPO010000091.1, read on the forward strand.
TTGCGCCGCCCGCTTGATCTCGGCCGGAGCAGGAAAATCCGGGAAGCCCTGCGCCAGGTTAACCGCTCCATGCAGCATGGCCTGCCGCGTCATCTCGCGGATGACGGACTCGGTAAAGCATTCAACTTTGTCGCTGAGAAAATGCTTCGGTTGGATAACCACATCAGCCATGATGCGCTCAGACTAGCACAAGAAAGGTAGGATCGATTGAGAACACGTAGGGACAGCTACAAATTATCCGACGCAAAAAATTAAAGATGCCATCCGACGTACACAATTAAAGATGTCATCCTGAGCGGAACCATCGCAATCGCGGAGCGATTGCGATGGTGTAGTCGAAGGACCCCGTGACGCGGGCATCGGCAATAATGTAAAAGGGAATTTCAACCAAATTACCCGAACCTCATCGCCGCCTACGAAGCCCGCAAAGTCCCACCCAAACCTTCAAGCGCTCGCACAATCGCCCCCGACCAACGCCCCACTTCATCCTCGCGCAAAGTCCGCTCGCCGGACTGAAACGTACCTCGAAGCAGCAAAGAATATTTGCCCGCTGGAATGGAACCACCACGGAAAATCTCTACCGGAACGAAACTCCGCAGCTCGCCCAACCATAACCCTGCCACAGTTCTTGCAATCGTCGCAAATGCAACCACATCGTCAAAGATAAAAGAAAAATCGCGCTCCACCGCCGGATATCGTGGCAACGCCTCATACCGCACCGCACGCAGCCCGCGCTTGAACAGCCGATCCGAATAGATCTCTGCCACAAAAACATCCTGCTTGAGCTTTCGCCCCGCCGCGATCTCCGGATGAATCTGCCCGAACTGAGCCACAACTTCGCCATCCATCACTGCGCACGCCGAACGCCCAGGATGGTAATAATCCGCTGCATCGGCCTTGTATTCAAGCCCAACATGCTGGAAGGCGCTCAACAATGTTTCCACATCCCCCTTGAGATCAAAAAAAGAAATCGGCCTCGCTGCCTGATGCACGCCAGCTTTCACAGCACTGCCTGTCGCACCCATACAGACGCGCTTGAATTCCGCCGTCTTCTCGCCCGCCGCCTCGAACACATTTCCTGCCTCGAACAAGCGAACATGGTTCGCGCCCCGGTTCAGGTTGTAGGCCAGCATGTTCAACATGCCCGGTACCATCGAGGTGCGCATCACCGAGGCCTCCTCGCTCAGCGGGTTCGCCAGCTCAATCACCGGCACCGACGAAAATTGCTCCGCATCCTGATGGGAGATGAAGGTCAGCGAAATCGCTTCGTCGTAACCCAAAGCCAGCAGAGAAGTCCGCAGCTTCTTTTCTTTCTCCGCATCCGGCAGTTCGACGACCGCGCCAACATACGCTGGCAGAGTATTAGCGAACTTGTCATACCCGTGCAGGCGAGCGATCTCTTCGATCACATCAATTTCACGTTCTACATCCAGCCGCCAGCTCGGAACCTGCACCGTGAACTCAAGGTCTTCCCCAGGTTCCGGGATCAACTCGAAACCCAGCCGCCGGAGAATGCGCAATATCTCCGCCGCCTCCAGCTTCTCCCCGAGAATACGACGCACCTCGGAAAGATGTAACGCCAATGGAGCTTGGTCGAGCCGCCGTGCGACCACATCAACCAGCCCACCAACCAGTTCACCGCCACCCGACTGCAAAATCAGTTCGGCCACGCGATCACACGAAAGCACAGTGGACTCATAATCAGCGCCGCGCTCAAAGCGATGGGACGCATCCGTGTGCAACCCGTGCCGTCGAGACATCTTGCGAACCGTGACTGGGTCCCACCACGCCGATTCAATCAGAATGTTGCGCGTCTTCTCGGTAATCATGGTGTCGAA
>DATHPO010000092.1:0-14242 GCA_035483835.1 Terriglobales bacterium
GTTGTCGAACTTAAGGCGAACTCCAAAAGTGGGATTGCTCCGGGTCACGATTCCGTTGAGGATCAAACCCTTCACCCAGATTTTCCCGTTAGCCACCCAGAGTCCGATTTCCAGCTTGACTCCGGTTTTGACTGGAGTCGCTGTCTCTACGAAGCCTCCGCCCAAACTGGTGTTCGACAGATTGCCCCAAACTGGCGTGGGCGACCCATCGATGCGCAACTCGACTGCGACAAAACATTTCATCCGCGGATAGCGCCGCCGATCCTGGCCCCAGCAGGGAGTGAAAATATCCGGTTCAAACGGTGGCGTCGCCGCTGGCGTGATCGCGACTGGGGGCTCTGGTGAAGGTTTGGGAGAAGCTGACGTCGTGGACTGTATCCTTGGACCTCTGCTCTTGATCTTGCGCATGGTCTCAAGCAACACCCGATCGCGTTGACCGGCCTCGGCATCCCGATAAGCCTGCAGGAGCTCGCCGAGATGACTCACAATTTCCGGGTCGGTGAGAAGCTTGGTCCAGTCCGCTCCGGGTGCAGAGGTCTTGATTTCAGTCATTTGATCGGTGGGCTCGATTTAGCGGAGTTCTCCACAGTCTTAGAGTGAAGCAGGTTCGCAAGCTGGACAAGATGACTGTGGTGTAGCGTTATCGGTAACCAGAACCGGCAGGTTGGCCGTTTGAGACCACTGAGGGAAGCGGGCCATCGCACGGTGGCCCAGAGCCCGGCGTAGTAGGCGATATCCCAAAGGGCAAAGAGCCAGAGGAACGCGGCCCAACGCGCGCCTGCCCTGGAGACCGTAAACAGCGTCACACTGATCAGCATGACTATGGTGGAGCGACAACGCGCGGTTCCATAGTGGAACACGAACACACTTCTTCCGAATCATTCCGTCAAAATTGGTATTGATAAATTTTATTTTTCTGATATTCTCGGCTCGATTCGGGACTCTGTGAACGGCGGGACGACCCCCGGACTTCCCTCGCCTGTGCGACTCCTGTCGCGATCTATTCCCAGCCGGTCTGTTTCCCCCGAACGAAGGAGCAGTTGTGACTTCCACAGGAAAATATAGCGTCGTTACTGGCAGTGAACGTAAGCCCGTCCGTGGTGCGCGCCTGATTCACAATGCCCATCCCGACCAGGTCGTTGAAGTCTCACTACGACTGCGCTCGAAATCCGAGGCCAAGCATAAACAGTTAAGGAGTGAACTGGAAAAGCCCGGTTTCAAGCACATGTCACGCACCGATTTTGAGAATACCTACGGCGCCGATCCCGCCGATCTCGAAAAGATCAAGAAGTTTGCTCAGGAATTCAACCTCAAGGTTCACGAGACCGGCACAGAGCTCTCGCGCCGGACCGTAATCCTGTCAGGAACCGTAAGCAACCTGCAAAAAGCCTTCAACGTGGAACTGAAAGAGTACAGCCACCCGAAGGGAAATTTCCGCGGCCGTACGGGGCCCATCAGTGTGCCCGCGGAGTATGCGGACATTGTCAAAGGAGTATTTGGTCTCGACAACCGGCCTCAGGCGGAACCGCATTTCAGACGGTTGCCCCAGTCTCCGGGAATCAAGAGTCACGCCGCAACGGCCTCGCACGATCCCAACGAAGTGGCGAAAATCTATGACTACCCGCAGGGAGACGGAACAGGCCAATGCATCGGGATCATTGAGTTGGGTGGAGGGTTTCAGCTGGATGACCTGAGCAACTATTTTGGCTCGCTCAATATCAATGTGCCGCAAGTCATCTCGGTGTCTGTCGATGGAGGCAGCAACAGCCCAAGCACTCCGGACAGCGCTGATGGTGAAGTGATGCTCGACATTGAAGTGGCGGGCGCGATTGCACCGGCGGCGAAGATCGTTGTCTATTTTGCCCCGAACACCGATCAAGGTTTTCTGGACGCGATCACCACGGCAGCCCACGACAGCACCAATCAACCGTCGGTCATTTCGATCAGCTGGGGCTCGGCCGAGTCGCAATGGACCGCGCAGTCGCTCACGAACTATGACGAAGCTTTCCAGGCGGCTGCGGCCATGGGCGTAACTGTCTGCGTGGCTTCGGGTGACAATGGCTCGTCCGATGGCGTGAATGACGGCAACAACCACGTGGATTTTCCGGCTTCCGATTCGTTCGTACTGGGCTGTGGTGGCACCACACTGCAAGCTTCGAACGATCAAATCGTCAACGAAACGGTCTGGAACAACCAGCCCAATGGAGGAGCCGGTGGCGGCGGATTTAGCGGCGTGTTCCCGCTTCCAACCTGGCAGAGCGCATTCGGCATTACCGGTGGCGGGCGAGGCGTGCCGGATGTCTCCGGCGACGCCGACCCAAATACCGGATATAACGTTCTGGTCGATGGAGAGAGTGCTGTGTTCGGCGGCACCAGCGCGGTTGCGCCCTTGTGGGCGGCGCTGGTGGCGCTCATCAATCAGCAGACGGGAAAACCAATCGGGTACCTCAACCCCTTGATCTACACGCAGGCGGTCGAAGCGTCGGGATTTCACGACGTTACTCAAGGCAACAACGGCTCCTTTAGCGCAGGTCCAGGATGGGATGCGTGCACTGGACTTGGCAGTCCGGATGGGGCCCAGTTGCTGGCTGCGCTCACGGGTAAGCCTGCAGGGCAGGCAACGGCGGCTGCGCAGGCCGGCGGATCCAAAAGATCCGCAGCTTAAGCGCATTTAGGGGGGCGAGTTCGCTCGCCCCCGATCCTTCATTTGGACTGCGAGCGAGCCTCCTGCACCATTTCGACCAGGACTGTCCGCGCCTCGCCCGAGCTGCGCACTTCCCGTAAGAAGGGAATCCGAGTACCGCGCATACCCTCTTCGGTTTTCAGTCGCGCATGAAAGCCGAGGCGGTCGACGGCGGTCATGGTCGCTTCCTGCGACTCAATGCGAGCAAATTCTCGTGCAAGCAGGACGAGCGCATCTTTGTGGTCGGCATTCATGTGCTCGATGATTTCGGCCATGGAGTCAGACAGAGGATCGGGTTGACTATGGCTATATTCGGAGGCAGATACCCAACCCATGACTCCGAACCCGCCCACATAGTAAACATCCACCACTTCCATGCGGTAAAAAGAAAAGTCTTCAAAGTCCACCCAGTACTTACTGTTGGCATAGCGTGCCAGATAGAGAGCACGAGCTTCAGCGACCTCCGGCTCCGGTATTCGCTGAACGTTTCCTACTAAAGTCACGCGGGATGCTCCGAGCGGATCACCGTCAGCGGCATCTTGAGTAACGAGCAAGCTGGCGCGAGGGTCGGCTTGCAGGTTCTGGGTGTGCATGGCCATGCTGCTGATAAGGAAGATGGGGCGGCCTTGATCGTCCAACCCGTAGGGCATGACGGATCCGAACGGGAACCCCGGCTGTTTCCGCGATAGAGTCGAGAGGCTGCCAATGCGGCCCAGGTACATCAGGGTACGCGTACGCTCCGCAAACGTAGGCTCGGGGACTGGGGGTTGGTCCGTGGCTGGTCCAGGGCCCGCGTGTTTTCTGGTGGGTGAGGAAGGCATCGTTTCTGTCTCCTGGGTTGCGGAACCTGAGTTGCGGGGTCCCGGCAACTCGCACTGGGGAAATCGAGTCGACTGCTGCGGACTCGTTTCATCTTCCTTTATAGTCCCATGGAGCGGGTTGCGGGAGGGTCGGGAAGCCTGGCTGACTCAGAGGGACTTCGGCAGGAATCGGGGTCGAATCAGGCCGGTGGGGCGGCGTCCCGTTGACAGCAGCCTGGTCTGCCGCAGCAATTCCCGGATTTCAGCCTGAAGTGCGAAACGTTCCTGGTCGCGCATGTCGGTGAAGCGGAAAGGCTGCAGATAGCCTTGCGTGGCGCACATGGGGAACAACATCGCGGCCTTCCCGCGTACCGCGCTGGAGCCGAGGTGCATGGTCAGGTTTACGGATACGCCCTCATCGAGGCAATTGGGAAGTTCAAGCAAGCCTCCGGTGGTCGAAAGCCGGAGCATTTTGGCCCACAGTTGGCGGCCATTTTCCAGTTGAATTGTCGCGGAAACAGTTCCCCACAGATTGACGCGAGGGGCACGGATTTTTCGTCTGGTGTGGGGGAAGTCGGCCATTACGAGTTCCACTATGCCATGCGTCGAGAGATTGCGCACATTACGAAAGCAGGCGAATAAGACCGAATTCGGAAGATGGAATTCGTACAACTCCTTTCGTAATCTCCCGTTGGTGCCGGGTGCGCTCCATACTGGCATGGAATATGGACGGCCTCTCCCAACTGCACGCTCCGCTGCGCGCGCCGCGAATCAATCTCGCAGACTTCACGCCCGCAGTCCTTCGATTTCAGGATGGTCAACGCGCTTCCGGCAAACTGCAGGTCCTTTCCGTAAATGGCGGACTGCTTTCCCTGCCTAGCCCGATCGATCAGGGCTCGCAGGTGAAGGTGATGTTCCTGACTCACGCCGGAACCGTACTGGGTGCGGCCGAAATGTTGAGCCCGCTCACCAGCACACAACAGCCATTTCGCTTTGTTTCGCTTCCGGTGGACGATCGCCGCCGATTGGGAGCGGCCATTCAGTCATCGTTGAATCTGAACAGCGCGAATGCGGATGCGGCTGAACAAAAATGGATGGACAAGCTCAGGGCCGCGTCGAGTTCTGAGAATCGGCCGCGGGGACGGCTCTTCAAAGTTGCCGCGGGAGCGGTTGCCCTGGGAATTCTCGGTTTGGGCTGCGCGTTCTATCTCTTCCAGGTGCAAATACTGAAATAGCGATGGCTCCCCCAAACACTCGACGTTGGCCGCGACACCAGGTGAAGCTGCCTGTCCGCATCATTACTCCCAACGACACTTCGGAAATTATTGTGCCCGGGTTGACCACCGAGATCAGCCAGGGCGGAATGGCGCTCTATGGAGGCGTGCCGCTGCAGCCAGGTGATCTGATGGAAGTGGAGTTTCAAACTTCCCATCGCCTTCGGGTCGCCGCGTCGGTGCGTGATCGCAATGGCTATTGTTTCGGATTGGAATTTGTGGGACTGCTGCCGAGCGACGGTAAAGATATGGACATCGCTGCCCAGCCGCATGGCTTAGCGGAGTCGCTCGAGGCGAGAGCCGGTGTTAATCCTGCTGCCGCGCATGCGGGGATGCTCTCGCGAGAGGACGAGATACTGGCGCTTTTCCTGAAGAGACATGAGGCCTATCTCCAGCAAAAAGATTTGGAGATCAAGCGCTGGCGTTATGAGATTCAGGAGATCCGGCAATCGCGCCGGGAGATTGAGACGCTGATTTTGCGGCAGGTGCTGGGGCGTTCGGAGTAGGCCAGAACATTGGGTCAGCTTGCGCGTTGCGTTTCTTTTGCGTCCGGCCTTACTCCGGGACTCCAAGACAGCAGAAGAAGCGCTCCGATGAGAAACAATGCATTGACCGGCAATGCGCGACCCCCGTTTTCGCTGAGGACTAATGCCCATTCAGCCACTGCGGTTGCGAATCCGAGCCGCACAAGATTTCCCGCCCTCCACCGGGTAAACGGTGTTGATAATCTGGATGGTCGTCGAGACGGACCGGGGCCTTTGACTATCCGGCGCTGGAATGTAAACCCTTGTACGGCACACGAGAGCGCCAAACTAATCACAATGCCTTGAATCAAAGTACTCCCGTGAGTTCTCCCTTGCACCATTAGGCTGACCCTGAAAGACGCAAGAACGAAAAGGATGCAGGTTATCTGCACGGCACGAAGTTGGCGTTCGGCGCTCATTCGGAGATGCTCTGGTGGGGAGCGTACAAGAAGGAGAGTCGAATTTCCAAGTTACTTTCGCCGGGCCGCGAGATCGCGAAACCCTTGCTCACCCGTCTCCCTCTGGTCATTTGCGATACACCACGCCGCCCTTCATGACGAAACTTGTTTTTCCCAGCACGGTGATGTCTTGCGACGGGTCTCCGGGGACAGCGATTACGTCCGCGAAATAGCCGGGCTTCAGCTCGCCGATCTGTCCTTGCCAGCCGAGCAACTTGGCTCCGTTCAGCAGATCGGCTTGTAGAGCGGCTAGCGGGGTCATGCCATATTTCACCATCAGTTCGAACTCGCGAGCTTGCGTGCCGTGGGGAAACGGTCCGACGTCCGATCCAACGGCCATGGGCACGCCTGCCGCAAGCTGCTTGTGAAACTCGATTCCGTGCAAGTCGAGCATCTGGCGATCGTGCGCTCTCTGTTCGGGTGAGTCGGAGTGTTCGGAGAAGTATTCGAAGATGGTGAATGTGGGCACAGCGAAGATTTGTTTTTCGCGCATGAGCCGCATGGTCTCGTCGCCGAGCTGATTTGCGTGGTCAATGGAAACGACGCCGGCCTGCGCTGCATAAAGTGTGCCCGGTTCGCCCGTGGCATGAACCGCAACGCGCTTGCCGGAACGCGCGGCTTCATCTACAGCGGTTTTGAGTTCGGCCTCGGTGTATTGGAAAATGGTGGAGAAGCGGCCATCGCGAACCACGTCGGGTCCGGTCTCATAGATCTTGATGAAATCGGCGCCCTCCTTCAACTCCTCGCGAATCACGGTCACGAGCTCGGCCGCGTTGTTTGCGTAAGTCGCGTTCGACATCACGTGTTGCGCGGGGTTGAAGTGATTGGCATCCTCATGCCCGCCAAGAATGTCGACGGCATTCCCACTGATGCGCAGACGAGGTCCTGGAACCAGGCCCTGATCGATTGCATTGCGCACTGCCGTGTCAGCGGAGCCCGCGCCCTCAGTGCCCATGTCACGCTCCGCGGTGAACCCTGCCATGAGGTCCGCCCGAGCCGCGAGAACGGCAAGGATGGTCCTTTGTGGCACGGACTCCTCGACGGTCTGCAAGTCCTCGGCGCCGGGGTGCAGAAATAGGTGTACGTGGGCATCGATCAATCCGGGTAGGAGGGTACTGTCACCCAGATCGATGATCTCAGCCCCAGCAGGATGGGCCACCTTTGTGCCCACTTCTTCAATCCGCTCGCCCTGCACCAGCACTTCGCCGGGTTTCAAGATGCGTCCGTTTTCGATGTCAAGCAGACGCGCCGCATGCAGCACGATGGGGTGGGGGGATTCTGTCTGAGCGCCCGAGATGAGAGTGCAGACTAGGAAGATGGTGGTCAGGGCAGGGAAGAATTGTGGATGTTTCATGGTGATCGGAAGGATGGTACCACTCGGTGAAGTAGGACGGAGTGCGGAATTTCACAGGATTCTCCCCAGGCAGCCGGACCATCATAGGTGTCGGTACGACAGTAACTTCGTCACCGCGGGCTTGCGGCGATAGCATGTGAGAGCAATCCAAGAGCGGAGCTCGCATCAGGGAGTCTTCTATGCGTATGCCGGTCAAAGTCGTTGGTTTATTCGGGGTGGTCCTGTTCTCCTTGGCAGGCAGTTACGGCCAATCGCTCGGGAATGTGGCGCGCGAGCAGCGCCAGAAGCAGGCAAAGGACGCGCACACCGAACGCAAGGTACTCACGAACGAGGACCTTCCTGCGCGCACCGAGCCGGAATCAAGCACTTCCGTCAGCACTGACGAACACGACGTAGCGCCCGCAGCGCCTGCTTCGAACGACATTCACGCCGCCGAGCAGTGGAAGGCGAAAATTGAAACGCAAAGGAATTCGATCGCGACCTTACAGTCACAAATCGACAAACTGAATTCCTCGATTCATTTTGCGGGGCCGAATTGCGTAGCGAACTGCGTTCAGTACAACGAAGGGCAGATTCGCAAGCAGGACGAAGTAGAACGAATGCAAAAACAGCTGGACCAACAAAAGAAGCAGCTAGAGGATATGCAGGAATCCGCGCGCAAAGCCGGATTGGGCAGTTCAGTTTACGAACCGTAAAAGTCCGGTTGATCGCACCGTGTGTTGCTCCAGTCCCATGTTTGGCGAACCCTATTCCGGGTCAATCGCCCGATCCAGATAAATCCAGAGAACGCGGGAAAAAAGGGTGAGCGCGGGCGCGAGCGGCAGGAACAGCAGAATTGCCCCCAAAGTTATTTTCTGCAGTGACCATGCAGTGAGGGCCCACAGCAGAAGCGCGAACGCAACAATCGTGATCAAAGCCAGGCCGTAGCTGATGTACATTGCTCCAAGAAAATAGCCTTGTTCGCGTTCAAACTTCAAGCCGCAACTTGGACAACGCTCGTGCATGCGGGGAAACCCAGTGACGATCGACTTGCGGAAGATTCTGGCGGAGCGACATCTCGGACACATCTGGCGGAGTATTGCTGATGCAGTCGACATGCGAGCTCCGGTTCTCACCAGACTCGACATTAACACGCGAACCGGGCGAAGCAGTCTTCACGCGAGATGACCCGTTTGTTTCACCGCGGCCGCTTGAGTGTAAAATCTTGCTTGGCGTATGATCGAGGGACAAAGCCGTGATTGGCCGAAGGCTCTCGCATTACGACGTTCTCGCGGATCTTGGGGCAGGTGGGATGGGCGTGGTCTACCGCGCGCATGACACCCGGCTTGACCGCGACGTCGCCATCAAAGTTCTTCCCACCGATCGGCCTCTCACGCAGACTGCCAGGCGGCGCTTCCAGCGCGAGGCCATGGCGGCTTCAGCACTGAATCATCCCAACATCATCACGATTTACGAGGTCAACTCCGAGGACAACACCGACTTCATCGTGATGGAGTACGTGCGCGGGCTGACGCTTTCGTCGGTGCTGAAGAATCGCAAGCTCGAATTGAGCGAAGCGATCCGGTATTGCATTCAGATCGCGGACGCGCTTACCAAGGCGCACGCCGCCGGCATTGTTCACCGCGATCTGAAGCCGGGAAACATCATGGTCACCGAGGACGGCCTGGTCAAGGTGCTCGATTTCGGTCTGGCCAAGTTCAATCCCAATATGGCCACTTCGGACGGCGAGAATGATGCGGAAAGGACGAATCAGTTCACCCTGACTCTACCAGGGGCGGTGACCGGGACTGTGGCGTATATGTCGCCGGAGCAGGCGCGCGGGGAGCCGGTGGATGCGCGCTCCGATATTTTTTCGTTCGCGATCGTGATGTTCGAAATGTTCAGCGGCCATTTGCCTTTCATCGGACCGAACTCGATCGCGCTGCTGCACAACCTTCACTTCAGCCCTCCGCGAGATCTGACCCAAATGCGGCCCGATGTTCCCAAGCCTCTGGTGGCTTTGATTTCGCGCATGCTGGAGAAAAAAACTGAGAAGCGCATTCAGACCATGGCCGAAGTCGGCAGCGAGTTGCGCCGAGGCGCTGTGGGTTTGGTGGATGGGCCGCTGACTTGGCATCCCAGTGACGCGACGATCGATATGGCTCGAGCACCGATTTCCTGGCAGAGGCGCTTTTCGAAACTGCAAATTTGGATGGCCGCCGGCTTCCTCGCGCTGCTAGTTTTGGCGGTGATCGGGGGCTGGCGCTGGCTAAGAAAGCCGAAGATGGCTCAACCGGCCGGAATGCAAGAAGTGCCAATGGAGGACAATGCCTACGCCCTGTACCGACACGGCCGAGAAGACTTGGATCACTCTGATCGCGATGGCAATGTCGATCGTGCGATCAAGCTCCTGGACCGAGCCGTCCAACTCGATCCCCAGTCCGCGGCTAGCTACGCCGCTCTGAGCGAAGCTTATGACCACAAGAACACTTCCAACCCCGATCCCCAATGGATGAAGCTCGCCTCTGAATACGCAAACAAGGCCGTTAGTCTTGATAATTATCTCGCTGCCGGCCATGTATCGCTGGGTATGACCAAGATGAGCGACGGCGATTCGACCGAGGCAGAAAAGCAGTTTCGCACCGCCGCTGATCTCGATCCTAAGAGCGCAATCCCTCATCGTGATCTTGGCCTGCTTTATGACAAGATCGGCAAGGTCGATCAGGCCTCTGCGGAATTACAGCGCGCACTCCAGCTGGATCCCAAGGACTGGAAGACCTATCTCGCCACCGGTCTCAACGCCTATCAAGCTGGCCGGTTCAAGGAAGCGGCCGCAGCCTGGGAAATGGCTCTCAAGCTCGAGCCTGACAACGTACCGGCACTGCGAAATCTGGGTGCGGTTTACCACTCCATGGGTCGCGACGACGATGCGGTCGCGGCGCTTCAGCATGCGCTCGAAATCAAGCCCGCCGCTGATGTGTATACCAACCTAGGAACCATCCTGTTCTACCAGGGCAAATACGACCAGGCTGTACCCGCATTTGAGAAGTCGGTGGATCTGGGGGCGAATAATTACGACAGCTGGGGCAACCTCGGTGATGCCTACCGGTGGTCGAGCGACAAGAAAGACAAGGCCAAGCCGGCCTATCAGAACGCCATCCAGTTGGTAACGGAAGAAATTGCCAAGAATCCGAATCAGCCCGAGCTGCGAGCAGACTTGGCGATGTATCTGGCCAAGAGTGGCGACAAAGACAAAGCTCTCAAAGAAATGAAGGCTCTCGAAGGCGTCCACGACACCAACCCGGCTGATCTGTACACCTTTGCCCTCGTGTACGAGCTTTGCGGGAAGCGCGATCAGGCGCTCGACGCACTTCTGGTCGCCGTCAAGGCTGGGCAGGATCTGAACGACATCAAGAACGAACCGGAATTTGTCTCGCTTCGCGCCGATCCCCGTTACCACCTGAAAATCCTGAGTGCTGTGCCAGCCAAGCCTTCCCCGTAGACGCGGGCAGGGTGATTTTCCTTGACTTTTCACTTATCGAGGATAAGACTCGACCCGCAACTCGAGGACCCTGCAAATAAGAACTTTTGCAAATAAAGGAGATGACTATGAATTACCTTCTCAATTTGGGTTTTTCCCTCGCTGCAAAGAGTGCTGGAAACTTTCAGCCGGACAATTCTAATACCAACCCGTTGCTTCGATCCGCTGTATGGCTCTCAGGAGGCGCTCTGCTCCCTCCGTTGCAGGACAGTTTCTATCAGATCATGTCGCCGCTGACTCAAACCGATTGGACTTTTCTGCAGGAAGCCTCAAGTGCATTGCAGGTATATGCGAATCAAGGCTACAACGTCCTGGTTCGCGTGTTCCAGGCGGATTCCCCGACCTCGACAGGGTACAACCTGATGTTGAATGCAGTCTTTGGTCAGGGGTCGACTTCGGAACCGTCGAGTGCTGGCGTGCAGTCTCCCCTGATGGTCAACGGTTTGCCGCGAAGCGTGGTGGATAGTCTGCAGTTGGCCTTCGCCAACCCTCAGCAGCAGCAGCCATACTGGTCGACTCCGGCCTCCGATGGAGCTTGGACATACTGCCTGGGAACGATCCATGGATCGGACAACACTTACAGTTTCAACGCCGGGGCTTCAATCTGCACCAATCCTACCGCCGGTTCGCCGATCTACCAGTACGCCATCGATCCACGAGTGAAAGTAGGGATGGGTTTCGGAAGAAAACACGAAAAGGCTGCGTAGGAGTTTCCAGTCGCGAGTTGCGGAGAGCTACAACGGCAACAGTCGAGTGGCTCTCCCTACGATCCTGATCCCGAACTGTCGTCTGCCATCCCGAACTGTCACTGTCTCCCGAACGAAGTAAGGGATCCCTACCCTATCTACGAACCGTCTTACTTCTTACGAGCAGGTTGCTGAGGCGTAGCCACAATAGCCCGTCGCACAGGAACGATGGCGCCACGCGAAGGGTCGGCGGCGGCGCTGGCCCGCGCCAGCACTTCTTCCTGGATGTACTTCACAAAATCCTGAATCTGACGCTGCATTTCTTCCATGCGCTCGCGCATCTGCAGAATGATCGCCATGCCGCTGATGTTTACCCCCAAGTCGCGCGCCAGCGACAGGATGAATTCCAGCCGCTGCAAATCCTCATCCGTATAAAGGCGCGTGTTACCCTCGGTACGCGACGGTTTCAGCAACCCTTCCCGCTCGTACAGCCGCAGGGTCTGGGGATGGATACCATACATCTCAGCCACAGCCGAAATCATGTAGGCGCCCTTGGATTTCCGCTTGGTCATTGCTCAAAGTCTACAACAAAGGCAAGAGGCCACGGATTCCGCGGATTATTGTGTTCCGTGCACAGCCGTGTAATCCGTGGCCCGGTTTCTCAGGCGACTGCTTCCGGCTTTTCCTGAGGAGCCGGAGCCCATCCCTCGGGCTTCAGCGCGTGATTCAGAAGGTAGGCCAGTACGCCCGCGGCGATAAGCAACATTCCGAAAGTGAAAGAACTCATCCCCAGGACCTGCTCGGTCTCGCTACGTACGATGGAGAATCCAAGCAAAAGCATGGGTGCGATCCCGACCGCTACGGCTCCGAACATCCCGCCGGGAACCCGGAACGGACGATGCAGTTCGGGCTCGCGAACGCGCAGCACGATGAGCGCAATAAACTCCAGCGATAAGCTGGCACCGTAAAGGAGAATGTCGATGGTCACCAGGCGCTCGAATCCCAAACCGAGGCACAAGGCCCAGCCGATGGCGCAGACCACAATTGCTACCCACGGCGCCCGCGAACGAGGATGCAGTTTGCCAAAGATGCGAGGCAACATGCCGTCCTGAGCCATCGCCAGTGGCAAACGCGAATAACTCATGACCAGTGCATTGAACATTCCGAAGCCGCTGATCATCCCACCAAGCGCCAGCCCGACGCGCAACAGCGGACCGCCGAGCAGCCCGGCAATATCCGCCCAGAATCCAGTCTCCCATGCGCTCGAGGAAAGCCCAGTCATCCACATGGCGGCCACCGGGACGATGTAGCTCAAGGCCACGATTACGACTGCGGCCAGCATGGCACGAGGATAAGTCCGCTGTGGACGCTCGACTTCGGTCGCGATGGTCGAGGCGTTGTCCCACCCCATGTAATTCCACATGCAGATGAGCAGTCCGGTAAGAATATCGACAGAAGACGTAGTCGGCTTGGTGACAGCGTGAGCCAGCGCTCCAATCTTGAAGGGCGCAATAGCCACGATCAGAATGAACGGAGCCGACAGAACGATCAGAAGCCAAAGGGAGGTGGTCGAAACCACACGAACACCGGCAACATTTAACAGCGCGCAGACGACGACGACCGCAAGCCCGACCATCCATCCGCGATATCCCTCGGCGAACCAGGGGAACAACCGCGTGAGATAGAGCACGAACAAAGTCGGATAGATCGCCATGTCGAAAATCGACGCAACCAGCGAGAGCCATGCTTCCTGGAATCCCCAGAAGTTGCCCATGGCGCGGCGCACCCAGGCGTAATAGCCGCCTTCGTAAGGTAGGGCACTCGAGAGCTCGCCAATCATGAAGGCAGTAGGCAGGCTCCAGAGAATCGGAGTCAGCAGCAGGATGAGGATGGCCTTTCCGTAGCCGGCTCCGCGCACGATGTCCTCTGTGCCATAGGTTCCGCCCGACACCATGAAGAAGGTGGCGGCGACGAGTGGCCACAAAGTGAGTCGAACGGATTTTTTCCGGCGGGGGACGATTACGGGTGGCTGGATTGGTTGACTTGGTGCGCTAGCTGTTGCCAATTTCGATGGCTCCCTCCCTTGGGCGAATCACTCTCAGCCACCCCGTCGCGCCGGTACGCGCTCTGGGCCTTCCGGTGCACTAAGATTCCGGAAGCTGCGCTGAAGTTAGTTCGCAATCGTGAGAATACGGCAAATTAGATGCCTTGTGGAAAAAAAGTGATGAAAATTAGAAATATTTTTTCCGGAGGAGCAGCGACCGAGGTAATGCTGCCGCCGCAAAGACCCAACAAACTCTGTTATCAAACCAACTCTGTCATCCTGAGCGAAGGCGTCGTTCGCACAGCGAACGATGCCAAAGTCGAAGGATCTCTACCGTGCGAACGCACCCAGGCTGCCTCGGGGAATTCCCGCAACTTAATCCCGCATCATGAACTCGTGGTTTAGAGATTTGTCGTTAGACGTTCTTCCAAAGTTCCGCGCGCGGATCTTCAGAATTCAACTTTGCCAGCTCTCGCAGGATTTCTTTCGAGCGCTCGTCGCGGGGCATGGGGACGGCCGTCTTGATTTCGACGATCTCATCTCCGCGGGCACCTTCTTTGGTGGCCGATGGAACGCCTTTCTCGCGCAGCCGAAGCTTCTGGCCAGACTGGGTTCCAGGCGGAATCTTGAGCATGGCGCGGCCATCGATGGTCGGAACCTCAACCTTGGCGCCGAGCGCCGCTTCGGTAACGCTCACCGGAACGGTTAGATGAATATCGTCGCCCTCCCGATGAAAGATAGGGTGATCTCCGGCGCGAATGATCACATAGAGGTCGCCGGTCGGTCCTCCATGGGATCCGGCGTTGCCTTTGCCGGGAATGCGAATGCGCTGGCCATCGCGCGTACCAGCTTTAATACGGACTTCAAGCGGTTCGGTCTTCTCTACAGTTCCTTCGCCG
>DATHPO010000093.1:0-21780 GCA_035483835.1 Terriglobales bacterium
CGCCGTATCGGAGGATAGGCGCCCGAGCCGGGGGAATGTAGCGTGCGCGAAGAAGGGGGAGCTTCAGTCGCATACCTAACCAACTTTAGTTCCAAAACGGGAACTCCGCGAGTTACGGGAGTTCAGGTGGTTGCTGACGGGCGGGCGCTGACCATGAGTACAACCACTGCCACAACGGTTAACTGAATGTACAACGAGTTTGGCCTGTGAATCACTTCGGTACCCAAAATTCCGGATTTCGTGAATCAAGAGATACACCGGGGAGGACGACAACACAGCGTCTGGCTGTTGGACACCTATGAACATCGGACTGCTTGGCGGGACCTTTGATCCCATTCATCACGGACACTTGGCGTTGGCGCGGGGGGCGGAAGAACACTTCAAACTGGGATGCATCTACTTCGCCCCAGCCAACATTCCACCTCACAAACAACGCCATCCTCTGGCCTCTTATTTTCATCGCTACGCCATGGTGGCGTTGGCCACGATGAATGAGAAGGCATTCGTGCCATCCTTGCTGGAGTCGCCGGAAGAGGCACCTGCGGCTGCGCTCAACAGCAAGAAGCGGCAGGCTGAACACGCCACTCCGGGCGCGAACTACACTATCGATACGGTTCGACGATTGAAACAGACACTCAAGAAGAGCGACCACCTTTTCTTCCTGATCGGGATCGATGCGTTCAAGGATATTGCAACCTGGCACGAGGCGGCGGCACTTTTCCGCGAATGTGAATTCATTGTGGCGAGCCGTCCGGGATATTCCCTGGCGGATGTCGCCAATGCGTTGCCGGAAGCTCTACGTCCGAAATCGTCGGTGACCAAGCCATTTGCCAGGCAACCAGCAAAAGGCGACCTCGTCCTGGCGGGTGCGACGGTTCATCTGCTGGAAGGCTTGCATCAAAACGTCTCGTCAACGGCGATTCGGGACGCGGTAGCAGCCAAGAAGCCTCTGACGAAATTCGTCGATCCTGCGGTAGCCGAGTACATCAAGAAGCAGGGATTGTATCGGAGCCGGTAGCCGGTAGCCGTTGGTCGTTCGTCGTTGGTGGTTGGCGACCTTCCTTCGTGCGGCAAAATCCAGAAAACGGCGATCCAACGTAAAGTAACGTCGTCAGTTAGAATGAAGAAACCGCGAGACCAACGACGACCGACCAACGACCGAAAACGATCGCATGAAAAAAAATGATTTGAAGCGACAGGTATCCGAAGCCATTACCGCCTGCCAGGAAAAACAGGCGGAAGAGATTACGATTTTAGAACTGGAACAGGGATCGGGAGCCTTTACTGACTATTTCGTAGTATGCAGCGGGACCAACCCTCGACAGGTCCAGGCGATCTCGGACGAAGTCGAGGAACGGCTGGAGAAGGCAGGGCAGCGTCCGACACACATCGAGGGTTACAAGCAAGCCGAATGGGTTTTGCTCGACTACGTCAACTTCGTGGTGCACGTGTTCTCGGAGAAGGCGCGCAAGTTCTACGATTTGGAGCGCCTGTGGAAGTCCGCCAAGCGATTGGAGCCGTCGGAACTGGGAAAGACAAGGCGAACGGCGGCACGAAAACGGGCATAAGAAAAACCAGCCACGGATTCTCACAGATCTACACGGTTCGTTAAAGAAAAAAACTGATCCGCGCGAATCCGTGGCCTAGTGGTTTTTGCGCCCTTTATGCTTAAATCCCAAAGTGAAGCTGACAGTTGCTTGGATTGGCAAAACGAAAGAGTCAGCCATCCAGTCGTTGACCGACGAATACTTGAAGCGCTTGTCTCGCTACGTCGATGTCCAGGGCACGACGCTCAAAGATGAGTCGGCCCTGCTCAAGCTCGGCGGCCGCCAGGCACGGCCCACTCGACATACGCTGGTACTGCTCGACAGTCGTGGGAAGCAGCTTTCCTCGGAGGAGTTCGCCGAGTTTCTCAGGAATCATCAAGATCGCAATCCTTTTCCCCTGTTATTCGCGGTGGGTCCGGCGAACGGATTCACCGAGGAGGTACGGCAGGAAGCGAACTTGTTACTCTCTCTAGGAAAAATGACAGTTGCCCACGAACTGGCGCGAGTGGTATTGCTGGAACAACTTTACCGCGCGTTCACTATTTTGAAAGGACACCCTTACCACCTGGGACACTGAAAACGACACTGAAAAACCGCTCGCGAAGTCAGGCAGGTACCTTCGTGATGTTTCTCATTCTCAGGAGGCAGTTTAGAGTTTGATGCCACGTTGTTCGCAGATGTTGATTGTTTAAGGAGCCCTCCCCCATGAAGAACCCTTTCGACGTACTTCGGATGAAAGAGCAGGAAATCCAGCGAGTCAAACAGGAAATAGAAGCGCTACGCCTTACCGCCAAGTTGCTCGGAGAAGAACCTCCTTCTTCCGGCGACGGGAAGGTTGAATTCCGCCAAGTCGTCAACATGCCCTAGGAAAGCCTCGAGCCTAGCTGCCAGCGTGGGCACGGCCTCGCGTGTGCGCTTTCTGTAATGGGTATAGCTATAGACCCTGAGAATTCCTGCACCCCTTGGGCTGACGCGGGATGCGAACAAAACCGCTTCTCTTGGAGAGCCGCCGGGATACCGCCATTCAGCCAAAATAGGCATATAATCGGGCCGGGACGGTGCCATGTCGGAACTGGAGAAGCAAGTAGAGGAGCGATTCGGAGTTCTTCCCAATTTCTTCCGTCTTGCACCTGAGACTTCCGAAATCACCGAGAAACTGTGGGGATTCGCACAAGCTGCCTACCTCGACAATCCTCTACCCTCCGTTTTTAAGGAGCGTCTTTTCGTCCACTTGTCGCGCTTTTGCGCAGTCCGCTACTGCATTGCCCGTCATGTTGGTTTCTTGGTGGGGCTTGGCCGACCCGCTGGCGATCCGACCGTGCACACGCAAAGTGTCGAAGAAGTTGTTAAACTCCTTCGACGGCCTTTTCCACGCGGACAAGAACTTCAGTCTCGTCTCTCGTTGTGCGCAGCCTGTCCCGCACCCATTGCTGAAATGCCAATGCCCAATACGCGGATGGAAGACCCCATCTTTGTATTGGCAGCGCATGTGTTCTTGAAGACTTCTGACTATTTATTGTGTCTTGACGCGCTGGCGCGGCTATTCGGTCCGACTCGTCTTCAATACTTGCTGTTGTTGTTAGCCTTTGTTCGGGCAGCGCACTACTGGACTGAAACACACCCTGAGATCGCCTTGGAAGATGACGTCAACAAACTACTGGCGACACATGAAGCGCTGGCGGATTGCATCCTCAATGACCCGCAGGCTAAAGACAGAATCAGCGAGTCGCTTTTGGATGAGTTGCCAGCATTACGTCTCAAGGCAGATAAAGCTATCGGCTTGCTCGCCGCAATTGTGGACTCATCCGAAGATGCCATCGTCAGCAAAACGCTGGACGGCATCATAACCAGTTGGAACGCCGGTGCGGAGCGGTTGTTTGGTTACACCGCCAGCGAAGCAGTAGGCCAGCACATTTCGTTGATCATCCCGCTCAATCGTAGGGACGAAGAAACGGTCATCATCAAGCGAATCAAGAACGGCGAACGAATCGAACACTTCGACACCATTCGTGTGCGTAAGGACCAGACGCTCATCGATATTTCGCTCACAATTTCGCCTGTCCGGGACGCCAGCGGAAAGATTGTCGGAGCGTCGAAAATTGCCCGCGACATCACCGAACGTAAACGAATTGAGCGAGAGTTGCGTGAAAGCGAAGAGCGTTATCGAATATTGGCAGATGCACTCGACACTCAAGTGCAGTTCCGTACCCGGGAACTTGAGAGAAGAAACTTGGAACTGCGCGAGCTTTCGGGGCGACTCCTCGAGTCGCAGGATGCGGAGCGGCGCCACATAGCACGCGAACTGCACGACAGTGCGGGGCAGACTTTGGCTGCGTTGGGGATGAGCCTTTCGCGGCTCGGGCAAGATGCTAAGAATAATCCTGATCAACTTGCCAAAGGCATCCGGGATGCCGAAGGCTTGGTTCAGCATCTGACTCAAGAGATACGTACAACCTCCTATCTTCTGCATCCGCCGATGCTGGATGAAATCGGTCTTTCCTCAGCACTAAGTTGGTACGTGCAAGGTCTGGCGGAGCGCAGCAGTTTACAGATCGACTTGAAGGTTCCCGAGAACTTCGGAAGACTTCCCTCAGAAATGGAACTCCTCATATTCCGACTTGTTCAGGAAAGCTTGACAAACATCCATCGTCACTCGGGAAGCAAAACCGCGCGGATTAGAATTGAGCGCGAAGGGGACATCGTGCAGGTAAAAGTTGAAGACCAGGGAAGAGGAATGTCCCCGGAACGATTAGCTGAGATTCAGTCTCGCGGCACGGGAGTCGGAATCAGAGGAATGCGCGAGCGTGTGCGCCATTTTCTCGGCGATTTGGTGATCGAATCCGACGATTCCGGTACGAAGGTTTACGCGACTCTCCCTTTGAAGACATCACCTTCAACGCGCAAGAACAACACGCAGCAAAATGTGGCGTGAAAACCTAATGCCATGACGAGCCTTCGTTTGCATGCCCGCGTCAGGCCAATGGGGGATTTCCCCGGCCTCTATGGCTATCCGAGCTTTCTGTCATGCTGTGTCCCAAAATGGAAATGCCTTTCGATTTACCCCGTCTTTCAGCTTGAGTTTCATATCGTGTCCAAGTTAATCCTATAACTGTATAGTCAGCTTCAAGATAACCTTGAAAACTCCTAACCCCTTATTCCGGAATATTTTGCATTTAAGTCCTTATAACTCAAAGATCTTGGTGGTAGTGTGGCCCTAATCCCATGATTCCAAGAGATCAGGGGGGAGGGGGTGCCGGCTAACGAAAAAGTAAACAGTTCCGCCCCACCGAAAAGCGCAAAAATAAACTTGGCCAACGGTTGTAGCCGCACGCCTCCGCGCCCGTGCGACCGCCGAAGCAAGGTACAATCAATCATTCCCAGTATGTCGGACATCCGTCGCGGTCTGATCATCGTCAACACCGGGCCCGGGAAGGGCAAGACCACGGCTGCCATGGGAACCGCGCTGCGGGCGGTCGGCCAGGGGATGCGGGTGCTGATGCTGCAATTCCTCAAGGGCTCGTGGCATTACGGCGAACTCGACGCCGTGCAGGCGTTTGGAGATAAGTTCATCATGAAGCAGATGGGTCGCGGCTTCGTGAAAGTCGGAACCGAGAAGCCTGACCCTGAAGACGTGAAATTGGTGGAAGAAGCATGGGCCGAGGCCGCGCGGGCGATCCACTCCGGCACCTGGGATTTGGTGATTCTTGACGAGATTAATTATGCCATCAGCTACGGCATGCTCGATCCGGCGAAGGTGGCCGAAAGTCTGAAGACCAAGCCGGAGATGGTTCATGTTATCTTGACCGGCAGGAATGCGCACCCGACAATCATCGAGCTAGCCGACACGGTCACGGAAATGCGCCAGGTGAAGCATGCGTATGAGAAGGGTGTGATGGCGCAGAGAGGGATCGAATACTGATTAGGAAGCTTCTGGCTTCTAGCTAGAAGCTAGCAGCTAGAAGCTAGTTAAAATATGACCTGGTTTAAACGAGAATCCGGTGAGCTGGATGCAACCGGCGAGAAGAAAGTCCGCACCGAAGGCTTGTGGGTAAAGTGTGAGCACTGCCGGCAGATCATCTGGAAAAAAGACCTGGAAGAGAATCTGAATGTTTGCCCGAAGTGCGACAAGCATTTCCGCATCGACGCCCGAACCCGTCTGGCACAGCTTTTGGACGACAACCAGTACGAAGTTTTCGACGCCAACCTGGTTTCGACCGATCCGTTGAAGTTCGCCGACCTGAAGACCTACTCGTCGCGACTGGAGCAGGCGCAGGCTGACACCGGACTCAAGGATGCCGTCATCAATGCGCGTGGCAAACTGAACGGGCGCCCGGTAATTGTCAGCGCCATGGAGTACTCGTTCATCGGTGGAAGCATGGGCGCGGTGGTAGGGGAAATGATTACTAGGGCCATCGAGCACGCGACGGAGAGCAGGGCGCCCATCATCATCGTTTCGGCTTCGGGCGGGGCGCGCATGATGGAAGGCGTTATCAGCCTGATGCAACTGGCCAAGATCTCAGCCGCGTTAGCCCGGTTGGACGAAGCCCGCGTACCCTACATCTCGGTGCTGACCGATCCGACTACGGGAGGCGTAACCGCCTCTTTCGCCATGCTGGGCGATTTGAATATTGCCGAACCCGGGGCGTTGATCGGATTCGCCGGGCCGCGCGTGATCGAGCAAACCATCCGGCAGAAGTTGCCTCAGGGCTTTCAACGCAGTGAGTTTCTGCTCGAGCATGGAATGCTCGACGCCGTAGTGCCCCGCAAGCAGTTGAAGCCGTATATTGGGCGGGCGCTGGAATTCATGGCGGCATAGCTGTCAGCTTTCAGCCATCAGCTCTCAGCGGACCCGCCTCCAGCACCGTTCGGACCACATCTTTCTAGGTTGAATGCTCTATCGTGGCAAACTCCGAATCGCAACCTGCAAACTGGTAATCTGATAGCTGACGGCTGATAGCTTCGAATGTCCTACGAAACCGCGGTTGCGCGCATGTACGCGCTCGGTCACGAGCTGACGCAGACCCCATCGCACAAGTTTGACTTGGCACACATGCGGGTGTTGCTGGAAGCTTTGAATCATCCGGAACGGAAGTTTCCCGGCATCTTGATTGCCGGAACGAACGGCAAGGGCTCGACGGCGGCTACGCTGGCCTCCATTCTTCAAGCCTCGGGCTTGCGCACCGGGCTTTACACGTCGCCGCATCTGGTGCGGATCAATGAAAGGATTCGCATCAACGGCAGCGAAATCAGCGACGACGATTTCGCTTTGCTGCATGATGTGGTGGATCGCACGGCGGAGCGTTTAGTCGAAGACGGCGAGTTGCCCTGGCATCCCAGTTTCTTCGAGATGCTGACCGCGATTGCGTTTGAATACTTCGCGCAAAACAAAGTGGAGATCGCGGTGTTGGAAGTTGGTATGGGCGGGCGGCTCGACGCGACCAACGTAATTGAACCGCGAGTGAGCGTGATCACAGACATCTCGCTCGACCATCAGAAGTTCCTGGGCAACACCGTAGCCGAGATCGCGCGCGAGAAAGCAGGCATTATCCGCCCTGGCGGAGTCGTCGTGACGCTGCCACAACAGCCGCAGGCCAACGACGTGATTGGCAATACGATTTTGGAATTGGGAGCGCAGGGCGTGAGCGCAGTGCCTTATGTGCCTCCGGTATCTCCGGGTAGCGATCAGTATCTGACGCGCGAATCGGCGCCGGAATGTCTGACTTCACGTTATCCGCTACAGGTGATGGGGAAGCAGATTTCCGTCGAGACGCCTCTGGTTGGCCGGCATCAATTGCGAAACATCGCGCTCGCAATTGCGACCGCGGAAGTTCTCAGCCATCACGGATTTCCGATTACGCCAGAAGCGATCGAACGCGGTATTCGCGAAACCCGTTGGCCGGGACGCTTCCAGGTCATACCGGCGCAGGGCACGGCGCCCGAATACATATTCGACGTAGCCCATAACCCGGCAGGGGCATGGGCGTTGCGGTCCACCCTGTCCGCCTGCTATGAGGACCGCCCGCTCACGTTCGTATTTGGAGCAATGCGCGACAAAGCGATTGGCGAGATCGCTGAGATCCTGTTCCCGCTCGCGGCGCGGGTCATTGCCACGAGGGCCGACAATCCGCGGTCCGCGACCCCGGACGAGATTCGAGAAGCAGCCGCGCGCACTGCAACCGACATCGAAAGTGCTACAGACGTAGCTTCCGCCCTCGATCGAGCCCGTTCGCTGGCTGGTCCCCGGGGCATAGTAGTTATAACGGGTTCGATATACATTGTAGGAGAGGCCATCCGAGTCTTGGGGGTAAGGGTTTAGCCGTTCACATGCAGGAAGTGCACACATCCGCAGGCGAAGAGCAGAGCGGTTCGCGACTGTCTGCGAACGTCTCCTCAGATCGGGTGACCGAGCTGACTCTGAAAGACGAAATTTTTCCCGTCCCCGCAGATAAGAAATACGGCTGGCTTAGCCTCCTGCGCTCGTATTTCATCTTCGATCCCCTCATCTGGCTGTACACGGTTGTGCTCGGAATTGTCTCCATTCCAGCCTCTTTTTTCGGCGAGAAGAGTCGCATTCTGCACGGCTTTGCGTGCTTCTGGTCGTGGCTGATTATGAAGACCATCCTTTCCCCAGTGAAGGTGACAGGCCTGAACAAGATCGACACATCGAAACCGCATGTTTACGCTGTGACCCATGCCTCGGCGCTGGATATTCCGGTGCTCTACGTTTATTTGCCATTCCAGTTCCGGATTCTGTTCAAGAAGGAATTGCTCGCATACCCGATTGTCGGGTGGCACTTGAGGCGGTCGGGTCAGGTCTGTATTGATCAGCAAAAGCCGACACGATCGATTGCGCATATCCGCTCGGCGGTAAAGAGTCTGCAGGCGGGGCTGCCGCTGGTGATTTTTCCGGAAGGCGGCCGCACTCCCGATGGTGAGATCAAGCCATTCATGCCGGGAGCATTCTATCTGGCGATCAAGGCGCAAGTGGATATCGTGCCCATCGCGCTGGTCGGAACTTACGAACTGCTGCCCATGAATACCTATCACGTGAAGTGCCGCCCGCTGGAGATGCGTTTGGGTGAGCCTATCCCAACTGCCGGATACACGTTGCGCGAGATGGAAGAGTTGTCGGCCAAAGTTCACCAGGCAATGGAAGATCTGTATTACGGGGGCAAGGCTCACGTCGGCCCAGACATCCCCGTCCGGGCTAGCTAGGAACTGTCGATCGGCCGGCGGACGAGGCCCTCGTCCCGACGCAATCTTGTGAGTATAGACAGATGGACTTCCGGAGCGGCCTACGACCAGTGGATGGGACGCTGGAGCCGCCTGCTGGCAGATGAGTTCGTGAACTGGTTGAGTTTGCCCCCGAATTTGCGCTGGCTGGACGTTTGCTGCGGAAGCGGCGTGCTCACGGAAGCCATCGTCGAACGCTGCGCGCCCGCTCGAGTTGCGGGCATAGACGCATCTCTTCAGCAGATTGAATTTGCCCGCGAGCATCGCGCCCACCCTGCGGTCAACTTCGAGAGCGGAGATGCTATGGCGCTCCCTTTCGACGAAGCCACCTTCGATGTGGCGGTCTGCGGGCTGGGGTTGAATTACGTTCCGGAGCCCGAACGTGCGCTCGATGAAATGCGCCGGGTTACGATTTCGGATGGCCTCATCGCTGTCTACGTTTGGGACTACGCCGAGGGGGCGCGTTTCCTCCGCCAGTTCTGGGATGCGGCCGCAGCCGTTGACCGCGAAGCGCTGGCATACGATCAGGCTCGGCGTTTCCCTCTCTGCAATCCCGAGGCGTTGCGGAAGCTTTTCGAGGGCGCTCGCATGAAGGAAGTGAGCGTTCAGGCCCTCAACGTCATCACCCGGTTCACAAGTTTCGACGACTACTGGCAACCATTTCTGACGGGACAAGGCTCCGCTCCCAGCTATCTTGCGACCCGCGATAAATCTACGAGGAGCGCGATTCAAGAGCGGCTGCGTAGTTCGCTCACCGCCGATTCAGAGGGAGCAATCGAGCTGCCTGCGCGAGCGTGGGCGATCTCCGGGCGGCACTGAAGCCGTCGAAAATTCCTTGCTTCGACGGTAACAGTGTTCGAGGAGATTATTCAGTGGAACCTGACATTTCTCCTTTCCTCCTTCATAATGCTCACCCGGAGGATCTGCATGAAATTTCGCGTTCTGCTATTCCTATTTTCATTTTCGTTCCTGATTCAAGCTCACGCCGCTTCGAAACCCACCGTCGCCGACGCCGAGCAGTTTATGAATCAGGCTGAGGCACGGCTGAATGAGATTGAGGTCAAGGCAGCTCGGGCCAGTTGGGTACAGGAAAACTTCATCACGGATGACACAGAAGCTTTGTCCGCCGATGCCCAGGATCAACTCACGGCCGCGACCACGGAGTTGATCGAACAATCCAAGCGTTTTGACGGCCTTTCACTCCCGCCCGAACTGGCTCGCAAATTCATGCTGCTACGGTTGTCTCTGACCGCGCCTGCTCCAAAGGATCCAGCATTGCGAAAAGAGATGACGCAGATCGCCGTTTCGCTCGATGCGGACTACGGAAAAGGCAAATACTGCCGCAAGCCGGACGACTGCCTCGACATCACCGCGATCGAGCGGATCATGGGAGACAGCCGCGATCCCAACGAACTGAAGGACGTTTGGGTGGGATGGCACAAAGTCGGTGCTCCCATGCGCCAACGCTATGCGCGATTTGTCCAGCTCTCGAATCAGGGAGCTCAGGAGCTTGGCTTCAATGACACGGGCGCACTTTGGCGCGCAGGCTACGACATGACTCCCGACCAATTCAGTGCCGAGGTCGAGCGGTTGTGGCAGCAGGTTCGTCCGCTTTATCTTTCTTTGCATACATATGTTCGAGCCCGGCTGGTGCAAAAGTACGGGCCGCAAGTCGTTCCTCCCGACGGCCCAATTCCCGCGCACTTGCTTGGCAACCCCTGGGCGCAGGAGTGGGGCAATGTCTTCCCCATCCTTGGTCTGGATGAGAAGAGCCGGGGTTACGATCTGACCGCGTTGCTGCAAGCCAAGAATCTTGATGCCAAGGGCATGGTGGGCTACGGCGAAGGCTTCTACAAATCCCTGGGCTTCGCTCCGTTGCCCGATACCTTTTGGGTGCGTTCGCTCCTGACCAAGCCCCGTGATCGCGATGTGGTCTGCCACGCCAGCGCGTGGGACATCGATAACTTCGACGATCTGCGAGTCAAGATGTGCATCCAGATTCGCGATGTCGACTTCGTGACCATTCATCACGAACTTGGACACAACATGTACCAGCGCGCCTACGAGAACCAGCCTTTCCTGTTCAAGAACGGCGCCAACGACGGCTTTCATGAAGCCATTGGCGACACTATCGCACTGGCGATAACCCCCGAGTACCTGAAGACGATCGGTCTCTTGGGCAAAGTGCCGTCCGCCGACAGCGATATTCCGATTCTGCTGAACCAGGCGCTCGACAAGGTGGCGTTTCTACCCTTCGGCCTGATGATCGACCAGTGGCGGTGGAAGGTTTTCTCCGGCGAAATCACTCCTGCCGATTACGACAAAGCCTGGTGGGATCTTCGCTTGAAATATCAGGGCGTCGCTCCCCCAGTCGCGCGCAGCGAGGCGGATTTCGATCCCGGCGCCAAGTATCACGTGCCGGCCAATGTGCCGTACACGCGATATTTTCTCGCGCGGATTCTGCAGTTCCAGTTCTATCGCGCCTTGTGCCAGGCGTCGGGATACACCGGCCCACTGAATCGCTGCACTTTCTACGGCTCGAAAGAAGCTGGCGCAAAATTCAACAAGATGCTGGAAATGGGCCAGAGCAAACCATGGCCCGACGCATTGGAAGCCCTGACGGGACAGCGCCAGATGGATGCAACCGCGCTACTGGACTACTTCGCCCCGCTGCAAAAGTGGCTGGATGAACAGAACAAAGGACAGAAGGTAGGATGGTAATCGCGAGAATCACGTGGCCCGGACGTCAGCGTCCAGGGTTAGAGCGAAGCTCGCTAAAGATCGTTGCAGAACTGCGGCGCCTCGGGCGGACGAGGGCGTCCGCCCCTATGCGCGCCTAATTCCCATTCAGCCACTCTTCGTAAGCTTTGAATGAATACGGCCTGCCCAGGAAGTCGCTAACCATCACGGCGGCTGGTTTGGTTCCGCTTGCCGCGAGAACCGTGTCTCGATACTTTCTTGCGACTACGGGATTGGTCAGGCCATCCGCCTTGAACTCGGTAAACATGTCCTTGGCAATCACCAAAGACCACATGTAAGTGTAGTAAACCGCCGAGTAGCCGTTGAGATGACCGAATGCGGCCTGCATGTGAGTATCTGGAACGTACTTGAAGGGTGTGTAACGTCCCTGCAGTTGGGCCAGCAGGGTAGTTGTGTCCAATCCTTGCGGGTTGCGGTTGTAGTAATCGAGGCTGATGGCTGCGTAAAACATTTGCATGCGGACACCCAGAGCCCGACCAAATTCATCCGCCGCCTCGGCTTTTTTGGCCAGCTCCGTCGGAATCGGCTCATTCGTCTTGTAATTGCGGGCGAAGGTCTGCAGGACGGCAGGATCTTTCGCCCACTCCTCGAACATCTGGGAGGGAGCCTCGATGAAGTCGTTTTCCAGGTCGCCTGTGGCCCACTTTGTGTCTCCGCGAAAGATTCCATGCAGCAGATGTCCGTATTCGTGGAAGAAAGTAATTACGTCGTCGCGTTCCATCAGGCCTGGACCGTCGGTCGCCTGAGGAAAGTTACACACCAGCACATATTCCGGCAACCGAAACCCTTCCTTTCCGGTAGCCAGGTTGAACGTGGCATAGTGTTTGTATTTGTTGTCGCGCGGGAACATGTCGAAATAAATCCGGCCAAGCAGCTTGTCGCCGTCGAACACGTCGTAAACGGCAACATCCGGATGCCAGACTTTAGCCGTGGTTACACGTTTGTAGGTGATCCCATACATCTGGCTGGTGAGGTCGAGGATCCCTTGCAGAACGCGCCGGTATTCGAAGTACGGGCGCACTGCCTGAGAGTCGTATCCATATTTCTCGATGGTCGCTTCGTGCAGGAAATGGTGGTAGTTCCAGATGTCGACGCTCGTGGCATTCGGTTCCTGTTTGCGCCTGTAGGCAAGCAGTTGGTCGTAATCGCGTTGGGAACCAGCCTGCGATGCCGCCGTAATCTTCTCGATGAAATCGGCTGCATTCTGCTTGGTGCCGACCATCTTGTCTTCAGTGACGTAAGCCGCCCAATCGGAATAGCCCAAGACCGTGGCCAGTTCATAACGTTTCTGCAGTAAGCGTGATAGAACCTCGATGTTCTTGGGGTAAGCGCGCTGATTGTAGAGGTCGTAGAAGGCCTTCTGGGCTGCCTCATTTGTCGCGTATTCGCGAAAGGGTATGTAATCGGTATTGTCGGTTTTGAGCGTCACTTTGCCGGAGGCGTCCGGCTTGTGGCCTTGCTTGAAGTCTTCTGGAAGGCCGTCCAACTGCGATGGGTCCAGTTTCAGCGTGCGAACGTCCGCGGGAATGTTCTGATCGAATTCCTGACCGATCTTCACCAACTCATCCTGAAGCTCCCGGATCTTCGCCCGCGTGGCATCATCGCGATCGACGCCGGAGCGGTGGTAATCCCGCAACGAGGTCCGCAAAAAATAACTGCCAGCGCTATCCAGCTTCGAGCCATCCAGCGAGGCGAGGACGTTGTACATGTCCTTATCGAGCGAAATGTCAGTTAGTAATTGGCTCGCTTCCTGTTCGCAGACTTGAGCGGCATCGCGAAATGGCTTTGCCGGGTGCACCTGCTCGGCAAGCCCCGAGCGGGCGGCGGCATCGCTGGCGATCAGGATGGTCGTGTCAAACGCTTGCAGCGTCGCCATGGCATCGCGGGGAGACTTGGTAGCCTTGATATCTGCGACTTGCTTCTTCGTCAAATCCAGATCGCTGTGGCAGGATGCCATGAACGATTCGGGCGTGCCCGCCAACAAACTGGAAGCGCCCGGGGGGGGCGTCTGCGTTTGAGCAGGAGCAGTTCCTGCAAAGAAGGCCAACACGACTGCGAACAACTGCAAGACGGCTTTCTTGTGATTCATTTTTTATCCTTCCACTTGGGTTCGAATAAGGCGCGTGGGCCAATCTGTATAGACGTAAGAACCAGCAAGAGGTGAGGTTTGAGCGTAAATTCGAAACGCAGAAACGGTCAAGCTCGGCTGAAATCACGTAGGCCCGGACGCCCCGTCCCGGCAGCGAGCGAGGCGAACCCCAGCGCCATCGCGGGTCTGCGGCGCTTCGCGCCGATGGGCGGACGATGGCGTCCGTCCCTACCTGCTTTATACTGGAATGGAACCCTATGGCAGACAACATTCACATCAAGCTCCCTGACGGGAGCGTCAAGGAACTACCCAAGGGCAGTACTGCCCTCGATGTTGCCAAATCCGTCGGCCAGCGGCTTGCCGATGCTGCACTGGCTGCAAAGACCAACGGCGATCTCATCGATCTCACTCGCCCGCTCGAAAAAGATACCGATCTTCGCATCCTGACCGACCGTGATCCCGAGGCGCTTGAGGTTTACCGGCATTCCTCCGCGCATCTGCTGGCGGCGGCTGTGCTCGAGCTTTTTCCTGAGACCAAGCTTGGACACGGTCCGGCTACCGAAACCGGATTCTTCTACGATTTCTATCACCCCACTCCGTTTACTCCAGAAGATTTGGAGAAGATCGAAAAGAAGATGCAGGAGCTGGTGCAGCAGAACATTCCCTACGCGCGCGAGTTTCTGCCCCGCGAGCAGGGGCTGCAGGAGTTCAAAAAAGAGGGTGACTTCATGAAGTGTCATTTCATCGAGCAATTCACCAAGCCCGATGAAAAGATTTCGATCTATCGCACCGGCAAGTTCACCGACTTCTGCCGCGGTCCGCATCTGCCTTCGACGGGCAAGATCAAGGCGTTCAAGCTGTTGAGTATAGCCGGTGCTTATTGGCTGGGTGACGAGAAGAATCCGCAACTGCAGCGCATCTACGGGACTTCGTTTTTCTCGAAGAAAGATCTCGATGACTTCCTGAACAAACAGGAAGAAGCCAAGAAGCGCGACCACCGTGTACTGGGACAACAGCTCGATTTGTTTTCCATCCAGGAACTGGCTGGGCCGGGGCTGATCTTCTGGCATCCCAAGGGCGGGATCATCCGCAAAGAGATGGAAGACTGGATGCGCGCCGAGTACATCAAGCGCGGCTATTCGCTGGTCTACACGCCACACGTATCGCGGCGGCAGTTGTTTCAGGCTTCGGGCCACGAAGGTTACTACTCGCAAAACATGTTCGACCAGATGGAGCTCGACGATGCGGAATATCGCCTCAAGCCCATGAACTGTCCGGGCCACATTCTGATTTACGCAGACTCGCTGAAATCGTACCGCGACCTGCCGGTGCGCCTGGGTGAGTTGGGGACGGTCTATCGCTACGAGCGTTCCGGCGTTATGCATGGACTTTTGCGGGTGCGCGGCTTCACTCAGGATGACTCCCACATCTTCTGCACCCCGGAGCAGATTGAAGGCGAAATTGGGGGCTGCCTGGATTTTGCGCTCGAGGTGTTGAAAGTTTTCGGATTCGACCAGTACCAGACCGAGCTCTCCACCTGGGATCCAAATGACCGCAAGAATTTTCTGGGATCGGAAGAGCAATGGAACATGGCTAACCGCTCGCTCGAAAATGCGCTCAAGCAGCGGAAGATCGGATACAAGGTAATCCCGGGCGAAGGAGCGTTTTATGGACCGAAGATCGACATCAAGCTGGTGGATGCGATCGGGCGGTTGTGGCAGCTTTCGACCGTCCAGGTCGACTTCAATCTGCCGCAGCGCTTTAACCTCGAGTATGTCGCCGAAGATGGCACGCGCAAGCAACCGGTAATGGTGCATCGCGCGCTGTTTGGATCGATCGAGCGCTTTTTCGGCGTGCTGATTGAGCACTACGCGGGCGCGTTCCCGGTCTGGCTTTCACCGGTGCAGGCGGTGATGATTCCGATCGCCGAGCGCCATGTCGAGTACGCGAATAAAGTTGCCGATCAGCTCAAGGCCATCGGAGTGCGCGTCCAAGTTGATGCCCGCAACGAGAAGATGAATGCCAAAATTCGCGAGCAGGCAATGCAAAAAGTGCCGTTCCTATTGGTCGTGGGCGACAAAGAGTCGGAAGCCGGCAAAGTGAACGTTCGCACCCGCGGCAAGGAGAAGACCGAAGACATGCCAGCGGCGGAGTTCGTCGAAAAGATTAGGAACCTGATCACAGAAAAGAGTGCGACCATCTAGAGGCTCTGTAGCTGTTGTCATCCCGAGCGAAGCGAGGGATCTGGGTTCTTCGCGGGATTAGCAGAAATCCAGATTCCTCGTCGCTTCGCTCCTCGGAATGACAAGAGGGTGGGATTTGACGGCTGTGGTTGCAATATGCCATCTGACTTTTCCAAGAAGCGCGTCGCCGTGCTGGGAGCGGGAAAGATGGGCGGCATTCTGCTCAAAGCACTTCTCGAAAAGCGATTGTTTTCCAGCAAGACCACAGTCGCAACCGTCCAGCATGAAGAGAAAGCTCGCAGCCTTACTAAGAAGCTGGGGATTCCGGTAACCACCGACAATCGGGCTGCGGCCCGCAACGCGGACATCATTCTGCTGTGCGTGAAGCCGCAGATTGTCGACCAGGTCGTCGAGCAAATCCGCCCCAGTGTTACCAAGAACCAGATCATCATCTCGGTGGCCGCATCGGTCCCGACCAGTCGAATCGAGCGTGTATTAAAGCGCGCCGTTCCGGTGGTCCGTGCAATGCCCAATACGCCTTGCGTTGTCGGTTGTGGGATGACCGCCTTGTGCAAGGGAAAGTTCGCGACGGCTCAACACCTGGAGATCGCAAGCACGCTGTTCGGGGTCGTGGGCAGAACGGTTGTCGTCGACGAAAAATTGATGGACGCCGTGACCGGGTTATCGGCGAGCGGGCCGGCGTACATTTACATCATTTTGGAATCACTGGCGGAGGCAGGCGTGAAAGTTGGGTTGCCTCGCGACGTCGCCACTCTACTGGCCGCGCAAACGACCTTGGGCGCGGCCACCGTCGTTCTTGAAACCGGCGAGCATCCGGCGCAGCTCAAAGACACGGTCACCACCCCGGCCGGCTGCACCATCGACGGCATCCTGGAACTCGAAGAAGGCAAGCTGCGGGTCACGCTGATCAAGGCCGTAGTAAAAGCGGCACAGCGCGCCAAGGAACTAGCGAACGGCTAAGCCCGGCAAGAATATGGAGGCCAGGCGTCCCCGCCCGACAGGACGGGCGAGACGCCCGTCCTCCATTAGAATCGGTCCGTGATCATCGGCGTGATCTCCGACACTCATGGCCTGCTGCGCCCTGAAGCTCTCGCCGCATTGCAAGGCTCCGACTACATCATCCACGCCGGTGACGTTGGCGATCCTCAAATTCTCGATCGATTGGCCGCGATTTCCCCCGTCACCGCTGTGCGCGGCAACGTCGACAACGACGCGTGGGCACAGAAAATTCCCGCCACCAACGTTTTGGAGATCGGCGAAATATCCATCTACGTTCTGCACAGCATTCAAGATCTCGACCTGAAACCGGAAGCCTCGAAATTCGCTGCGGTTATCTACGGGCACAGCCACGTGCCCAAGCAGGAATGGAAGAACGGTGTACTCTACTTCAATCCCGGGAGCGCCGGGCCGAGGCGGTTCAAGCTCCCCGTGAGCGTGGGGCGGTTGCTTATGACCAACGGGAAATTGGAACCGGAAATTGTGAAGCTGGGGTAGAAGGCGCCAACTCTCAGGTGTCAGTTCTCAGTTGAATGCTGACCCTCGCGTACATTGCTACAATTTCCGCAGTGTCTTTCCGCTTCGACATCGAGGCTCGATCCGGCCCAGCCCGCACGGGCCGCCTGATCACGCCTCACGGCGAAATCGAAACCCCGGTTTTTATGCCTGTGGGAACGCTCGCATCGGTGAAAGGCGTTCCGCAAGACGTTCTTGAAGAACTAGGCGTCCAGATACTTTTGGGAAACACCTATCACCTCTACCTGAGGCCGGGGGTCGAACAAGTCCGGAAGTTAGGCGGACTGCATCGCTTCATGGCCTGGCCGCGGGCGATTCTTACCGACTCTGGCGGCTTCCAGGTTTTCAGCCTGACCGATCTGCGCAAAGTCACAGAAGAGGGCGTGACGTTCCGTTCGCATCTGGATGGGTCTCCGCATTTCTTCAGCCCCGAGAACGCGATGGACGCGCAAATCGGCCTGGGCGCCGACATAATGATGGCGTTTGACGAATGCACGGAGTTCCCGGCGGATCGAGAGCGAATGCGGGCCTCTATGGAATTAACTCTGCGATGGGCCGAGAGAAGCAAGAGGCATTTCGAGGAAAATAAAAATGAAGTGCCATGGAGGAATCACGCGGGGACAGCCGCTATCGGCTGTCCAGGCGAGCCAAGCTCGCCAGCGGGCCGCGAGGTATCGGTGGCGCCAGAATCTGTCGAGCTTCGCTCGGCCAGGGCGGCTGTCTCCACACAGGCACAGGCGACTCAGACCCTATTCGGCATCGTGCAGGGTGGGATGGATCTCGCCCTGCGAAAGGAATCCGTCGAGCGGACCATCGAAATCGGCTTTCCCGGTTACGCTATCGGCGGGCTTAGCGTGGGTGAACCGCGCGCCCTGACCCGGGAAGTCGTCGAATCCACACTAGAACACTTGCCTGCGGACAAGCCACGCTACTTAATGGGTGTCGGCACGCCCGAGGAAATCGTCGAGTACGCTAACCTAGGTATCGACATGATGGATTGCGTCCTGCCTACACGTGCCGCCCGGCATGGATTGCTATTTACGTCCGAGGGCAAAATCTCGATCAAGCAGGCTCGATACGCGGGCGACGAAGCCCCGCTCGACCCAAATTGCGGCTGCCGCGTGTGCCAGCGCTACTCGCGAGCCTACTTACGGCATCTTTACGCCTCCAATGAGGTTCTGGCCCAGGTCTTAAATACCGTCCACAATCTGAGCTTCTACCTTGACACTATGCGAGCGGTGCGTCATTCTATTGAACTTGGGAAAGAGACTGGTTCTCCGTGTGTCCAGTCTCGACCGAAACCATAGCTCGGCATCCCCGGTTCGTGTCCGAAGCTGAAGGAATCTCCGGCCTCATAGCGCGAGAACTCCAGCGGTAAAATTGCAAACGGCGATTACGCCCGCAGGCGTAGTTCCGGATTATTTGGTAACGACGGATTTCTAGTCTTCTTATGAGTGTTCAGCAATTATTGGCCGTACAACTAGGCAGTGGCTCGGCAGGATGGCTGGGGTTTGCGCCGCTCATCTTTATTTTCGCCATTTTCTATTTCCTGCTCATCATGCCGCAGCAGCGGCGCCAGAAGAAGTGGCAGGCCATGCTGAACGACTTGAAAACCGGAGACAAGGTGGTAACCACCGGAGGCCTGCGAGGCACGATCGTTGCGCTCAAGGATGAGTACATCCACCTCCGGGTTCCTCCCGACAATTTGCGGCTTGAAGTGACCCGGGGCTCGGTAGCATCGGTTACTACCGCCGACGACGCGACGAAGTGAAATTTGGGATTTTAAATTTGGGGCAGTCGGAAGTCATTTTTCATGAATAAGAACTTGGGCTGGAAACTTATCGTTATTGTCGCCACGCTGTTGTTTTTCGTGTTCGGCATTTTTGGCCCGCCGGACAATTGGTCGGGCGGACCCCTCGCCGCATTGCAGAACCGCATTCACCTCGGACTCGACCTCAAGGGCGGCACCCACCTGATCCTGCAGGTGCAGGTGAATGATGCGGTCAATGTAGATTCGGACAACGCGGTCGAACGGCTCAAGGCCGATTTGCGCGCTCGCAAGATCAACTACACCGAGATCAGCAAACCCGATCCGGCCAATAATCCCGACAAGATTGTGCTGAAAGGCGTGCCTCCGGAGTCGCGGTCTGACTTGCTTACCATCGTGCAAGATCGCCTTCCCGAGTACCAACTGACCTCGGGTGCGGAAAACACGTGGACTGTTTCCATGAAGCCGCAGTCCCTTGCCGACCTGAAAAACCGCGCCGTCACCCAGGCGATTGAAACCATCCGAAATCGCATTGACCAATTGGGCGTGAGCGAACCGATCATCGAAGAGCACGGGCTTGGACAATATCAAATCCTGGTGCAATTGCCGGGCGTGGACGATCCCGCGCGGGTGAAGGACATCATGCAGTCCACCGCCATGCTCGAGATCCGGCAATCATTCGGCGGTCCTTACCCCAGCGAGCAGGCAGCCTTGCAAGATAAAGGCGGAGTCTTGCCGCCAGATCAGGTGTTGGTTCCCGGCGGGCACAGCATGGGATCGACCGATGGTGGGCAGACCTGGTACCTGATTTCGCGCGCATCGGCAGTGACGGGCCGCGACCTGCGCACGGCTGACCAGTCTCGCGACGAGAACGGACAGCCTTCGGTCAGTTTCACTCTCACGGGCGAGGGTGGCCGTCGTTTCGCCGCCTTCACCGGCGCCCATGTCGGCGACAATCTCGCCGTCGTGCTCGACAACAAGGTGCAGGAAGTCGCGGTCATCAAAGACCAGATCCACGATCAAGGCGTAATCAATGGGCGCTTCACCGAGCAGCAAGCGAAAGACCTTTCGATGACTCTGCGCTCGGGCGCCTTGCCTGCGGGCATCAAGTACCTGGAGGAACGCACGGTCGGTCCGTCGCTGGGCAGCGATTCGATCCGCGCCGGAGTAACTGCGGCAGTGATTGGAATGTTAGCGGTGCTGATCTTCATGCTGGTCTATTACCATGCGGCGGGAATCAACGCAGACCTCGCACTGATTCTAAACTTGATCATCCTCCTCGGATTCCTTGGCTTCAGCAGCGCGACCCTGACGCTGCCTGGCATCGCGGGAGTCATCTTAACCGTCGGTATGGGCGTAGACTCGAATGTACTGATTTTTGAGCGCATCCGCGAGGAACTGCGCAACGGGAAGACGCCGCCATCAGCGGTGGAGCAGGGCTTCGGCCATGCCTGGATCACGATCGTGGATACGCACGTCACCACGATTGTTTCGGCGGTCATCCTATTCCTCTTCGGTACTGGCCCAGTAAAAGGTTTCGCGGTCACGTTGAGTTTCGGTCTGTTGGCGAATTTGTTCACGGCTGTGTTCGTGTCACGCGTCATCTTCGACTGGTTGTTGAGTCGCAAGCAGCGCGGAGAGGCGTTGAGCATCGGGTAATGCACGCGTAGCAAGAGAAAAGGAGTTCTAAGCGGCGTGGAATTTTTTCGCAATCCAAACATAGATTTCCTCGGCAAGAAGTGGTATTTCCTCGCTTTTTCGCTGGTCTTCAGCGTGGCTGGCATTTTTTCCATGTTGTTCTGGCATGGGATTCCCTACGGCGTCGATTTTCGCGGCGGCACCCTGGTCTACGTGAAGTTCGCTCAGGCGCCCGATAACAATGCGATCCGTGCCGCGATGGACCGGGCTGGACTCCACAATGCCAGGATCCAGAGCTACGGTTCGGCCGGCAGCAACGAAGTCCTGATTGATGTCTCCGAGCAAGAGACCAGTGAGCAGGCGCTCGACCGGAGCAAAACTCAAATCATCAACGCCCTGGAATCGAATGCGCCAGGCGATAAGCAGGATCTGAACAACACGGGTTTCCTGACGATCGAGAACTATCTCATGCAGAAGGATCCCCTCCACACGGGCACCGACGCGGAACAGCGATATACCGCTCAGGCTCAGGCCATCGTCAATTATCGCGACAAGGTAAAAGGTGGCGTACTAAATTCTCTGGACGAACTCAAGGCGGCAGCAGATCCCGCAGTGGTAGCTTCCTTGTCGGACGGCTTCTTCCTCTCCAATTTTGGCGTGCGCAACGTGGAAATCGTTGGCCCGCAGGTGGGAGCGCAGTTGCGTAAACAGGCGCTGCTCGCTACGGCCTACTCGCTGGCCGGAATGTTGGTGTATCTGGCCTTCCGTTTTGAATGGATCTACGGCGTCGCTGCCGTCGTCACCGTCTTCCACGACACCTTGATCACAGTCGGGGCGTTTTCGCTCCTGAACAAAGAAATTTCGCTGACTGTCATCGCCGCCATCCTGACCCTGATCGGTTATTCCAACAACGACACCATCGTTGTTTTCGACCGCATCCGGGAAAACCTGAAGCTGATGCGGCGCGAGAAGCTCTCGGACATCGTCAACCGCAGCATCAACCAAACTCTGAGCCGGACCATCTTGACA
>DATHPO010000094.1:0-20428 GCA_035483835.1 Terriglobales bacterium
TTCGAAAACGTAGCCGTACATCTTTTCTCTCTTGAGCAGGGCGCGCATGCCGTCGGTGAGTTGCAGTTCGCCGCCGACGCCGGCCTTGGTTTCCGCCAGAGTTTCAAAAACGGTTGGAGTCAGGATGTAGCGGCCGATCACAGCCAGGTCGGAGGGCGCTTCTTCGGGCTTGGGCTTCTCCACCATGTTGCGGATTTCGAAGAGCCGGCCGTCGAATCGGGTATCGGCGGGCTTTACGTCCAGCACACCATAGGCGGAAATCGCTCTGCCTTCGACGATCTGAGTGGCAATGACCGAACATTGGGTCTGGTTGAACACGTCCACCATCTGCTTCAGGCAGGGAGGGTTGGCATCGATGATGTCATCGGCCAGCAGGACCGCAAAAGGCTCATTGCCCACCAATTCGCGCGCCATGAGCACGGCATGGCCGAGGCCGAGCGCCTCTTTCTGCCGGACGTAGGCGACGTGGATCATGTCGGAGATGGAACGCACGATCTTGAGCAGATCGGTTTTCTTGCGCTCCTCAAGCATCTTTTCCAGTTCGTAGCTGACATCGAAGTGATCTTCGATGGCCTGCTTGCCGCGGCCGGTGATGATGATGATCTGGTCGCAGCCGGAGGCGAGGGCTTCTTCCACGCCGTACTGGATGATGGGTTTATCCACCAGTGGCAGCATCTCTTTGGGCTGGGCTTTGGTGGCGGGCAGGAAGCGCGTTCCCAGTCCGGCGGCGGGAAAAACGGCTTTGCGAACTCTCATGGCCATAGGGGTCGATGGTTAGCGGGTAGAAATCTGCGCCGCAGGACCAAGTTAAAAGATTGTACCGGATTGTGGTGGTGACGGACTTCTCCGCGCACTCTGCGGCCGCTCTCAGCGACCTCTGCGATGTAAAGACTTTGTGTTTCGTTCAGTCCGGTCAACATCTTAAAACTCAGAGTCCGCTGAGAAAGGCCGCAGAGTGCGCGGAGAGCAGTAGATGCTGAGATGGAGGGACCACCGAAAAATGCGTTGAGCCAGTTTCATTCCGTTTATATTGTTTTCCAACTCTGCTGTTTCGGAGGCCCCAATGAGACATATCGCTCTTGCTTTGTTCCTGGTGGCTGGTTCGCTTTATGCGCAACAAACCGCCGCGCCCGAGATACGCTACCACTCGGTTCCCGACTTTCTGCAACTTCCGCCCGACCTGTACTTCGGCGAGGTCGTCGGCGTCGCGGTCAATTCCAAGGAACACATTTTTGTTTTCTCGCGGGGAAACAGCACCGGGCCAGCCTATGGAGCGAGCGCGGCACAACTGCTCGAGTTCGACGCCAACGGCAAGTTCGTGCGTGAGATTGGTCACAACCTGTACGCCTGGTCCTTCGCGCACTCGGTGAAGGTCGATCCGGAAGACAACATCTGGGTCACGGACAAGGGCTCGGACATGGTGATCAAGTTCAATCCGGAGGGACGTGTCGTGATGGTCTTCGGGCGCAAGCAGGAAGCCTCCGATGAAGGCACGGGTCCGCTGAAGCATCCGAACCCGCCCCTGCCTCCCGAGGATGGAATGTTCCGACAGGTGACCGACGTGGCGTGGGACAAGTCGGGCAACACTTACATCAGCGACGGTTACATCAACTCGCGCATCGGTAAGGTCGACAAGGACGGCAACTGGCTCAGGTCCTGGGGCGAACCGGGCAGCGGGCCAGGGCAGTTCGATACTCCGCATAGTCTTGCCGTCGATGCCAGGGGAAATGTCTACGTGGCGGATCGCGGCAACCGGCGAATCCAGGTGTTCGATGGCGAGGGAAAGTTTCTGCGCCAGATCACGATCGACGTGCCAGTTGATCCCGATGCGCGCCCAGCGATTGGGAACAAGCGCGTGCCAACCACTGGATCCCGAGCGCCTGGAGCGCCCTGGGCAATTTGCATCACACCTGCGCCGAACCAGGTACTTTTCAGCTCCGACGGTTTCCCGGGACGAATATACAAGCTGTCGCTGGATGGAAAAGTCCTGGGCGTCTTGGGGAAGTCCGGCAAGCAACTCGGGCAGTTCGGATGGATTCACGAGATGGCTTGTCCGTCCGAAAACGAGCTCTACGTGGCCGAAATATTGAACTGGCGAGTGCAGAAATTAGTTCTGGAACCGAGCCATTAAGTTGGGAATGGGGTTATTGACGCTCGCTTAGCGTGTTAGAATTTTCAGGAGTATCCCCATGCTAGGAATCCAGCAGATCGAGCTAGCTCCGTCGATTTTGTCGGCTGACTTTGCCCACCTGGCGACGCAAGTCCAGGCTGCGGCTGAAGGCGGCGCGGGGGTGATCCATGTCGACGTTATGGATGGGCATTTCGTTCCCAACATCACGATCGGACCGCCAGTGGTGAGGTCGTTGCGCAAAACCACCGATTTGCCGCTGGATTGCCATCTGATGATCGAGAATCCGGATCAGTACATTCCTGATTTTACGGACTCCGGAGCCGACTGGATTTCGGTACACCAGGAGGCCTGCCGGCACTTGAACCGGACGCTGCACCTGATACGAGATCATGGGGCGCGGGCAGGAGTCGTGATTAACCCAGCCACACCTGTCGAAACTCTGAGCGAAGTGCTGGACATCGTCGATTACGTGCTGGTGATGTCGGTAAATCCGGGTTTCGGCGGGCAGAAGTTTATTCCCGCGGCATTGCATAAGATCCGCAAGCTCTCGGAGTTGCGGGCGCAGCGGGGGCTCAGTTATCGGATTGAAGTCGATGGCGGAGTCGCCCTCGATACTGTGACCGAAGTGGTCCGGGCAGGGGCGGAAATTTTGGTAGCGGGCAACGCCGTGTTCGGTAAAGGCGATCCAAAGGAGAATGCCCAGAAATTGTTGAAGGCTGCAACCGAGGCTGCTCTGCAGAAGGTGTAAAGTTGCTTCGGTGGCGATTTGCCTGTGTGGTGGCGGATCCTTCCCCAATCAGTTCTGGACGTAGCGTCTGTTCTCGAGGTTTTCTATGTCACGTTGTATTCCGGTGGTGCTGCTTGCGGGTGTGCTCATGGTTGCCGTGGGCTGCTCGAACAAGAAGGTCAGCAACCCAATCGCGAATGTTGATTCGAAGCAACCCGACAAGGTCTTGTTTGACCGTGCCATGGATGCAATGAAGCACAACCGCTTTGACGTGGCGCGGCTGTCGCTGCAGACCCTGATCAACACCTACCCCGATTCGGAATACATTGCGCGCGCGAAGCTTGCAGTGGCTGATTCCTGGTACGCCGAGGGTGGTTCCGCTTCCCTCGCCCAGGCGGAAATTGAATACAAGGATTTCGAGACCTTTTTCCCCAACATGCCGGAGGCGGCTGAGGCTCAGTTGAAGCTGGCCAACATTCACTATCAGCAGATGGAGAAGGCCGACCGCGACCCCACCCATGCCATGCGTGCTCAGGATGAATACCGGCAACTGATCATGCAGTATCCCGACAGCAAGCTGGTGCCGGAGGCCAAGCAACGTCTGTTGCAAGTGCAGGAAGTGATCGGCGAACGCGAGTTTGGCGTGGGGCGTTTCTACTACTTGCGCCAGTCATATCCCGCCGCCATCGCGCGCTTGGAATCCCTGGTCGACGAGTATCCGCTCTACAGCAAAGCCGATGAAGCTCTGTACCTACTCGGGCAGTCGTACGAGGCCGAGATCGCCGTGATGCGGGCCCGCCCGATCAACGAAGCTGCCAAAGCCCGCATGATCGCCGACTTTACCAAGGGCGCCGCGGAGGCCTACGACCGAATTCTTACCCGCTATCCGTTAATGGATCGGGCCGACGATGCCCGGGCACGCCTTCTGGCCTTACATCAGCCAGTACCGCGAGCGACCAAGGCCGCCGTCGCGCAAAACAAAGCAGAAGAGGATAGCCGGAAGGAACAAAGTAAGCTCTCGAAAGTCATGGGGACGTTTGAGAAACATCCAAGCGTAGCTGAGGCGACGAAAGTCGGCGAGCCGACGCTGGTCGATCCCCCTTCGATGAGTGCAACTCAAGTGATGCAGGCCGCCACACGGGCCGCCTTGGGGACCGGAGTCGCATCGGATAGCCACTCTGTTTCCATCGAGACGGTGAAGGGTGCGCCGGGACCCGATCAACCTGCTCCCCGTTCGGATGCCCCTGCTCCGGCAGCAGATACTGCTGCGGTTACAGTTACGAATCCGGCATCCACCGATGCCGCTCCATCTCCCGCCGCCGCCGCGGCTCAACCGGACCCGAATGAATTGAAGCCCAACGTCGGTCCTGCGGACCCGAATGAATTGAAGCCCAATGTCAGCGACGATAACAATGGTCAGGCGTTGCCTCCGCCGCAGCAAGTGAATGAGATTCAGACCGGGGCAACGGCGCAACCTGCGACCGCTGGTGCCAGCACGGCCGCTGCAAGCGGCGCGAAAACCGGAGATTCCTCCGCATCTTCTGCTACCGATCAGAGCGACGACTCTGATACGACGGCCTCCAGCAAGCATAAGAAAAAGAAGGGCATTCACAAAGTGGTGCCGTTCTAAGAGTCGGGCCGCTTGTTTCGCGGACTATTTCTGCAGGCCTAGATTACCCAGTGGTTACTGGTCCGTCGTAACGTCTTTAATCTCGTATCCTCATTGACTTAGAGTCCGGGACAATTTAACTTCGCGCTATCTCCCCTTTCAGTTATTAAGGACATCGCTTGGCGCGGAAAATACTGCTCGCCGATGACAGCGTGACAGCCCAGAACATGGGCCGGAGAATCCTTACTGACGCCGGCTACGACGTCACTACGGTGAATAACGGATCGGCGGCGCTCAAAAGGATTGCCGAATCAAAGCCCGATCTCATCGTGCTCGATGTGTACATGCCCGGCTATGGCGGGCTGGAAGTATGCCAGCGCCTGCGCGAAGCGCCCGAGACCGCGCGCATCCCGGTGCTGCTCACTGTGGGCAAGCTGGAGCCTTTCAAGGCGGACGAAGCGCGTCGCGTACGTGCCGATGGCTTCATTGTCAAACCGTTCGAAGCCAGCGAACTTCTCACCGCCCTCACCAAACTGGAAGACAAGATCGTGCCGCAGAGCCAGCCTTCGAGGCAGAGCCGGTTTGCCAAGGCGCTGGCCGGGATTGAGGAACCTAATCCATCGAAGGAATTCGGCGACAGCGAGACGGGATGGAAGAATCGGCTGTCGATTCCACCTCCGCCCTCCAAGCATCGTGAATCCGCGCCCGAGGAAACATCTGCCGTAGTCGCGAGTTTACGCGAGGCGGTCAGAAGCGAAGAACCCAGGGCCGCCGAGATGAAATCGGGATTGGAAGAGGCCTTGCTCTCTTCTATGCCGCAGGATGTCACGGCTGAAGAGATCGCAGCCATTAAGGCAGCTGCCGCGGCATTCAGCGCCCCGGGCAATGAATCAAACTTCAGGCAGAGTCACGATCAAGCGGAAACCAAAACCCAACAGCCGGTTGAAAATGCCGGAGAGCGGAAATCGGAATTCGCTGGGAGCGAAAATCCTTCGGACGTCGCACAAGTCGAAGCGTCAGCGGAGGAAGCAACAGCTGCTGTCCCTGTTTCTGAACTTAATGCTCCCATCGAATTGGCACCGATCGCCGCGATTGTCTCGGAGTCAGCCGCCACTACCGCATCCCCGGATCCGGGTGCAGGCGCCGGAAAGCTTGGTGACGATGAGGTCACGGCGGCCCTGGCCTCGCTAGCGCCTGCGAACGGTCACGGGGATTCGGCCGCAATCGATCAACCAGGTAACAAGTGGGACCTGGCTTCCAGGGATCAAGTTCCTGTGACTATGGCGGTCGGCGGTGCGACGCAGGAGTTCAGCGGGCCGCGATGGATTGCCGAGCCGGTTGCGCTTCTGGACGATGAAGCTACGCTGGTCCTCGAACAGGAAATGGAGAAGGCATACGCGGCTTTTGCTGCCGCTGATGCGGCCCGGATGAGTTTCGCGTCGCGTGCCGATGAAGTTCCTTCGGCGGTCGCGGACACTCCAGCGACTAGCTCGGAGAGCGTTCCTTGTCCAGTCGACTCGTCCTCAAATTCTGATGGTTTTGAACCAACGCCACCGGAGCCCGCGATGCAAGCGAGCGCTGAAGAGTCACAAGTG
The DNA here is from genome assembly GCA_035483835.1 of Terriglobales bacterium. Taxonomy (GTDB): domain Bacteria; phylum Acidobacteriota; class Terriglobia; order Terriglobales; family Acidobacteriaceae; genus JABDBE01. The sequence continues at coordinate 6,063 of DATHPO010000094.1, forward strand.
CCAGCGGCTGCACCGAGCTCGGAGGCCGCCCCTTCGACGGTGGACACGGTCAGCGAGAGCACCGTTTCTCCAGTCGAGGAAAGCGCCGCTTACGCCGCTGCGGCCTCGGCCAGCGCTGGCACCAACGAAGTCACGACCAACGCGGAAGCAACGACACAGTTGGCCCCATCTGCTGAAACTTCAGACAACGTTCCCCTCGCCTCCGCGCCCCACGGACGGGAGGGCGAATCGGAACTCGCCGCGGCCTGGGCGAACTGGAAACAGGTACGAGAGTCGGTGATCGGTTCGCAACTCAGTTCACAACTCGCCGAAACCGTCGCGGAGATCAAAGAGAGCAGCAGTGAAACACAGCCAGAGCCTCAGGCTGATGCATCGTCCGCCACGGAAGAAGAAACCAGCGACATCTCGAACATCGTCGATAGTGTCCTCGCCGACTTGAAACCCAAATTGATGGCGGAAATTGCAAAGAAGATGGGCAAAGAGAAGAAAAAGTAAATCGTTGCCGTCCTGTTCCGCCCTCAAACTCCGCCCTCAAACGCTAGATCATGAAAGAACTGTGATTATCTTGTAGATAACCAGTGTGCTCCTATGATATCGGAATGAAAGAATGAGATCAACAGGAAGTGGACGGACTGCGGAGTTTGTTCCCAAATCGGGGAACGAAAAATGCGACGGAGAGGGTGGTTGTGCTGGGGCAAAGCGATCCGCGCGTGTCTCCCATCAGAGTATGGTGAAACCCAGGTTCGCGCGCGAAGAACGGGTGTTATGAGGCTGAATACCCAGAGAACGGGCGCGAACACGCGGGCGCCAAGCCTTTCACATTTCCATACTGGTTACAAAAAACTAGGGAACGTCGCGCCTGGTCTCCTGGTTTCTCCGTTAGCTTATTTGCTGGTATCGACCATCGGAATCACCGCGGACAACTGCAAGTTGATCAGCAGGTCGATACGGCGGTCAATCTGGTACCACAACGCAGTCTTCTTGGGAGAAATAACTTTCTCAAACACCGGAACATACTTCATACGCAATGCCAGGAGTTGCTGGTCAACGGCGTCCGCTCTCTGCATGTAATCCTGCGCCTGCGCATCGGTCATAGTGTTGTAGTTCGCTGCATAGTCCTTGATCACCGTCCAGCGTTCGTCATTGGGTTTAATCGCTTCCTGTCGGTACCGGTCAAAGATAGGCCAGAACTTGGTGGCCTCGTCGGCAGTGAGGGTCATGTTCTGCGCCATGATCTGCTTCCTTTGCGCGCGCAAGTTCGCTCGCAGCATCTCTATGTCTTTGTCCGAAACGCTATTCGATTGTGCATCCGCCTCCGAAACGCTCTGCGCCGCGGGCTTCTGGGACACCTGAGCGAAGATCGATGGGTTGCACACGAACAGCTGGCAGACAAGCACCAGGACAGGTATGAAACTCTTCTTTTGCATTGTTATCTCCTCCGAATTTTGATCAGCAGTCTCAAGTATTGGCGACAACCCGGACGCGAAGACAGGTTAGGGAAATTCACTTAGAGTGGCAACTGGCAAAAGTGACAGCTCAGCGACCCTCGGGTACGCGGCAATTCTATTCGACATGTGCCGACGAGGCAAAAACGCTACTCCGATTTCAATGTCCGGAACGAGCGTCAGTTTGTAGAAAGCTGCGATATATTCATCGGAACCTAGTGAAGCGCGGGTTGCGCGCGGCCCTGGGGCGAGACTGGAACTCATCTCGTAAATAAGCCAGGTCTTGAGGGTTACTGGTGTAATGTTCCGCAATGGATTCGCAGCTGGGGCCCGGACGCAGCTTCGTGTAAGATCGGCAGTAGGCTCTTGCGTTCCGGGGAGATTATGAAGCGAAGTCCTACTCTCATACTGCTGGTCGCCTGTAGTTTTGCATGGTCGATGCCGGCTAAAGCTCAAATCTTCACCGGCCCAGACAGTGCGCGCCAGGCTCAGAAGGCGGCTAAGAAAGAGCAAAAAGCGCAAACCAAGGCAGCCCAGAAACAGCAGAAATCGATGAAGAAATACGAGAAGGCACAACAAAAAGCTGCCAAAAGAGCGCAACATCACGCCTAAATCCGGCTGTACCACCCAAACCAGTTTCGCACTCGATCACTCGCATCGGTCCTGCCGGTTTGTACCCGGGTATACACCCCGCTCGCCCTTTAACTACAGAAGGACCGGGAGGTTGATTCTCCGGCAACAATCTGAGATCGGTGCCGTCTTCTTCAAAATCAGGAATCGAGGCAGATGCGCTCCAAATTACAAGCGAGACGCCTACAGTTTACTTCACTCTGGCGGGACGTGGCCCAAAGGTCGGCCAGATTCCAGGCTTCGTCCGACCCACATCTCAAGATGGTGACCTTCCCCCCAATCTCGATGTCACGCTCACGCTGCCGACACGGTTCACGGCGTGATCTCAAACACGACGCCCTGGTTCTGGCTTCCGCCTGTGTTAGTTGTGCCAAAAACATTTCCATCGCTATCCACGGCTACGCTGCCGTAAGGCTGCGCGCCGTAGCTGCCGCCGACGAAGTCGTAAAGGTCGGTAAACGTCCATCCGTCCTTTCCCGGAACTAGCTTGAATACCGAGCCGAGGCCGTTCTTGCCTTCAGCTTCGGTAAAGCCGTAAATGTTTCCGTTGACGAGCGTGAGCTTGTTGTAGGGTCCCCCATACCCGCCGGTCAAGCTGTAGAGCGTGGTAAACCTCCAGCCCGTACCGGAAGGCGACAGCTTGTAAACGGTGCCGCCGCCGTTGACCCCGCCGTCGAAAGTAGCGCCGTAGAGATTGCCGGCTTTGTCCAAGACCACGCCTCCAACCGGATTTTGGCCATCACTCGCGCCTCGGAAGGTGTGCAGCACGGTTTGTTTCCAGCCGGAACCGTGGGGCGAAAGCTTGTAGACCACCCCGACTCCATGGGCGCCGCCGAAGGAGGTCGTGCCATAAAGGTTGCCGTGAGTATCAAGCGTCACGCCTGCCGGAGGATTGATGCCATCGTTCCCACCTGTGAAGTTGTAGATCACGCTCTCGGTCCACTTGCCCCCGGACTGCTTCTCTTCAAAAACCGTGCCATTGTTATAAGTACCCCCCAAGCTGGTGGTTCCATAAAAATTGCCTGCCGAATCCAGGACCACCCCACCAATGGGCTGCGCCCCGTCCGTTCCGTGGCCAAACTGGTGGATCTGAACTTCCCGCCCCTTGCAGGCGCAGATTTCAAAGTCGGTGCCGAAGAATCCCCCTCCCTCAGTAGTTCCGAACAGCGCGCCGTCGTGGCCGATAGCCAAAGATCCAAAGCCTGGGCCGGCCCCGTCCGGTGGACCGTTGAAGCTGTATAGCGAACTGTGCTTCCAGGAGGAGCCGCTGGGTGAAAGCCGATAGACAGTTCCGTTACCGTAGGTTCCACCAAGATACGTAGTGCCATAGAGATTTCCGTTTAAGAGGACTGGCCCTCCATAAGGATTGGCCCCATCGTTGCCTATGCCCGTGAAGTTGTAAATGACCTTGTAGGTTTGGGACCGTGCCGGTTGAGAAACGGTAGCAAGAAACAAAAATACAGCCATAAGAGTGAAAAGAACCACGGTAACGCGACGCGCCAAGGTGCGGCAGTCAACTTCACGTTGCAGCATTAATCCCCCTTTTTCGTCGACAACGGCCTGATGTTCCGCCAAGACAATGGCGTACATTATGCACTAATTGCATTCGCAACGCCGTGCGATTACCTCCAAAAAGGCGAACCGGATGCGCTTTCCTCTTGAGCCCCTCGTGGTTTCTTGGCAGACTCGGCCTCTCCTACTCCTCGGTATTCTTGTTTTCCGTTTGGCTCGAATCATCTGCCGCCAGCTTGAGCCGTTAGAGTTAGAACCACGAATCACTTTCGCGAACGACTGACGCTATGAAGCCATTACACTCAGAACCCCGTTTTGAAAGCCCTACGAAAGCCCGATTCGTATCCCTCTTGTACAACGAAACTGGGGAGGGAGCATTTTGCCGTCGCCCTACATGCACCCGGAGCGAGTTTGACCGCGTTTTCGACTGGCCTGTAAGATCAAAGATCAGCTTTCAGCTCTCAGCCGTCAGTGCTCAGCCCGTAGAATCTCTCTTGCATCCCTGCAATGGAAGCCGTGTTCGCTGCGCTGATCGCTGATTGCTGAGAGCTGAAGTTAATCATGGCCCACGATCTTCCCAAAGCGTACGAGCCGGGCGCGATTGAAACGCGCTGGGCCGAGTACTGGATCAAGGAAAAACTCTTTTCCGTTCCGACGCCTCCGCCGGGAGAGACGCGTCCGGTGTTTACGCTGCTGTTGCCGCCTCCGAACGTTACCGGGCGGCTGCACATGGGGCACATGCTCAACCACACTCAGATGGACATCATGGTGCGCTGGCATCGGATGCGCGGTTTTCTGACTTTGTGGCTTCCCGGTACCGACCACGCGGGCATTGCGACGCAGATGATGGTGGAGCGCCAGCTGGCGAGCGAAGGCAAGAAGCGGCGCGATATGGGCCGCGAAGCGTTTGTCGAGCGGGTGTGGGAATGGAAGCGGCACTATGGCGGCGCCATTCTGGACCAGATGAAGCGCCTCGGGGACTCGGTGGATTGGGATCGCGAATATTTCACCATGGACGAGAATCTTTCGCGCGCAGTGCGCGAAGTCTTCGTCCGCCTGTACGAAGAAGGATTGATCTATCGCGGGAAGTACATCGTCAACTGGTGTCCGCGGTGCGGAACCGCAATTTCCGATCTCGAAGTGAAGCACGAGGAGATCGCGGGAAAGCTTTATGAGATTCGCTATCCGGTAATCGGCAGCGACGAGTTCATTACGGTGGCGACCACGCGGCCGGAGACCATGCTGGGCGATACGGCCGTTGCTGTGAATGCCGGAGACGAGCGCTACAAGCGACTGCACGGCAAGAAAGTTTTGTTGCCGCTGATGAATCGCGAGATCCCGATCATCACCGATGATCTGGCTCAGCCGGAATTCGGGACTGGCGCGGTGAAGGTGACTCCCGCGCACGATCCCAATGACTTTGAGGCTGGGCTTCGCCATAACCTGCCGCAGATTGAGGTGATCGATGAGCAGGGGCGCATGAACGAAAATGCGGGACCATATGCCGGCTTGGATCGCTATGAAGCGCGCAAGCGCGTGCTCGAAGACCTGCGCCAGCAAGGCTTCCTGGTTGGAGAGAAAGATTACACCATCTCGATTGGCAAGTGCGATCGTTGCGGCACGGTGGTCGAGCCGCGGCTTTCGACGCAATGGTTCATCAAGATCGCACCTCTCGCGCAGCCTGCGATCGAGGCCGTGGAGCGGGGCGAGATCACAATTGTTCCGGAGAACTACAAACAGATTTACCTGAACTGGATGCATAACATCTACGACTGGTGCATTTCGCGCCAACTGTGGTGGGGACACAGGATTCCGGCGTGGCATTGTTCGTGTGGAGAAATCATTGTGGCGCGCGAGGCTCCGGCTTCGTGTTCAAAGTGCCGCGGCGCGAAGCTGACGCAAGACACCGATGTGCTGGACACGTGGTTTTCGTCTGGCTTGTTGCCGTTTACGACGCTGGGGTGGCCGGAGAAGACGCGGGACCTGGAAGTTTTTTATCCTACTACGCTGCTGATCACCGCATACGAGATTTTGTTCTTCTGGGTGGCGCGGATGATCATGTTCGGTTGCCACTTCATGGCGGGTCATCAGCAGGATCCGAAGGTGAAGCAGGCTAGCAGCTGGGGCGACAAGAAGGACGACAGCGTTCCCTTCCGCCAGGTGTACATTCACGCGCTGGTGCGCGACGCCGAGCGGCAGAAGATGTCGAAGACCAAGGGCAACGTGGTGGATCCGCTCGATGTGATCGAGCGCTTTGGAACGGATGCGACGCGCTTCACGCTGGCGGCGATGGCGGCGCCGGGGACCGACATCGCATTCAGCGAGGGCCGTACTGAAGGCTACCGTAACTTTGCCAACAAAATCTGGAATGCGGCGCGCTTCATGTTCATGAACATTGATCGCGTGGCACCCGGCCTGCGGCCCGGGACCGGATCTGAGAACCGGTCCCACACGGGGGTTGATGGGTTTGAGGCACGGACGCTTGAGGACCGATGGATTCTTTCGCGCTTCAATCGGGTCACCAAAAATGTAAACGAGGCGCTGGAAACTTATCGATTTCATGAAGCCGCTAATCAGATTTATGACTTTTTCTGGGGCGAATTTTGCGACTGGTACATCGAACTGATCAAGCCGCGGCTGCTGGACGGGGGCGACGAATCCGCTCGAATCGCGTGTAAGAATTTGCTTGGTATTTTTGAGGCGGCGCTGCGGCTGTTGCATCCGGTGATGCCGTTTATCACGGAAGAAATCTGGCACGCGATTTACGACGGCAAGCCAACGTTGCGGTCGATTGCCCTGGCGCCGTATCCGCAGGCGGACGAGAAGCAATTGGATTTGGCTGCCGAAACGGAGATGGCGATTTTGCAAGACCTGATCGTCAGCGTGCGTAATTTGCGGGCAGAGTTGAAAGTCGACCAGAAACAACGCGTGCCGATCCAGGTCTTCGTCTCCGAGCCAGAAATTCATAAACTGATTGAACAGAACCGAGGTTCAGTGGAGCGTTTGGCCAACGTCGAGAAGATCGAATTCGTTGCGAATTCGCTGGCCAAGCTGTCGGGCGCACGGCACACGGCGCGTTTTGACGTGCATGTCATTTACGAGAGAAAGATCGACGTCGCCGCGGAGCGGGAGCGGCTGAAGAAAGAACTGGAACAGATCGAGAAGGAGTTTGCCAATGGCCAGCGGCAGTTGGGCAACGAGCAGTTTCTTGCCAAGGCTCCGACGAAGGTTGTGGACGGAATTCGAAGGCGGGCACAAGAGCTGGAAATCCTGCGCGAGAAAGTAAAGAGTAAGCTGGATGAGCTGGGATAGTCGAGCTTCGCTCAACCGGACAACCGAGGGCGGCTGTCCCCATGTGGACTTAGCCAGGCGGCTAACGACCAACGACCAACGACTGATCTATGGACTGGAATAGCCGACGCATTACCGCTGTGATTGAGAACGCGCTACTGGAGGATCGGGCCACGCGAGACGCGACCAGCTATGCCTGCATTGATCCGAATCAGCGAGCCTCGGCCACGATTCTTGCGAAACAGGATTGTATTCTGGCCGGCATCGGCTCCGTGTCTCGCATCCTAGATGTTTATGCGGCTCTGGATGGCGCGGTTACATCGCACTACGAGGTTACGACGCATCCGGAGATATTCGATGGCATCCGCCTGCACAAGGGGCAGTCGGTTGCCGTGATCCAGCACAACGCGCGGGTGATTCTTTCCTGCGAGCGCGTGATTCTGAATTTCATGCAGCGCTTGAGTGGGATTGCCACGTTGACGCGCCAGTTCGTTGACGCCATTTCGGGCACCAAGGCGCGAATTTTGGACACGCGCAAGACCGTGCCCGGACTGCGCATGCTCGATAAGTACGCGGTGCGTTGCGGAGGTGGGCAGAATCACCGCCTCGATCTGTCGGACGGAGTGCTGATCAAGAACAATCACATTGCGCTCGCGGGAGGCATCGTACCGGCCCTGGAGCGCGCTCACAAGAACAGGCGCGGCGCGCAGATCATCGAAATCGAAGTACGGTCTGTCGATGAGTTGGAACAGGCCCTCGAACATGGCGGCGAAGCGATCCTGCTGGATAACATGTCGGTTGAAGATGTGAAGCGTGCCGTCGAGCGCTGCTCGCATGTGGAACGCCGCATTCCGCTGGAGGTCTCAGGCGGCATCACGCTGGAAAACGTTCGCGCTTACGCTGAGACCGGAGTGAATTTCATCTCGGTCGGGGCGCTCACCCACTCGGCGAAGGCTGTGGATATGAGCATGCGCCTCGCCCCGGCTTAGGTCTGCCGAACCTCTTCCGCGGATTCTGGGGGCGCACTGCCTCTTGTCCCATTGGACGGATTTATTGTTCCAGCCGAACGATTTCGGAGAGTGAACTTTCGAGTAACGCTTGCGGTCCCGCAAGCGATAAAGTATTCGGAAACCCGGAGGCCCTCCCCATGAGTCACCGAATCCCCCGTGCCGGTGTTGCAATACTCGCACTCATCTTTGCGAATAGCTCTTCTGGAAGTGGTGCCGGATCGCATGCTGCTCCCTCGCCCGCTGTAGCCCAGAGCAATTCTATCCGGCATACGGTCTCGCCCAATCATCCCGCAACGTCGGTTAACGTCACTGTCGACGTTCTCAGTAATCGGCATGCGATTAGCCCTTATGTTTATGGGGGAAGCTATCCCAAGGATGCGCCAACGATTTCTGACAGCGGGCTCACCGTAGTTCGTTGGGGGGGCAACGCGACCTCACGATACAACTGGAAGGCCTTTACTTACAATGCTGCTGCCGATTGGTATTTCGAGGATTTCGGCTACACCGAGATCGGTGACGCCGACTCCGTGAAATACATTCAGGATGTGGAAGCAGCGGGAAGCAATCCACTGATGACGATGGTCATGCTGCCCTGGGTGGCGAAGCCTTCCGGCTGGAGCTTTTCGGTTGCCAAATACGGTCAGCAATGCGGGGCCGATCCTTACAACTCAGACGCTGGCGACGGAGTGCTGACGGATTGTCAGACGAACATAACCGGGAATGATCCAACCGATGCGAACGTCGAACTCAAAGACTCACCGCAAAACGGAGATCCTCCGGGAACCGTTTATCGTGATCAGTGGGCGCCGGCGCTGGCCGCGGCATTTGGCAGCGCGCCCCATTTCTATGACATGGACAATGAGATTGATATCTGGGGCGGAACCCATCGCGATGTCCATCCCAATCCTTCGGCCTACGACGAGATGCGTGATACCTATCTTGCGGAAGCTGGCGCGTTAAAGGGGTGGGATCCGAATGCGATTCGTTTCGGCCCGGTGAGTTGCTGCTGGTGGTTCTATTGGAATGGCGCGAACAACAACGACAAGGGCGCCCATGCCGGCGTGGACTTTTTGCCGTGGTGGCTGAACGAAGTTTATTGGCAGGACCAGTTGGCTGGAACGAGATCGGTTGATGTATTCGATATTCACGCTTATCCGGACGGGCCGGATACTTCCGGCTACATTCAGGCCCAGAAGCAGGCGCTCTCATTGCGTATTTATCGGGATTACTGGGATCCAAAATACGTGAGCGAATCGGGAGCCATTAATCAGCAGTGGGCCACCTTTATCCAGCCGAAGAAGCGGATTCCGTTCCGCATTCCGCGCATGCGGGCGACGGTCAATATGATCTACCCGGGCACTCCTTTGAGTTTCACCGAGTGGAGCGCAGCGTTCGCGGGTGAATCCGATTTCTCGACGGCGTTGGCTGACACTGACGCCTACGGCATTCTGGGACGCGAACGCATGTATCTGGCTTCGCGCTGGGTGGCGCCCGATCCGGCGAATCCCAATTATCAGGCCTTGAAGCTGTTCCGTAACTACGACGGGCAGCATCACAGCTTTGCGACGATATCAGTCTCGGCCGCGAACGATGGCAATCCGAATTTATTCAGCAGTTATGCCGCGCTGGATCCAACCGGCACGACCTTAACTCTGATGGTGATCAACAAAGGTCCACGAGCCTCCGTTCAAGCGCAATTCGCGGTGAATGGATTTACGCCGAAGCAGGTTACGACCTACACGCTTTCGCCTAAGTCGCCTACAAAAATCGTGGCGTCGTCCTCGAAGGCCTGGACTTCTACTCGGAGGTTCGCGCCCTATACTGCAACGCTGCTGGTTGTGACCGGCTCGATGTCAGAAACGCCGAGCGCGGACTGGGACCTGAATCCGGACACGACCATGGTTCCAGCGCGAGGAACAACGGCGCTTCAGCCGAAGATCGTGTCGGGATCAGGCAACGTGACTCTCGGCACTCCACAGTCGGATAGCGGGATTACGCTCGTGGTCACACAACCCACCGTCACTCCGACTCAGGACGGGAGCATCACAGTCACTGCCGGCAGTGCTCCAGGTTTTTATCACTTTACCGTCCCGAGCACTGACAATGCAGGCGTCGCCCAGACTCAGAGCGGTTGGATCGTTGTGGGGAATCCGCCGGCCACGTTCACAAAAATTGGAGACCATCAGAAAGGAGCGCCGGGAAGCCAACTGAATTTGGCCGTCACACTCCATGCCAATAAGTCGGGAGGAAGCGCTGCCGGCGGTACCGTCCTGTTCACAACCGATGCCGGTTCCCTGTCGAACCGAATCGTCACCACCGACTCTTCCGGGAACGCGCCCGTGGTGCTCACACTGCCTGCAAATGCTGCCAACGTCCATGTCACCGCCGAGGGCCAGTTTGGACTTGGTCACCCGGTGGCGAAATTCACCGAGACCGCGCAATGACGGGATTTCGCTGATCCGAGCCGCGATTGCAGTTTCGCGGGCCATCCCTCATAATTCCGGCATCAGGCAATCACGGCCAAACCGAAAATCGCGGGCAGGAATGCCAGCGCCACATAAGTCTGCTCCACAGACTGACGCCAGGCTGGGACTCATTGTCCGTCTTCTTATTGCCCACGCCACGGTCGTCGTGAGCGGGACAAAAATTGCGGCCGAAATCGGCACCAGCCGTTCGGAAGTTTGGCGCCTGATTCAGCAGTTGCGCGATCTTGGAGTCGACATTGCCGGGCATCCGTCAACCGGATACAGCTTGAAGTCCGTGCCCGATCTGCTGCTCCCGGATATGCTCGGCTCACAATTGCAGGGCACAATTTTCGGCAAGCACATTCATCACTATTACAAGATTGGGTCGACTAACACGGCTGCCATGGAAGCGGGGAGCGCGGGCGCTCCTGAGGGGAGCGTTTTCTTGGCGGAGCAACAGACTGCGGGACGAGGCCGGGGGGCCAACCAGTGGCACTCTGAGCGCTCGACCGGAATTTATTGCTCGGTGCTTTTACGTCCGGCGCTGCCACCATCCGATGTACTGGTTATCACGCTCGCTGCTGGACTAGCTGTACACTCTGTGGTTCAGGAGATCGACTCACGAGTCCTCCCCGACCTGAAGTGGCCGAACGATGTTCTGATCGATGGGAAAAAATTCTGCGGCATTCTGACCGAGATGAACGCGGAAGTCACGCGCGTGCGGTATATCGTCGTCGGTCTCGGAATCAACGTAAATCAATCGAGTTTTCCCACGGATTTGCAGACCATAGCAACTTCGTTGCGTTTGGCGACGGGTACGGAGTGGTCGCGAGTGGAGCTATGCACAGCTTTGCTAAAATCGCTTGACCGGGAATACCGCGGCTTTCTCGAGAATCCTGAAGCCGCTGCTTCGATTCTCCGCCGCTTTCAGGAACGATCGTCCTCGGTTCAGGGACATCAGGTCGAGATCGAAGAGAACGCCGACCTTGAGGGCGTGACGGAAGGCCTGGATTCGCGCGGTTTCCTGCAGGTTCGTACAGCACAAGGAATGCGTACGGTGCTCAGTGGAACGGTCAGACTCCGCTGAGGAATATGTGAAGCCGGGTAACACCTATGCTTTTAGTTCTAGATGTTGGCAACACCAATACAGTGCTGGGAGTCTTCGCAAAGGCGAAATCCGCTCCGGCCTCGAACCGCGGTACCGAAAACGAATCGCCCCACTATGAGTTGCTTGTGGCGAACTGGCGAGTTGCCACGATCGCGACTGAAACGGTGGATGAATATGGGGTTCTATTCCGCAATCTGTTCGCTATGGATAACCTTGAGGCCAAGGGCATTCACGGCATCGTAATCTCGTCGGTTGTGCCGCCTCTTGACTCCACCTTGGCGCAAGTCTGCGAGCGCTACTTCAATACCAAACCGCTTTTTATCGAGCCGGGCATAAAGACGGGGATGCCGGTGCACTATGACAATCCCGCCGAAGTGGGTGCCGACCGCATCGTGAACTCGGTTGCCGCATTCGAAAAATATGGCGGGCCGTGCGTGGTGGTGGATTTTGGAACTGCGACCACGTTCGATTGCGTGTCTCCCAGGGGAGAATACATCGGCGGTGTTATCTGCCCCGGTATCGGAATCTCTGCCGACGCGTTGTTTGAACGTACGGCACGTTTGCCGCGCGTGGATATCCGCAAGCCCGCTCACATCATTGGCAGCAATACCGTGGGCAGCCTGCAGTCCGGCCTCTACTACGGTTATCTTGGCTTGGTGGACGGTATTCTCGAGTTGCTCGTGCAAGAATTAGGGAACGAAACCAAAGTGATTGCGACTGGTGGTCTAGCCTCGCTATTCGGCACGGGCTCGAAGCATATCAAAGAGGTGGACGAGTTTTTGACCCTGGAAGGCCTGCGCATTATCTGGGAGCGCAACGTGACGGCGAAACCAGCTCGCGAGATCGCGCCCGCCGGGTTCAAGTCTTCTTCCGGAAGCAAGCTGCGCTCGCGCTGATCTTCGAAACGAAATACGACCCGGAAAACAAAACAAAGACCCGCCGTGGAAAATTACTTTAACTACTTCACTGAAATCGAAGAGCATTTTCAGCGGCGGCGCGGGCGCATTCAGTTATCCCCGCTCGATTGGGCGCTGATCGAAACTTGGAAAGACGCAGGCATTCCGCTGGAGGCGGTGCTGCGCGGCGTTGACGCCGCGTTTGATAAGTACGAACAGCGGCCGTCGAAGTCACAGAAGGTCAACAGCCTGGCTTATTGCGCGCAGGCGGTGCTGGTGTCGGCGGAAGAGATGAAGGAGGCGGCCGTCGGAGCGCAGAGCACGGATGTCCAAAGCAATCGCGCAAGCGGTTTCCCGATCGCCGAAATCTGTGTTTTCCTCCGGCGCAACGCGGAACAACTCGACGCGGCGAAGCTTCCCGAAGCAAAAGGGATTGATGCCACACCGTTGACCAGAGAGACTGCCAAAACACTGTGCGAAATTGCCGCTGATCTGGAAGCCACGAAAACTCCGCCGCGATTGGAGGATCTTGAACGCCGCCTCACCGTGGCGGAAGAGAAACTGCTTGCGGTTCTACTGGCGGCAACGCCAGATGAGCAGATCGTCAGCGTTCGTGCGGACGCTGACCGGGAGCTGGCGCCTTACCGGCGCAAAATGCCGTCAGCGCAAATCGAGCAATTGCTCAAGCAGTACGTCCACAAGCGGTTGCTGGAAAAATATGGATTGCCAAGATTGAGTTTGTTCTACATGTAAGGTGATGTCGGCAATTCTTTTCACCCGGCGTTTGGTTTCCAGCATAAAATCCTCGCTTGCAACTCATCATTGAAAAACTCATTTATGGTGGCGACGGCCTTGCGCGGCTGCCTGCCGACGAGCGCGGTCCCGGGAAAGCTGTGTTTGTACCCTTTGTGCTCGAAGGGGAAAAAATCGAAGCTTCGTTGCTAGAACAGAAGCGCAGTTTTGCGAGAGGTCGCGCGAACGCGATTCTGCAAGCTTCGCCGCAGCGAGTAGAGCCAATCTGTCCCTATTTTCTTCGATGCGGCGGCTGCCACTACCAGCACGCCAGCTACGAACATCAGCTAGGGATCAAGGTTGCTGTCCTGAGCGAAAATCTGCGGCGAACTGCCAAGCTTGAACTGGAAACACGCGTGACGATTCATGCTTCGCCGCCTTGGAAATACCGAAACCGTACCCGGCTTAAGGTCCGAACCGCTCCCGAGTTTGCGCTCGGCTATTACAAACTCGGATCGCACGAACTGCTTGCAGTCGAAGAGTGTCCCGTTAGTTCGCCGCTGATCAATCGCGCCATTGCCGCCTTCTGGAAGATGGGGCGCGAACGCACGGTGCCAGATGGGATTCGCGAGGTTGAGTTTTTTGTTAATGCAGAGGATGCGGAGCTGCTGATCGAGGCCTCCTGTGAACCTGGGACGCCAAGCACTCCGGTCAGAGAATGGGCAGGCGCTGTGCAGAGCGCTCTTCCAGAAATCACAGGCATCGTAGTGTTCAAGGCAAGGTCTTCTGGCGTGACTGCGCGAGTTGAGCCGAAACCGATGGCGGCATTCGGGGCCAGAGAAATCACCTATCGGACTGACGACGCCTCCTACCGGGTCAGCGTCGGGGCCTTCTTTCAGGTTAACCGTCATTTAATCAATGATTTGGTAAAGATCGTCGTACAGGACTATTCAGGTGACAGAGCGCTCGATCTTTACGCCGGTGTTGGGCTCTTTTCCACAATCCTATCGCGAAGATTTGCACAGGTAATCGCGGTAGAAACGTCACAGACTTCTCACGCCGACCTTCTCTACAATTCACCGGATAATGTGAAGGCAGTTCGGGCCACGACCGTAGATTTCTTGCGGGGCGCTGCCCGTAAGCTGAAGCCCGAGCTTGTGGTGGTGGACCCGCCACGAAGCGGTCTGGGGGGAAGTGTGGTCCAGAGCCTTGTCGGATTGGGAGCGCACCGTATAACCTACATCTCCTGCGATCCGGCAACCGCTTCTCGTGATCTG
>DATHPO010000095.1:0-13470 GCA_035483835.1 Terriglobales bacterium
ACCGGCGCTGAATTGCTGTACGAAAGATTAATGCCGCTGTATGGCAGGCCAATGTTGTCGATAATGCTCTTCATTTCGGCAGCCGGGATTTGTTGACGAATTGACTTCTCAACCAGGTCGCACAGAAAGGCTGTATCTTCAATGCGCATTCCCGTGGGACCTCGCAGGTGCAGTTTGAAACTGCCTGCATCGACGCTAGGGAAAAAGTCCTGTCCAAGCCAGGGAATCAGAACCGCCAGCGATCCCAGACAGGCCGCAAAGAACGCCACCAGAAAAGCACGCCGGTGATGAAGGCAAAGTTCCAGTAGCCGGTGATATCGTTCACGGAACCGTTCGAATCCGGCCTCGAATCCCTTCTGCAGCCGGACCAGCGGATTGCGGCTCTTGCTGGCCTGCTCTCCGACTTTCTGATTTCGCAGAAGATACTTTGCCATCGTCGGAACGATCGTCCGGGACAGGAAATACGAGGCCAGCATGGCAAAGATGACAGCCTCTGCAAGCGGCAAAAAGAGATACCGCGCTACGCCCGAGAGCAAGAACATCGGTGCGAATACAATGCAGATCGATAGCGTAGACACGAAGGCGGGGGTTGCGATTTGCGCTGCGCTGTCCAGGACGACCTCGTCCAGATTCTTGTCGGGCTCTGCTTCCCGGTTTCGGTTGATGTTTTCCACCTCTACCGTGGCATCGTCCACCAGGATGCCGACGGCCAGTGCCAGTCCGCCGAGCGTCATGATGTTGATGGTTTGTCCAATGAGGCTCAGCACAATAATCGACGAAAGAATGGCCAGCGGAATGGAGGTCGCGATGATGAGCGTGCTTCGCCAGCTCCCCAGAAACGTAAGGATCATCAACGCGGTCAGGCACGCGGCAATCAGGGCCTCCCGCACGACGCCCTGAATCGCGCCAAGAACAAAAATGGATTGATCAGCCAGGGGTTCCATTTTTAATTGCGGAGGAACCGTGGTCGCGATCTGTGGCAGCAGAGACTTGATGCCTGAAATTACGCTCAGAGTTGAGGCGTCGCCTGCCTTCTGGACGGTCAGCAGGACCGAGCGCTGGCCGTTAACGCGTACGATGTTTGTTTGTGGTGGAAAACCGTCGCGTACCCAAGCCACGTCTTTCATGTAGATCGTAGTGCTCCCGATCGTCTTAATCGGGATGCGGTTCAGGTCCGTCATTGTCTGTGGCGCGGCATTGGGAATGTCAACGTCATACTCTTTGCCGCCGATCTTGGACGTGCCGGTAGGAAGGATCAAATTCTGAAGCGTGATTGCGTTCACTACGTCCAGCGCAGAAAGACCCTTCGACTGTAACGCCGACGGATTTAAGTCGACTTGCACCTGGCGTTGCTTGCCGCCGTAGGGATACGGTACCGCCGTTCCCGGAACCGTAATCAGTTGAGTGCGAATGAAATTGAGACCGTAGTCGTTCAGTTGCTGCTCGGAAAGCCCCTGTCCCGAGAGCGCGAGTTGCAAAACAGGTACACTAGACGCGCTATAAGCAATGATGAGCGGCGGTGTCGTACCGGGAGGGAGTTGCCTGAGTTGCGTTTGAGAGCTCGCGGTGAGTTGCGCGACACCGCGATCTATGCTCGCGTTTGGCTGTAGAAAAACTTTGACTACTGCGATCCCATAAAGCGACTGCGACTCGATATGCTCGATGTTGTCTACGATCGTGGTAAGGTTGCGCTCGGTGACGCTGACGATCCGGTCAGCCATGTCCTTCGGGATGAGGCCGTTGTAGTTCCAAATGACACTGATGACTGGAATATTGATGTTTGGAAAGATATCGGTAGGAGTGCGGTAGATTGAAATCGCGCCCATCGCCAGGATGAGGATGGCCATTACTACAAAGGTGTAGGGCCGCCGCAATGCGAGTCGCACAATCCACATAGAATTTCCTTTTAATCAATTAGCGAAAGCTTTCAATTAGATGTTCGTGATCCCGCTTAACCGCGTTGCATAAGACGCTTGAGCTTTGCACGCGCCCGCGCGAGCCGGGCCTTCACTTTTCCGTCTGGCACTCCCAGAATGTGCGCCGCTTCGCTCGTGGTCAGCCCGTCCAGTGCGCGCAAGTGGAAAGCGTTGCGCAACGGGGGTGAAAGCTGAGATACGAACTGCATCAAGCGTCCATGCAATTCGGAGTTTTGACACTCGTCTTCAGGATTTGGTCCCTGGTGCGCCAATCGTTCTGCCAGGGGATTTCCCTCCTCCTCCGCGAATCGCTCATCTAGCGACAGGTGGGTCTGGCGCGGCCGTCTGCGCAATTGCATCAGTGCGCTATTCGTGACGATGGCGGTTAACCACGTCGACATTTGCGCTTGCCCCTTGAATTGGTCCAAATGCTTGTAAGCTGACAGGAGCGCATCCTGAACGGCATCTTCGGCGTCGGCTGCATTGCCCAGATGCCGATGGGCCCGTCTGCAAAACAAAGGCAGGCAGCGTGAGAGAACGTCCTGCATTTCCTGTGTATCTCTTTCCTGGGTGCGGACTTCAAGGTGCTGTTCGCTTGCGATGTACGCTTGCCGCGCTTCCATTTGTTGTCCCCTCAGCACCCGACATCAAAAGGCACGCCGCTTTCCAATCAACTTCTGGAACTTAATGGCTTATTTTCAGTGACATGAGTCAACTTGGTCGTGAGGGGTGGGCTTATGACGCTAGATGCGGCGTCCGGCGGTTGACACAACGTCCGCATTTCGACAGGACTCGGATTCAATCGGACCGCTGAGACGCAGAATCACAGTGGCGCGAGTCCTGACAACTCGGAACCTGCCAAGAGACAAACAACAGTACAGGGTTGTGTGAGCAGGTTTAACGGCGATTTCATTCTCGTGAAGCAAGACCCAGCGATGATTTATGAACTTCATTCGTCTGGCAAAGCGAAACTCGGCCACTACCTGGGGCAACAAGTGGAAGCCACTGGGAAGACCTCGCATTCACTGAGCACAAGCTCTGACCCCACGGGGAGAGGCGGGGCTCCTTCGTCGCTGACGTTGACGGCAACTGCAATCAAGACTATTACGAGGGAATGTACCGAATATCTCATCTCCGACAAGTTATGTACGACAAGATCAAGAAGGATGCCATCAAGGTCGCAAACTAATGCGCGAAACAGAACCCGCTGACCATATACAAACGAGTCGCGTTACAACCTCCCGCCTGCTCTTGCCGATATCGACAGAGGCAATTTGGCAGGTCAAATGCTTTACTTCGTCAAAGAGAGATGAAGGCCGGATGACCACGACGCAAACTGCGCTCGCCGATTCTTGTTGTCTCTGATGTTCCGCGGAAGCTTTGCAGAGTCTGGCCTGAGTCGCTCGAAATCTTTTAAGGAGAAACGACATGAAGAAACTAATTACCTATCTGATAAGCACGCTACTTGTAGCTCTGCCCATTCTCTCCGGATCGGCTTGGGCTGCTGACCAAGAAAAGGATCAAGATCGTTTACAGAACTCCGGCATGGTGTTGAAGGAGATTCTTGATGTCCCCGACGACATTCCCCAAGACCTCCTCGACAAGGCCGATTGCGTGGTTGTCTTTCCATCCGTGTTGAAGGCCGCCTTCATCGTTGGCGGAAGCTATGGTCGGGGCGCGATGTCCTGCCGCCAGGGTCAAGATTTCAGGGGTGCCTGGGGCGCACCTTCCATGATGGCTCTAGAGGGCGGCAGCTTCGGTTTCCAAATAGGTGGCCAGGCGACGGATTTTGTCCTCCTCGTAATGAATGAAAGGGGAGCGAGGGGAATTCTTGCCAGCAAAGTGAAGCTTGGGGCCGATGCATCGGTTGCAGCGGGTCCGGTTGGCCGCGATGCTTCGGCGGAAACCGACGCCACCCTGCGTGCGGAAATCTTGAGCTACTCTCGCGCCCGGGGCGCGTTTATAGGGGTCTCTCTCGACGGATCAACCATTCGTCCCGACGATGGTGCCAACAGGCAGATTTACGGGCAGGATCTTCCAGCGAGGCAAATCGTTCTGTCTGGAAGCGTCGCTATCCCAGCGGGAGCTCGGGAATTGATTTCGACACTGGACTCCAGGACCCCGAGGCATAAGTCCTGACTATACGTTGAAAATCAACTCAGCAGGGTCAGGAAGACATGTAGACGAGGTCGAGTACAGGCGTAAGGCATTAATCAAGTAACTGGATTGTGCGATTCGGTACGCTGCAAGCGCGGTTGAGAACAGTGGGGGGTGGAGGCAGAATGAATGTGATCGAGTGCCTTGAACACCTCGCGCAAACCGCGCTCGCAAATTCTCGCTTTGTCCCTGCTGTTCGGCGGACACTCTCCCAACTTCCCCCCCCACGTGTGAGCCAGACGAATATCTTCGCGCCAGTCTCCACTCCCGCCAAATCGATCTTCGCACTTCTCTGTTTGTACTCGCGGTAACAGTCGGGAATTTCTCAGTCGTCTTAGGTTACTGGTTGACTCCGCAGTGAAGTTAAGGAAGCGCAGGGACTACACCTCACGACCGTCCAAATACCGACACGCTATCAGCCTGCCGACACTCGAGACTTCGTTGAATTTTACTGCCGACCGCGAAACCCTGCAAAACCGCGTGTTAGCGGCGAATTAGGATTTGGAAATTCGAATGCAATTAGTGGACATAGCGTGGCGTCGACAACTGACCGAACTGAGTGAGTCAGGGATACGTCGAGAATCGACGTGCTGTGCGATCGAAGAAGAAGCCAGAAAGGACGGAACCCAAATGGCGAGTCAAAACACCAAGAAGTGCGCGCACATACCGTGCCTGTGCGATGTGGCGGATGGACAAGAGTACTGCGGAGAATCCTGTCGTGACGCAGGAAGAGAAGACGTGGAAATCGCGTGCCAATGCGATCATCTAGCGTGTCCGCTCACGTTTCGGCAGTTCGCACCTCAAAGTGCCGCCAATCTAGCCAACTGAAAACAATACGGCGCGGGGGCGCCGGTTACACCATCGTCGATGCGACCCGTCGAAGGAGAATCGATTGTGAAGGTTATAAAACAGAGTTTGTCGTTATTTCTCTCATGTTGCCTTGTATTAGCCACTGTGCCGGGACGGTTCGCTCAAGCGGACCAACCAGCGGCGCAAATACCAATTCAGGCCGCACAACAGACGCCAGAACAGCTGCAGCAACTTGTGGCAGCCGTAACCTCGTTGTCAATGCCAATTGAGTAATAGGGTAATGACAGTATTGTCGGCTCCTATATTTTGGATTTAAAAATTTCTCTCCTGGGGTTGTGCTGAAGCCGATGCCAAGCTTTTGCCTCCCCACGTTGTCTTCTGGGTGATCCCGGTCCTTCGGGGACGCAACACAGCGTTACGCTTATCGCCCCTCTTTCCATATGAAGTAGCAAAGGAGGAACCGTGAACCGCACGAAACTTTCCGAAACATTCTCACTGCTTTGGACAGCGGGCTTGATTGCGCTCGTCATTCTGACGGTAGCCCCAATTGTGTCAGCACAGGCTATTCCGGCACCGCCAATCATTGATTTTTCGCTTCCACCTAACTTCCAGATTCCGCCGTCTGATTCAAAATGCATACTGAAAGGCCACAGACTTGACCTTCAGTGCATCATTGCGAACGATCCAGACGCTATTAGAATTCGGGCTGAAGAGGCCATGCTCGAAGCCCAGGCTCTGAAAGCGGCAAAGTCAGGGAAACTGGATCCATACCATCAAGTCGAGACTCTAGGCAAGCTTGAGATCTTCGATCCCAACATGTCCGTTAACAAGAACCTCGCCTGCAGCTATTGCCATGACCCGATGGCAGGTTATGCAAATGGGGTATCGATTTTAAGCGTATACACCGGCGGATCGAACCCGGGATCGGTCCCCATCACAGTACACGGAGCTTACCCAAATAACCGGATTGCGAAGCGGAACCCGCAAGCTTACACTTACGCAACTTACTATCCGCCTCTCCATTACAACCAAAGCCAAGCCGATTTTTATGGGGGCAACTTCTGGGATGGCCGGGCAACGGGCTACCGACTGCAGAATTCCGCAGCGGAGCAGGGACAAGACCCGCCCAGCGATACCCAAGAAATGGCCAATCCAGATCCTGCTTGCGTAGTGTGGAAGCTCTCACTGAGCAAGTACAAATTCTTCTTTGAGCAAGTCTTTGGTGTCGGCTCGCTCGAAATTAACTGGCCTTCGAACGTTGCGAAAATATGCAGCATTCCGAAAGGAGCTGCGGTACTTAAGGGAAACCCGACTCCGCTTAAGCTCAGTCCCAAAGACCGCACTCTCGCCACGAAAGACTTCGATGAGTGGGGCCAGGCCATTGCGGCTTATGAGTCTTCCGACGCCGTCAGCCCTTTCACGTCGAAATTCGATTATTATCTCGCGGGAAAGACAACCCTCACCACACAAGAGCAGAACGGCTATGACCTGTTCCGTGGCAAAGGCAGTTGCAACACCTGTCACCTGGATGGAAGGGCGAGCACTCTCAAGGGCGGAGGCGATACCGGACAAGCGGCAAGCCTGCAGCCTTTGTTCACCGACACAACCTACAACAACCTCGGTCTCCCCAAGAATGTCATGCTTCCCTGGTATTCGGAGGACACTCCGGACCAATGGGGATTTACCGCCAATCCATTGGGCTTCGGGTTCACCGATGAGGGCATGGGATTATTCCTCGACGGGTACTATGGCGCGCCTCCCAATTTGAGATGGGGAATACTGCTGCCGCAATTCGAGGGCAAATTCCAAACCTCGACGGCGCGCGACGCGGCCATGGTGCCACGCCCTGACTTCGTGAAAGCTTACATGCACAATGGCTACCTCACGAGCTTGAAAGAGGTAGTCCACTTCTACAACACACGTGATGTTTACCCCTATCACGTGTTGTCGGGGCATTGTCCAAAGGGAACCGTCGAGAAAGTGACCTGTTGGCCGGAGCCGGAAGACACCAACAACGAAAACATGACGATCGGTAAACTTGGCTTGACGTCGGAGGAAGAAGACGACATCGTCGCCTTCTTGAAGACGCTCGTCGACGGCTTCAAACCGTGACGATGGTTCGCAAATACAACGTGGGGTGGACCTGCCGGTTCGCCCCGTCTTTCACTCCGTATGTTCAAATGAGAGAGCCGCGTTCTGGGCAACACTGTATAGGAGATCTGCATATGACCAGACTAAATGGATCACGCCTCATGATCGCGATCTGCGTTATGGCCGTGGGCATATTGTTCTTGCAACCACCGTTGGCCTGCGCAAGCGACGGTTCGATCCCGTCCCAAGTCAACGTCAGCCCGACCGTCGAATCCGCTGCCGACACGTTCGCCTTCATACGTTGGACTACACGCAATCCGGGAGGCACGATTCTGCACTACGCCATCGTGCACTACGGAACAGATCCCAACCACCTTGACTTGACGGCAATGTCTCCCACCAGAATCAACCCAAGTCACAGTGACATGGTCTTTCGGGTGCGCATGAACCATCTGCAGCCCGAGACCACCTATTACTACTGGGTGAGCTCGACCCAGGCTGACGGCAATGCTGATCCGGTGACGAGCTCTGTGCAACAGTTCAAAACCCAACCAGCCAATCGGATAAGCGCAGAAAAATAGGGCCGGCTGGACGTTATCAGTAAGAGGGCGCAGTGAGACAGTTTCCATCAACTTCTCTCAGGGAGAATTCTCAAAAGCCTCTCACTGCGCTATCACTTCCTTCCTGGCCGTGGCAGGAGACCCAGATGTCTGCTGCCACTCGCCGACAGAAGGCACTGAATTTTCACGCTTTCCGAACTACTTGAAGAGGATCTTAGCCATCATTCCCTTGTCCTCATGGTTCAGGAGATGACAATGAAATACCGCCATACCCTTAATGACGGGGTCGGTAAAGTCCAGGATGACATCGACGGAGCCACCATACGGAACGTTCACGGTGTCCAGCCACATCGGGTGAAGGAACAGGACGCCATTTTCTGCATAGGCCAGGAAGTGGACTTGGTGTATGTGGAAAGGATGTAGTTCGGCGGTCAGGTTGACAATACGCCAATGCTGATAAGTACCTACACTGGCGGTTGTCATCGGACTTGCATCCATAGCGAACTTGCGGCCATTGATGTAGAAGCCGTTCTTGTCCTCGGTAAAGGTGACAATGAAGTCGGGTGCCGTACTCTTCAACGGTTCAACATCAATCGGCTTGAAACGCGGCGGCCGGTCATCGATAGCATGCACTGGCTCTGTCGCTGGATGTGAACTGGATTCAGCTGAACTGGGTTGGACCAGATCTGCCAGAACCATTTCCGGGTTGGGATCGCCAGCCGGACCCGTATTTACGCAGAGCGTGCGCAGAGCACTATGCGTTCCCGAAGGTGGACCCGTGACCATAGCTTCGAGGCGTCCTGCAGGCGCCAGCAGCAGGTGATTGGTGGTGCGTGTCGCGCCTTTGGGTTCGTGGAACGCAAGGGGCATCCCGTCAAGCGCCACGATTTCAAATGTCTGTCCATCCAGCTGCAGGTCCAAATACCGGTCCGCCGAGGCGTTCACTATACGCCAGAATTGCTGTTCTTTAGGCGCGATTTCGATTCGCGGGCGAACCGCACCATTCACTGTAAAGATTTCCTCGACTCGCTCCGCCTCTCCTCCACATCCCTTAGCTGGGATTTCAACCCGATGCATGAGTTCGGTTGCACTCGGATCATGTTCAATGGAGCGCCCGCGTAAAACAAGCACACGCTCGCGAAGTCGTCCTACCTCAGGGGCATAACGTTCCATGCCCTCGATGACGATGGCTCCTGACATTCCGTCTAATGCCTGTCGGTGACTCTCGCCATGGGGATGAGTGTGATACCAAAACAGCCCCGGCGGATGGTCGCGCGGAATTTCAACAGAGTAGTGCAACACCTGGCCAGGTTTGGCCAGCATTGTTAGCACGTTATCCTGCGGGGCTTCTGGCGAGACGGTGAGCCCATGAAAGTGCAGGTTGGTCATGTCCATGCAGGGATTTACTGCACAAGTCTCCGGGGACTTGGCAGGAAGATCGTTGACGTAAGTGATGCTGAGAACATCGCCAGGGGAAGCACGGATCACAGGAGCCACCGTTACACCGTTGAAAGCGAAGGCATCCCGGCCATTTTCATTCACTGCATGCAGCGTAAGGGATACCAGGTGATTCTTCGCTTGCACCTGCGGAGGCTCCGGCAATGAAACAGTCTGGGCCCTGCCCAGAGCAGTGAGAAATATATGCGTGCCGATGAGGAGAATGGTCCTTGTCATAATCCACCATCATCATCTCGACCGACTGCACGCAGATTTCCAAACATCGTTTTGAGTGTCAGTATCCGGACGCAACGGCAGTAACATCGACACCTCCGCCAGATCAACAGGCTCGACTACGCAGGATTCCTCCCTGGCTTAAGTTCTTCAGACTAATCCCTTGGTACAGAACTTAGACTCGCTCGGGATTTTGGCATCTGCTGTGCTCTTATGCAACGTGAGCTGAACAACAGCCAACATTCTTTCAAGGAGATGAACCAAAATGAAAACAAACAAAGGTTACATCATTTTAGGTCTGATGATTGCCCTTACTCTTTTTTTCGAACTTGCTGCCCACGCTGAACCGATCGACCGAAGCACCAAGCTCACGTTCAGCGAGCCCATTCAAATCCCGGGCGAGGTGCTACCCGCAGGGACTTACTTATTCAGGTTGGCCGATGGTGAATCTGGCCAACATGTTGTGCAGATCTTTAATGCCGACGGGACTGTCCCGTATGTGACTGTCCTCACGATTGCAACGGAGCGTCCATACCCCACCGGAGATACTGTGGTTGCATTGGCCGAACAAGGAGTCGGAAACCCGGATGCCCTCCTGAAGTGGTTTTATCCTGGTCGCGTAACTGGGAATGAGTTCCTGTATTCCAAGCAGAAAGAGGTGGAACTCGCTCAGGACAAGCAACAAACAATCATGGCCGATCAAAGGAAAGGACCCAACTCCGAAATTACCGGAGCTAGCGACTGAGTATGGGGTCTTGGCATTCGCT
This sequence comes from Terriglobales bacterium, assembly GCA_035483835.1. Classification (GTDB taxonomy): domain Bacteria; phylum Acidobacteriota; class Terriglobia; order Terriglobales; family Acidobacteriaceae; genus JABDBE01. Next base: position 9,973 of record DATHPO010000095.1, read on the forward strand.
CGGCAGCGCCATTCGATTAAGACAACAACTAAACTCGAAATTCTTTCTCGAGGACCCGGGTTTCGTAACCCGGGTCCGTTTTGATGGGAAGTTGCTTTTGCGACAGATGGCTGGATGGCGATTGATGTCGAGATGCGGACAAAGCTGTCAACGGACGCACGCGAACGGTACCAATCCTCTGCTCATACTGGGTCGTCATGCAGATAGGCCTATTGTTTCAGCAATCCTTTCCCTCTCCTGTGAGGTACGACATGTTGGAAATTCGCGTGCTTCATCGAAGAACGAAGGAGGAAATACATTGGCACTCGAGTCAATTCTCTACATATCCGACCAGGCGACCAGCAGAAACTCGGTGCTCGCCGCACTCGAGGACACTGGCTGTGAAGTTGTGGGTACCGACACCGCTACACAAGCAGTCGCACTTCTATTCATCATGCACTCAGTTGCTGTCATCGTGCTCCATTACCGGACGAGAGAACGGGCCAGTTTTGACTTGGTGCAAAGCCTACGGGCGATTCGGCCAGGTGTTCCGATCATCCTGCTGTGCCGTGAACAGATCGGACACTTGCCATCGGGCGTGGATGCCAGCGGAGTTTACTTGTACGATGTAGGACAACCACGCGAAAAGCTTACCTCTCGGGTGCGGTATCTGCTGACTGCGGAAGGGCCATATCCGGATGTCGACGAGCCAGTTCATTGCGGCGCCGCCTGAATGCCGATTGCGGCCCCCGAGCCGCGCAACTGTTCTAATCGCCTTGCGCGCCGCCCGGCGGTGCCGCTGCTGCAAAACCGAGGCTTCTTCCCGTTGAAATTCCGCGCTTCCAACCGGCAGTGGGCAGCGTGGGTCCTCGCCACCCGTTTTAGAAGGCTACTGCGCTATCATGTTCTTCGATCGGGGTGCTGTTAAGAAAATGTTCGACGAGAGGAGGCGAGCGGGCCATGGCCCGGATTGGGTGGCGTGCGGTCGTTCAATGTGCAGCCAGCAGCATTGCTGTTGAATTGCTGACTTTTCTCTGCTTGCGACTTCGCCTCAATGTCTCTGCCGCTGTGTGTCTATATCTGATGGCTCTCCTTCTGTCGCTCCGAGCCAGCTTACTCGCGTGGGCGGTTGTCTCCTTCGTGACGGTTAGCTGTTTGGGGTCCTTCTTGTCTCCGGCGATTCTCTCCTTCCGCGCGAGCAATCCAACCGAGGCCGTGGCCATCGTTGCTTTCTTGACGACCCTGGTAGTTCCCGCCCAAGTCGAGGCCCATGAATGACCACTGCGTCTGCTCCCATGGTGTTCGTGATTGATGACGACGACCTGGTCCGTGCGGCGATCCAAGGCATGCTAACGTCCGTCGGCTTGCGTTCTGAAACCTTCGCGACCGCGCCAGAGTTCTTGCGCAGAAAGCGCCCGGACGGGCCAAGTTGCCTGGTACTAGACGTAAGACTTCCCGGAGTGAACGGCCTGGAATTTCAGCACCAGTTGGTTGACGCGGGTATCCAGATTCCGATCATCTTTATAACCGGTCATGGAGATATACCCATGACGGTGAAAGCCATGAAATCTGGCGCGGTGGAGTTCCTGACCAAGCCTTTCCGCGACCAGGACTTGCTGGACGCTATCCATCTGGCTTTGGAGCGCAACCGGGCAACGCGCCAACACCAGAGTGAGCTCACCGAATTGCGAAAACGATACGACTCGCTTACCGCACGCGAGCGCCAGGTCATGAGTTTGGTGGTTTCGGGCATGCTCAATAAGCAAGTAGCCTTTGATCTCGGAACCAGCGAGATCACCGTGAAGATCCATCGCGGGCACGTGATGCAGAAGATGCAGGCTGAATCACTAGCGGACTTGGTCAGAATGGCGGCGAAGCTGGAGCTTCCGCCCGGTGATCGCAAATGAAAGTCCTTTCGGACCTTCAACGCTATGGCCTGGCGATAATTTCCTGCGGAGTCGCTCTCGGACTTGCCTGGCCTATCGATGCCCCTTCGTCGTGTTTCCTTCTCGCCGTCACCGCGAGCAGTCTTTTCGGAGGGTTGGGGCCGGGACTTTTGTCTGTTGTTCTCTCGGCCTTAGCATTTGAACACTTCTTTCTGTGGAGAACATTTCCGCCGGCCCACGAGACGGCGACCTTCTTGCGGTTTGCAGTCTTCGTGATAGCAACTTTGCTGATTACCGCGCTGATGGAGGTAAAACGGCGGGTCGAGGAATCCCGCACCCGCGCCCAGGAGGCGCTGCGTCTGGCGCAGTCGGATTTGGCACACGTCAATCGAGTGACCACCATGGGAGAGCTGACAGCCTCGCTGGCGCACGAAGTGAATCAACCAATTGCTGCCGCCGTTACCGACGCCAACACCTGCTTGCGATGGCTTACGCGCGATCAACCCGACGTGGAAGAGGCGCGCGAAGCTGCCTCGAGAGTGGTCAAAGACGCGACCCGGGCGGCGGAAATCATTAGTAGGGTCCGCCTCACCTTCACGAAGAGCACTCCGCAGCGGGAGTTGGTGGATGTAAACGACGTTATTAAAGAGATGATCGTGCTGCTGCGCAACGAAGCATCGCGATACTCGATATCAGTCCGGACGGAGCTGAGCGATATTCCCCAGATTATGGGAGATCGTGTGCAATTACAGCAAGTGATGATGAACCTAATGCTCAATGCGATCGATGCCATGAAGAACGTCGAGGGGACACGCGAGCTAGTCATCAAGACACAGAGGCAGGAGGACGAGCAGCTTCTGCTGGCGGTCAGTGATACCGGCGTTGGACTACCCCCGCAACAAGCAGATCAGATATTCAATGCGTTCTTCACCACCAAGAGCCACGGGACTGGTATGGGCCTTCGGATCAGCCGCTCTATCGTTGAAGCGCACGGAGGCCGCTTGTGGGCTGCAGAAAACTCTCCGCGCGGCGCAAGCTTTTACCTCGCTCTACCGACCAAGCTCGAGACCCACGAATGAGGCCCGCAGGGCGGTATTAGGGCCTACATACTAATGTATAATTGCGGCCCCGTTGGCGTCTTGCTAACTTCCGGGTATGGCCACTGAGAGAAACACCAAACTAATTGCAATTGTTGATGACGACGATTTGATGCGGGGTGCGTTGCAGGGCTTGCTGAAGACGATCGGGTTTTCAGCCCGAACCTTCGCGTCGGCGGAGGAATTCTTGGACTCGGGCGATCAGCATCAGACTGGATGTCTGATCGCTGATATCCGCATGCCGGGAATTTCCGGGCTCGACTTGCAGGCGAAACTCAACGCCGAACATTGCAGGATTCCGACCATCTTCATCACCGCGCATGGCGACGAAAAAATGCGAATGCAGGCGTTGAGAGCAGGAGCTGTCGAGTTCCTGACGAAACCATTCGACGATGAAGCCCTGCTCGGGATTGTTCGAGCAGCTCTGGAGAGTTAACCCCGATAGCGAAGTGTGCAGACCGCGCCAGGAGGTCCTCTGTGGCAGCCTTCGAAAGATTTGGAAGTGGTGATCAGGTTTCTTATGAGCGCAGATTCGA
>DATHPO010000096.1:0-21169 GCA_035483835.1 Terriglobales bacterium
TTGCGTGTCCAGCAACTGGCCCTCGACGTCGAAACTAAAACCAAAGACAACGTATTCGTAAAGATTCCCGTCTCCGTCCAGTATCACGTGATTCCAGAGAAGGTGTATGAGGCTTTCTATAAGCTGGCGAATCCCAAACAGCAAATTTCCTCTTACGTGTTCAATGTGATCCTCGGTCACGTCCCCAAGATGATTCTTGACGATGCCTTCTTGCAGCAATCTGACATTGCGATTGCCATCAAAGAAGGCTTGGACGATGTGATGAAAACCTACGGATACGCCATCGACCAGGCCCTGGTGACCGACATCGAGCCGGATGAAAAAGTAAAGGCCGCGATGAACGACATTAACGCGGCCCAGCGCGAGCAGGTCGCAGCCACGGCTCGCGGCGAGGCCGAGAAAATTCTGAAAGTGAAGCAGGCCGAAGCCGAGGCCCAGAGCAAAGCCTTGCAAGGCCAGGGCATCGCCAACCAGCGCAAAGCCATCATCGAAGGCCTGAAAGACTCGGTCGAGGCTTTCTCCAAGGCGGTCGAGGGTTCTACACCCCACGACGTGATGATGTTAGTGCTCGTGACTCAATATCTTGACACCATGAAGGAAATTGGCGCGAATGACAAGAGCAACACCATATTCATGTCTCATTCACCGGCAGCCATCGGCGACTTGTTCCGCCAGATGCAGGAAGCGATCATGATCGGACAGAAAGGGGCATCGCTCAGCCAGTGAAATGAGCTACAATTTGCAACTGCCGAGAAGCGATCGCCATCCGCAGCAGCGAAGCGGCGAAATGCAGCCCGCGGCGCAGGCCGTGGCTCGGAGTATCGCAAAGGTATTCAAGGAATCCGCTAAACATCCGCACGCCAGGAGGAAATTATGGCAACAGCTTTGAAAATCGATCCGCTAGAAGACAAGATTCACCGCTTTATTTCTCGCACGCACAAAATCCTGATCAACGGGAAATGGGTGGAAGCCGCATCCGGTAAAACCTTCGCCACTTATAACCCGGCCACCGGCGAGGTCTTGGCACGCGTCGCCGAAGGTGATCGCGAGGACATCGACCGCGCAGTCAAAGCCGCCCGCGCCGCTTTTGAAACGGGCCGGTGGTCCCAGCTCACCGCCTCCGAGCGTGGCCGCGCCATCTGGAAACTCGCCGACCTGCTCGAAGAAAATCTCGAAGAGTTCGCCGAACTGGAATCTCTCGACAACGGAAAACCCCTAAAAGTAGCGCGCGCAGCCGATGTCCCCCTAGCCGTAGACCTTCTGAGGTACATGGCTGGGTGGGCTACGAAGATTGAGGGGAATACTATTCCAATTTCGGTGCCTTATGCGCCTGGGGCGAAATTTCTGGCTTACACCTTGCGCGAGCCAGTCGGTGTGGTCGGCCAGATTATTCCGTGGAATTTTCCCTTGCTGATGGCTGCGTGGAAGTTAGGTCCGGCGTTGGCTACGGGGAACACCGTTGTGCTTAAGCCGGCGGAGCAAACGCCCCTCACTGCGCTGCGTTTGGGTGAACTGATTCAGGAAGCCGGAATTCCGGATGGGGTGGTGAACATCGTCCCAGGATACGGCGAGACTGCCGGGGCCGCGCTGGCCGCGCATCCGGACGTGGACAAGGTTGCGTTCACGGGCTCGACGGAAGTGGGCAAACTTATTCTGCGGGCGGCCGCGGGCAACTTGAAAAAGGTCTCGCTCGAATTGGGTGGCAAGTCTCCGAACGTTGTTTTTGCTGACGTCGATCTTGATGCCGCGATTGCGGGGGCTGCCAGCGCGATCTTCTTTAATCACGGACAGTGCTGCTGCGCGGGCTCGCGACTTTATGTCGAGAACAAGATTTTCGACAAGGTTGTCGAAGGGGTAGCCGAGCACGCGAAGAAAATCAACGTGGGACCGGGGCAGGATGAGTCAACCGATATGGGTCCGTTGGTTTCCGCCGAACAAATGAACCGGGTCTGTGGCTATCTCGAGTCGGGGCTCTCGGAAGGGGCCAAGGCCGTGGCCGGAGGAGGCCGGCACGGCGACAAGGGCTACTTCGTCAAGCCGACGGTTCTGGTCAATACCAACGAAAAGATGAAGGTTGTGCAGGAGGAAATCTTCGGACCGGTGGTCACGGCCATTCCGTTCAGCGATCCGGCAGAGGTGCTCGCGCAGGCTAACGATTCGGTTTACGGCTTGGCTGCGGGAATCTGGACGCGTGATATCTCAAAAGCACATCGCCTGGCTTCCCAACTCCGGGCAGGTACGGTGTGGATCAACTGCTACAACATTTTCGACGCTGCCCTGCCCTTTGGTGGCTATAAACAGTCGGGTTGGGGGCGCGAAATGGGTCATGAAGTGTTGGAGCAATACACGGAAGTCAAAGCGGTCTGCACGGCACTGTAGACTGCGCGACGGTAGCTCGTTCAGGCCTAAGCTCCCACCCTTCGCAAGAACGCGAAAGGGTGGGGCACCTATCATTTATTTTATCCTCGAAAGGACGGGCGGGGACGCCCGTCCTCCATCAATAGTCTGCAGGACGTGTGACGAGGTCTTAGCCTCCGCTGTGCTCATGCTGATAGTTCTCTGTCCTCCGGTTTTACAAATCTTTGACAAGGGGCTGACATAGCGAGGGGTTGGCCGGCCTAGTGTGATTGCGCGGCCCCATTTTCGGAAGGCCGTCGGGGACACAATTGAAACGTTCAATCAGGAGAGAAATCATATGCAAATGGGGTGGAAATACAGTCTACGTCGGCATTTTACTTTCGTCAGGCGCCTGCTTTTTTCTTCGGCGCTGATGCTTCTTTCTGTCGCCTGTCTGTTCGGGCAGACAGACGAGTCGCAGGCGACCCAGCATGCGGGCGCCGGCAAGGTTATGGTTCACACTAAGTTTGGCGGGCAGATTTTCGGATTTGACATCGATCAGAACGGCACTGAAGGCTTGCTCAGTGAGGCGAAGACGCTGGCCAACGGAAACATCCTGGCCGCCGTCGAGACGTTTGACCAAAAGACCGGCAAGATTCTCAAGGTGGTGGATAAACTAGAGTCGCAGGACGACTTCGTCACCATGGGAATCGTCGGCAGCAGCGTGGGCCTGGTCGAGCGCGAGCACGTTGAAGGCGGATTCGTCGTCAAGCGGATATTCCATACTTTGAATCCCCTTGAGTTGAACAAATTTAACGGCCTCTGGACGCCGCCGATTGGATCCAAGCACATTATCATGCCAACTGGCGTCAGTCGAAGTCAGGGGGTCGCGAAGGTCGCGGTCTTCGACTACGACAATAGTGGAAACTTCATTCCCCTCGTGTTCAGTTCGAACGTGGCTGCAAATACGTTTGGGCCTGTCGTCAAAATCACGGACTCCAACAACTTTGGGAGTGTTTCCCCGCCAATCGCATACGATAGCAAGACGAACGTGGCGGTTCTAGGAGGAGGAAATGGATGCTTTGGCTGCCTGCCGGTAATCGGCGTGGTTGACCTGGTCAAGGGCACGTTCTCGGAGTTCACCGGAATTGGGTTTGGCTTCATCAACGGTATCGCGATCGATTCTGCGGACGGCATTGCCTGTACGACGACGGAAGACGATGCCAGCGTGGAGTTCTACGACCTGAAGAAGCAGACCGGTTTCACCGTAGTTTTGCCGAACTCGGGGGAACAGCAATTTTTCAGCGGAGCGGACGTCGAGTTTGATTCCCTGCACAAGCTGTTCTTCATTGCTCAGCCAAATTCAAGTTCGTCGTCAAGCGGCAGCACGATTTACGTCTACGACACCAAGGGTAATCTAAAGGAAACGCTGAACGGTTTCAATTTTTCAAATACTTTCAATGTAATCCCGGCCCACATTGCCCTGCACCCGACCGTTCGAGGTGGGTACGTGGACGGTCCCGATTCCGGGGTCACGGAACTCCAGTCCTTTAGTTACTAATCCGGGAACAGCTTTCCCGGGAAGTTGAGTTCCGGCGCCTGTATGGGTCAATGCACGGGGACACGAGGGAGGTGAGCGGTTAACGCAATCTCGGCACGTCTGAGAAAGAAAAAGGCCCGACCCTCCGTAGGTCCGGCCTGAAACGTGCGGGTTTTAGTCAGGGTTTTAGAGCGATCGTGAGGGTCGAATGTCGATGCCGCCGGCGCTAACCCATGACCGCTAAGGTTGACCTCGCACCAACCATACCCAATGCGTTGACTGCGGGCAATACAGTGAATGCTGTAGTCACCATTCGTGACAATTCCCGATATAAGGAAGGCCGACAACACTACAGTACCTTACTCAAAAGCGGGTCTTGGCGACAGGGCTGGAAGCTTTATCCTTCTACAAACGATCTGTGAGAGCGGCGATGGATCTTTCGCTTTGCTCAGGGTGACTGCCGTCTGGCTGGTCCGAGTCTGCGGGTTGAGGGCTCAAAGTTCCACGGGATATCTGTTCGTTTTCGGACAGACAGTTCCGAGCTCGCACAGTGGAACCCTAAGTTTGATCTTCCTCCAAGCTGCTATTCCATGTGAAATCAGTACCTTACACTTAAATTCGGCTGGCCCACGGGGTGCAATTCCCTTCTGCATGGATAGCCTACAAACCTTCCCGTCGAATCGAGCCGAGATCGCAGCCGGAGTTTCGCCTGTCGGGCGTGTTCTGGTGGCGGACGATCAGCCACATGTTTTGGATGCCCTGCAGTTGTTGCTCAAGAGTCATGGGTATCGGACCGAGGCGGTGACGCATCCTGCGCGAGTGTTGCAGGCATTGCGGGCGCGCGAGTTCGATGTCGTGCTGATGGACTTGAACTACACTCGCGACACGACGGCGGGCGGCGAAGGCCTGGAACTGGTTTCGCAGATTCGTTTGATCGACGAGAACCTTCCATTGGTCGTGATGACGGCGTGGAGTACGGTGGACCTGGCGGTGGAAGCGATGCGGCGCGGAGCTTCTGATTTCGTACAGAAACCGTGGGCGAATCAGGTGCTGCTGGAAAAGGTGGAAACGCAAGTGGAGCGCTGCCGGTTGCTGCGGCTGGCACGGCGGCAACGAGAGGACGAACTCAAGGACGCGCGCGAAATCCAGAGCAATCTGCTGCCCAAGGAGATCCCGCAGGTGAAAGACTATGAAATCGCCGGCATGACTCAGCCGGTGCGCTATGTCGGCGGGGACTTTTACGATGTGGTCCGCATTAATGAGACGCAGACCGTGCTTTGCATTGCTGATGTATCGGGTAAAGGATTACCGGCTGCGCTGTTGATGTCCAGCTTGCAGGCGGCGCTGAAGCCATTGATGTGGGACACGCACTCGCCGCGCGAGTTGTGCCGCAGGCTCAATCGCATTCTGTGCGAGATCGCACCTGTGGGTAAGTTCGTATCGTTCTTCTATGGCGTCCTCGACAGCAAGGACAATCGCCTGACCTACTGCAACGCCGGACACAATCCTCCGGTGCTTGTCCGGGCAAATGGGGTGCCCAGCGAACTGAATGCGGCAGGAGCGGTGCTCGGACAATTTCCCGACTGGGTTTATGAGCAGAGCGACGTGCAACTGCAGAACGGGGACACGCTGATGCTGTTCACCGATGGAGTGGTCGAGGCCTGTGATCGGGAGGACGAGGCGTTCGGAGAGGAATCCGTAATCAGGATTGCGCAGGAGAATCGGAGCGCTGGCGCAGAGGAGTTGAAGCTATTGTTGATGCAGGCGGCTTCGGTACACTGCGGCGGACGTTTTCAGGATGATGCCAGCATGATCGTCCTGCGCGCTGCGTGAGTTTAGTTTGCATTGGCCACGACTAAGGCGGTTGTGGTCGATCTGTGGATGCCCCCTACCCGCCATTCGTACTCGTAGGCTCGTAGCACGTTCGTGGGGTTTGACACCGTTCAACTCTGTGCTACCTTCGATGCCATGGAACGCTGGACGATAAAACCGTCGTGTTTATTCGTTCTGATGGCCCTGCTGTTCCTTATCGTGGTAATCCTTGTGTTGCCGGAAGTGGACCTGCCTGACACCGCGTTTCATGGAGGCACGGCTCCGGTTGACGTACACGCTCAGGTCACATCCGCGCCCACTTTGCTCAGTGTGAGCATGGTTGTGCCGTTTAGTTTCTCTGCTCAGACTGCATTACGCCGCCGTGAGCGCTCCCTTGTGTCTGCTCATACGGGCTCCAGTTTCTTACCACTCCTCCATCGCTCGCTCCGCTGCTAGAAGTTCCACCCGCGACTGCATTCAGGCTTGCTCTGAATTCTCAGGGCAAAGAAGGGGCAGTTCGGTGGCTGACTAGGTCTTCGGGGGAGGACCCGGTGTTTTCTGTACTGCCCCTTTCTAAATTCATACGAACCAGATTCATGCGAACCAGCAAAAGGAGGGCTGAAATCATGGAAAATAAATACCGGGTACCCATCTTCGTTGCGGTAGAGAGATTGCAGGAGGCGTCGCAGCAAGCGGGTTTGACCGAAGATGATGTGATTGGCCTGCTGGCTTCTGGACTGGATGTGTGCGATGCGGTTACTTACGTCGAGGCTGTGCTGTATAACCGCGTGCACTGAGTTTGCGCTATTCCTGTTTGCCGCTTTGGAGCCACCCCCAAGACTCCGGTAGCGATAGAATGGCCTGATCAAGATAAGGCCTCTGCGCGGAATACTTCTGACTAGCGCATCAATTTCTGGCGGCGCCGCACTTGCGCGGACGCCCGCGCTTGCATGGTTCGGTTCGCGGGTACAATAGGTTCGACGAGGAAAACCTATGCCAGTTTCCCGCACTGCTCAACCGGAACACGCGCGTGCCACCATAGTTTCAAGCGAGATCCCGCCTGTCCCGTTAACGCTTGAGGGTTACAGCGTTCTGCATCAGATGATGCGCTTTCGCTGGTCCGCCTGGCGATTGCTGCGTCCGGCACAAAAAGCGAAGGTCGTCCACGAGGCCAGTAGCGTGCTGGCGAAGATGGAGCAAAATGCGTCGGGCCGGTCCGGACTTTATTCCTTGATAGGACATAAGGGCGATCTGATGTTTGTCCACTTCCGGCAATCGTTCGACGAATTGAACCTGGCGGAAATGCAGATGGCCCGGCTTCGGTTGAGCGATTATCTGGAGCCGACGACATCGTATCTCTCGGTCATTGAGCTCGGGCTGTATGAGTCTACGATCAAGGTGTACAGCGAGCTTGCGGAACGCGGAGTAGAGCCGCACTCTGAGGAATGGAATCGCGTGATCAAAGAGACTCTGGCCAGGCAGCGAGAGGCCATGCGGCCGCGTTTATTTCCCGAGCTGCCGAAGCATCGTTACATTTGCTTCTATCCTATGGACCGGCGTCGCGGCGAAGACAAGAACTGGTACACCGTTCCGATTGAAGAGCGGGCGCGGCAAATGAATGAGCATGGTTTGGTGGGCCGGCGGTATGCAGGCGAGGTCAAACAGATCATCACCGGGTCGATTGGATTTGACGATTGGGAGTGGGGGGTGGATTTGTTTGCCGATGATCCTCTGGTATTCAAGAAGCTGATCTACGAGATGCGGTTTGATGAAGTGAGCGCGGTCTATGCGTTGTTTGGGACATTTTATGTTGGCTTGCGGTGCGCTTCGAGCGAATTAGGGAAATTGTTGAGCGGGCAGGTGCCGAAGGGGTAATAAGTCAAAAAGCTTATCGCAGGGTTCGCTGAGGAGATCCGCGGCGCGCGCTGGGAAAATCTGATTCGGAGACAAAATGGCGACTCTTGGATTGGTCGAGTACGAAGACGCGAGTCCGCAAGTGCGGGCAGTTTACGACGACATTATGGCTGTGCGGAAGACCGATTGGATCAATAATTTCTGGAAGGCCATTGCAAACGATCCCGCAACCCTGAGACGGACTTGGGAAGACATCAAGCAAATTATGGCCCCGGGGGCGCTCGACCCGTTGACCAAGGAGCTGATTTACGTTGCCGTCAGCGTCAGCAACCAGTGCGACTATTGCATTGCGTCTCACACTGTATCGGCCAGGAACAAGGGTATGACGGACGAGATGTTTAGAGAGTTGATGGCGGTGGTGGGCATGGCCAATGAAACCAACCGGCTCAGCGCGGGTTATCAGGTGGAAATCGACGAGAAGTTTAAGAGCAGTCGTTAGTCGTTAGCCGTTGGCCGTTCGGCGGCGGCGCGCCTTCGGCCGACTGGACCCCTTCTTCTTTTTTCGCTCGGCTGCAATTTTCACTCGCCCGAACTTGAATTCGTGTTGCATCATATCCACGCGACGTCCTCGAAATGCCACTCCCTCAGCTTCCAGACGCAGGCGTTGTTCGATTGCCGAATCGCCGCGCAGCTTGATCTCGCCTCCAGCGCCCAGCACTCTTTGCCACGGCAGGTCAAAGGAATGGCGGAGCGTTCCAACTACCTGTCTGGCGGCTCCGGGATATCCTGCGGCGCGCGCGATTGCTCCGTAGGTCGAAACTTTTCCGCGAGGGATTTTGCGGATCGTCTCCCGGATGCGGCTGTCCCTCGTCATGTCAGCAGTTGGCGATAGGCTTTTCTCGGCAGACTAGGTGCCGTTTTAGATGAGACGGACAGCTTTCCGGTGCAGACAGAGACGAACGCGCCACACCATCCGGCATCACGCGGCCGCGTCGTTGCGAAATGACTCTAAGGCCTTTTCTTCGCTGTCATAGACATCGAAAATGGTCACCAGCTTGGTCACCTGCAGCAGGTCTCCGACGCGCTGGGTCAGGTTGGCCAACTTGATCGCGCCGCCGTTGTTGCGGGCGGTTGTGTATAGGGCTACCAACGTTCCCAGGCCGCCGCTATCGATGTAGGTTACGCCTGACAAGTTGAGTATCACGCGCTTGCTCTGCGTGATCACCATTCTCACCGTGTCGCGCAAGTCTGCGGACTCTTCACCAAAAACTATGCGACCTGCGCAATCGACCACCACAATATCGTCCACCGTTCGGACAGTTAGTTTCAGTTGCATCGGAGCCCCTTTTCGGTCAGAAAGCCAACACAGAAGCCTACTCTGTAGAGTATCTTTTCTGCAAGGACTTCGTGGTGGAAAGATGCGACTTGACGTTTTTGGCTCGAAATTCCGCCTCGCTTTGCTCGCTGCCCGGACGAGGCGTCAGGGCCTATGTGGGCGATTCTGGCCTGCGAGTTTTTCACCGGCGTGATCGGCCCGTGCGCTTCCAGCATCACGTATAATCGAGCTTCCACACCATGAGCTATCAGGTTCTGGCGCGCAAATACCGTCCGCAAGCCTTCTCCGAAGTCATAGGGCAGGAGCACGTTACCCGGACGTTGAAGAATGCCCTTGATCAGGGACGAACGGCTCACGGATATATTTTCAGCGGGCACCGGGGTATCGGCAAGACGACCGTGGCGCGTATTTTGGCTATGGCGCTGAACTGCCGGTCTTCTGATAAGCCGGTAACGGAGCCATGCGGTGTTTGCGAGTCCTGTACCGAGATCCGGGCGGGAAACTCGGTGGATGTGATCGAGATCGACGCCGCCACCAACCGGGGCATCGATGAGATTCGGGAATTGCGCGAAGCGGCGCGTTATCGCCCGGCGCGCGATCGGTTCAAAATCTACATCCTTGATGAGGCTCATCAGATTACGGATGCGGCCTTCAATGCCCTGCTGAAAACCCTGGAGGAGCCGCCCAGCCACGTAGTTTTTATGCTGGCCACGACTCAGCCGGAAGATATTCCACAAACCATTCGTTCACGGTGCCAGCACTTCAGTTTCCGGGCAGTTCGGTTTGAAGAGATTCTTGGACAACTGAAGGATCTGGCAGGCCGGGAGAACATAGAAGCCGACGAAGATGCGCTCGCGTTGTTGGCCGAAGCAGGCGATGGATCGATACGCGACGCGCTCTCCATTTTGGATCAGGCCATTGCCTCTTGCAACGGACGCCTCACCGCCGACGCGGTGCGGCAGTTGGCAGGTGCTGCGCCCTCCGCAGTGCTCGAAGAAGTGATGCAGGCCGTGGCCCGGAGTTCCAGCGAAGACGTGTTGCGGCTGGTGGACCGGTTGATCAGCGAAGGCCACAGTCCAACTCATTTTGCGCGACAGATGGTGCGGTTTCTGCGCAATACGGTGGTGGCCAAGATTGCCGGGGGAGACTCTTCCCTGCTGCAGCTTTCGGGAGATGAACGGACTCGGGTGGCGCGTGTCGCCCAACTGTTCAGCGAAGAGGATCTGGCGCGGCATCTGCAGATCATGTTGCGCACTCATGGTGAGCTTGGGTACCGGCAGGAACAACGCTTTCATCTGGAATTAGGCCTGCTGAAGATGTCGCACGCGCAACGCTTGCTGCCGATCGAAGAGTTGTTGAGCGCTGCGGGCGCAACTATCACAAACGGTCCGAGAACCGCGGGCAGGCCCACGGTTGTACCTGATGCGAAGAAGTTGGAATCGGCAACGCCCGCTCGTGCGAATCAGGTTTCTCCTTTCGCGGCAGATTCGGCTCGAAAAAGTGGGAAGCCGCAGCTTTTAGGCGACGACAATCCCTCTGCGGGCGTTCCTGCCTCTGGAACCGGTCGGGCCGCGGCAACCGTGGTGATGGGGACGGCAGCTCCAGCGGCGGTTGCCGAGACCGTGCCTGAAATATCCGTCGGACCAGAGAGCGTTCCGGAAAAACAATTCCGGAAGGACAGCCCGCAGCAAGATTCTTTGCGTAACCCGGTGCTGAATGCGTTGGCAACTGGCGGGCATCAAATGTTGGTTTCGATGCTCGAAGGCGGAGAATGGCAGATCGAGGGAAACGAGTTGGTGATCAAGGTGGCATCATCGGCGACCGTGATCGACATGACGCTCGGAGCCGATGCCAGACGCATTGCCATCGCGGCCGCCAGTGGAATTGCGGGACGCGCGCTTAAGCTGAGAGTGATCCCTGGTAACGGAGCCGCGAGCACGCCGACGAGCCGTCCGTCCTCCAACGGCGGAGGGCGCACTCGGGCGGAACAGGATCCGATTGTCCGCCGTATGAAGGAAAAGTTTGGAGCGGAGATCAGAACGATTATTGATTACAAAGAGAAACGGTGAAGCGTGACGTCAGTCTTCAGGAAGTCGAGGTTTCGCTGGGAAGGATTCCATGGGCGGATTCAACATACAAGAATTGATGTCGCAGGCAAAGCGGCAATATGAAGAGCTGCAAAAGAAGATGGAGGAGACCGTGGTCGAGGGTTCGTCCGGCGGAGGCACCGTCGTGGTCAAAATGGACGGCCGCAAGCAGGTCTTGAGTATGAAGATCGATCCCGAAGCGGTGAAGAGCGGCGACGTGGAAATGTTGCAGGATCTGGTAACCGCGGCGATCAACGGGGCGAGCCGGAAAGTGGATGAAGCCATGCAATCCACCATGGGCGGAATGCTGGGTGGGCTGGGAATACCAGGAATGTGAAATTTGGTAATGAAGTAATCGGGCAATTGTCTTCTCCATTCTCGACTTTTCAATTGCCCAACTACTCAATCACCCAACTACTCAATTATATATGTCTAAATTTGCAGAGCCGATGGCGCGGTTGATCGACGAACTCAAGAAGCTGCCGGGGATTGGCAGCAAGACCGCACAGCGGCTCGGCTTTCACATCCTGCGCTCGAACGACGAAGACGCGGAGGCGCTGGCCGCCGCGGTGCGCGATGTGAAAGCCAAGCTGCGTCTGTGTTCCATCTGCAACAACATTACAGATGTTGATCCTTGCGTGTACTGCAGCAGCGCTACCCGCAACCAGCGGATGGTTTGCGTCGTCGAAGAACCCACCAATATCGGAGCCATCGAGAAGACCAAACACTTCAACGGCGTCTATCACGTGCTTCATGGGTCGATCTCTCCATTGCACGGCGTAGGTCCGGAGCAGTTACGCATCTCCAATCTCATGCGGCGAGTCGAGGACGGCCAGGTGGATGAGGTCATTATTGCCACCAATCCGACGGTCGAGGGCGAAGCTACCGCAACCTATCTTTCGGGGCAATTACGCCGGGCTGGACTCAAGGTGACCAGAATTGCCATGGGCATTCCGGTGGGCAGTGATATCGAATATGCCGACGAGATCACGATGCTGAAGTCCATGGAGGGTCGCCGGGAGTTGTGATTGCCGTTTTCCAAGATGTGCAAACTTTTGCATCTGGGCTGGGAGGTAGGTGTTAGGAGTTGACTAAACTATTAATTAAGTAATTGCACTACATAGACTTACAATAATTTCATCAAGTAACAGATAATCGCCCTCCTGGCCTTAGAGTTGCACTTACCCGAGCAATGTTTCCTTCGTCTTCTCCGATGTGGGATAGCAATTTTCGGCTGACCCAATGTATAAACTCGGCGTCAGCTTGCGCCGTGCTGTGATGTAACCGCATCTCAACTCGACGCTGTAAGAAGCCGGGCCAACCAGCCCGGTTTTCTTTTTGAGTCAGAAAAAAGTGGCCGCGGATTTGCGCTGGTTTGCAAGGATCAGTTGACCGCTTACTGCGCTCGATTGACGACAGTTTCGGTTTCCAAAAAGAGGTTAGGCTCTTCTTCTGTGGGCACAACACCTTCTGGCAATTGGCCGCGGTTGTACTCGGCCAGGCGATTCTTCCACTTCAGAAACTCGGTCAGGTTCCGGGGTTCGATGCGGATTTCCACGCGGCGGAGACTGGCGAGGAGCAAATTCATCTCATAGCGAAACCCGGTGGCAGTGCGCAAGTTGTTTGCAGCGGGCTGAAGAAGCCTGATTTTCCGATTGTGGCATTCGAGCAGTCCCCAGCCGGCGGGCAGTTCCTCAGGACGTAGCATGGCCGCGGGCGTAAGGTAGAAGCGCTCGCAGCCCAAGCCGAGTTCCTGTTTCCGGCGGAAGGGCTTCTCGCGGTCGGCGAGAAAGTCGGCGCGCGAGATCTTGCATTCGACCAGCACAGAGTGGCAGGCTCGCTTCCATCCGATGGCGTCGGGCATTTCACCGCTAAGGCAAGCTTGCTCGGAGAGAACAACTCCGCAACGATACGAGCGCAGCCATGCGACGGCCTTCTGCACCAGTTGGGCGTGCGTCATAGAGATGCTTAGGTTTTACTCGCTGGCGGGCGCAGATGGAAGTGACTCGAAAGCTTCTAGCTTCTGGCTGCTGGCTTAGGCCTAGGAGCTCTCATTGGTTTCACCATCACCGGGCGGCGATAGACGGTTTCGAGGAGGTGGCGCGCGGCGGCGACCTTCTCGGCCACGCTATCGCGCGGAGAGTAGCCTTGCGCGGCGATCTCAAAGAAACCGTTGTGCTCGTGGACTTGGAGACGCTGAATCCGTCCATTCCGCTCGCTCTCAAATGCGTTAGCCAAGCGTAGAATCCCCGCCAACTTTACGACGGCCCGGCGTTGGGCTTGGCTTAGCCCCACGATCGTTTTCTGCCCAATTCTCGGCAGCGCCCCCTGATGATAGCGTGCGACGATGCCAACCCATCGCATCTTCTCAGCACTCCAGCCCAACGGAGGCGTCAAACGCCGGATCAGATTGTAAGTGGCTTTGTGATGCCCCTTTTCATCCTTGGCGAGGCCAACATCGTGCAGCAAAGCGGCGAGCTGCAGGATGGTGCGTTCGTCTCCCGGCCCGGAGTCCGCGGGCGCTCCCGTAACTGGCAGTCCGTCATAAAGCTGAAGGGCTAATCGAGCAACACGAATCGAGTGCTTGAAGTCAGGATCGAGCAGCGAGGCCCACAGCTTGAGGCGGCTCAGCGCGGCAGATTCGATCTGTTTTCCGACCGGCAATTCGGCTCGCCAGACTTGCCATAGCGAAGACTTGCCCAGCATCTTGCCACGGTATTTCTCGACCCTCCGTGTGCGCTCCTCATTGATTCGGGAATGCCACCTGGACCTTGCGTCAGCGTCCGGAAAAGCGTTGACCTGGAGTGCAGTCGTCCAAAGTACATCGAGGTCGTGAACCTCTCCCAGCACATCCTGTAATTCCTTAAGATCGTCGCTCCACGCGGCATGTTGCTCCGGCAAGAAGTTTTCCACGATGTAGCGGAAGCGCTTCAACCCGATACGCAGGCGGTGAAATGCGATATGGGAGCGATTCCGGAGCGCGAGGTGATGCAATCGGTATGCTTCGGTCCAACGCTCGAGGGCGAGGTGTTTGAACAGGGCGCTTCCCGTTCGCATTCTTGGAGCTCGACGAGGCAATGAAATGATCCACCGCTTCCATTGCTTGCGATCAAAGTCCTGTAATGCCTGGGCAGCTTGCTGTTTCAGATGCGCCTCACGACCCGCGAGAAACTGCAATAGGGCGATGGCCACCGGATCATCAGGATTGCTCAGACTGCGTACCCACTCTTCCATCACCTGCGCATCTCGCAGTTCCCCCAACTCGCGGAAAAGCTGTCTCCCTGCTTTCTTCATCTCTTTCCACGCGGGATCGGGATCCATGACGCGTAAGCCGTCAGCCATGGAACGGCAGCGGCGCAGCGCCACACGCAGATCGTGAACCGGATCAGATCCAAACTCCACGCTGGCGCGGTCGCATTCCTCGAGCACCCGCTCCATCCAGAGGGCGAGGCCCGCTTTTTTTTGCGCGTTGATTGCTGTGGCGACGGCTACTGGGAGAGGCATTGTGGTTTCTGAGGTTCCGGCATAACTAACTATTCTCGCCGTTAGAGGGAATTAATTCCAGTGCTGTCGGATGCCAACTCGCGAACACATCGGCACGGGAAAATAATCCGAAGCGCTCGGAATTTACGTCCGACCTCCGGCAGAGGCGCTCCTGACGCTCACTTGAGGGCAATTACCTCCGTAACATGCATCCCCTTATCTTGTGCATTAACCTTAGATCGGAGTTTCAGGAGCCGCGTATTTCCACCGCCGCCACAACCAAGAGAGAAGATCGGAATGCGTCTGCTCGCGCTTTTATTCACAGCCTGAACATCCTGGTGAAGTACGTTCGGCTTTATGGTTTTCAGCACAAGCGCACCGAAGGCCAATTTGAAGTCACGTGGAATGAGCTTCAGCACGGGTTGCCTGACAGTGGTTTCCTCTTGGGAGTTTCTGACAACCGCCTCCTGCTGGATGGCGTAGCCCTTGAAACGGGGCAGGCCGAACGCAGCTTCGCTCAACTTTTGACGGCGGCTGGGCTTGCCAGCATTCACTTTTCAAAGGGAGTGACGGTTGATGATTTTGCCCGGCTGATCAAAGCCTTTGCCGTGGGCGGGTCCAAAGCGCAGGACGTAGTCCAGCAGATCAAAGACATCTTCGGGGACAACAAGACCTCCACGATTCGGATCAACGAAGTGAAATTTGTAGCGGCTGATCCGGGCTCAGCAGATGTGACCATTGCGGCGCAAATCGCTGCCCAGAGTCTCGGCCCCGAGTTCAAAGAATGGCTGAACGATCCCCAGAAATTGTTGCAACTGATTGCCGCAGCCGAAGGCTCCCGCTCCGGCGGTGCCGGCGGCACCGTTCCGATTGGCAGTGTCCCGAATATTCCCAGCAGTAAAGGGGGCGGCGGCGATGCAGGCAACGGCGATGGCGGTAGCTCGGGCGGGGGAACCTGGGCGGGTGGGGTTGTGCCGCTTCAGGAAGAAGAAGTGATGCAGGCGATCCGCCTGCTTACCAAGTTCGGAGAAGTCGGTGCCGATCCCGGCGCCAAGACAGAATCGCTGCAAAACGAACTGACCCAGACAGATCCCAACACCAAGCTCAACCTCCAACAACTGCTGGAAAGCCTGGCTGCCAAGAATCCCACGGAAAAAAACGATACTCCTCTCTTGATGAAGGCGGCCGAGCACATGGCGATCCGCTTCGCCATGGAACGCTTCCAAAAGGGCGACATCAAGGTTAACGCCGTGCACCAGATGCTGGAACATATGAGCCGGCAGATGGACACTTTGCGGCAAATCCTGAAAGTGCACGAAGACAAGATGAGCAAGGCCGGGATTCTAGTCGAGTCCCATGCCGACATTCTGGATCGAATGTTCTGGGCTGAAGTGCCGGAGGCAGGAAAGAAAAGCGTACTCCTGTCGAGCGAGGCGCCTTGCGTCCCGCCGCGCAATATTCGCCAGTTTATCGAGGTCTTGCTGGAGCGCGGAGACCTGGAAGGCGCCGCCGCCATCCTGCAAAACTACTCTAGTTGCCTCACGGCCAAAGATGCCGAACCTCGTCGCAAAGCGGCAATTGGACTGAGCCAGTTGGCCGATCTGTTTGCCAGCCCCGGCATTGATCTGATTGGCCCCATCGTGCACAAAATTGGTGAGGCTCTGGTCAGAGACCCCGATCCGGAAGTGCAAAGTCTGCTTAGTGCGGCCTTTGTACGCCTCAGTTCAGAAGCCGGAAATCGCAAGCAGTTTGCCGCATTGAGTGAGGTTTGCGTAGCCATAGAAGCCGTCGCGAAACAGCGTCCGGCACTGGCCAACGAACTGCGCCCACGCATTGGAGTGGAGAATCGCCTGCCCGAGTTCATCGAAGAGGCGTTGCGACTGCCACAAGTCCCCCCTGACCTTATTCTCGTGCTGCGCCGCACTTCGCAAGCGGCCGTGGAACATCTAGCCGACAGGTTTTTCCGCTGCATGCGCCGTGAAGAATGCGACCGGATGGTAGAGATTGTCAGAGATCTTGGCCCCAACGCAACGCAACTCGCGCGAGAAATGCTGCGGACTGGAGCAGTGCGGCAAGCGTCGGCTGTGGTCGGGCTGTTGAGCCGTCTGGACGTACCAACGTTGCTCGAGTTGTTGCCTATCCGTCTGCCGGAATGGAACCGGTTCTATCACGATATCGTGGTTCGCCAGATCGCTTATGGGGCCGCTCCGGATCGCGGACGCACTCTGCTGGAAATCCTGGAGCATCTGGATGCTCTGGTTTTGCCCCAGGCCATCGACGAGATTGGCATGAGCGGCGACCGGACCACAGTACCGCCGCTCATGGTCATGGCGGAGGCCGGCGAATCCCAGGGTCGCTCTGCGATCATTCAGATCAAGGCAGTCGAGTCCTTGGGGCGACTCCGCGAACCCGAATCCATTCCCGTGCTGCGCAATTTGCTCGAGGCCAAGAAGATGTGGAAGTGGTCGAATCATCGCGAATTGCGAATCGCGGCTGCGCAAGCCTTGGCCAAGATCGATCCGCGGTACGCCGGCCAGGTCATGTCGGATAGCGGCTTGGTACCGGGCGAACTGGCCATTGCGCCGCTCGACGCGGCTCCTGCCTGCCCATGGGTGCGGCAGCGGCGTTACGAGAGAATCGTTTTGCGAAAGTCTTTGTCCGCAATCATCAGCAGCTCTTGGGGGAAGTCCAGCATCTCCCTTCGCGAACTGAGTTTAGGCGGTGGGATGGGCACGAAGGAAGATAATCTGCGCGTGGGCTCGGAAGCAAACATCGACATTTCAGTCGGCGTCCGGCACATTCGCGGGCAGGTTCTACTGCGTCGCGCCCGGGTGAACGAAGTTGGATTTGAAATTGTGAATACGGACCTGGAAAGCCGTCTGCGCTTGCGAGCAATCTTGATGGAAGCAGTGGAGCGTGCTCCCGAAATACGAGGCAGCGAGTGGCAGGGTGAGCGCAAGATCTGAATTCCGACCTCTTGAAATCGCAGACAAACAAAAAGCCCCGGCTCAAATCGAGCTGGGGCTTTTGCTTTCTGCGAAATACGCCTACTTCACTTTGGCGAAGATGATAACCAGCGTGTAAAGCGCCAGCGACTCGATCAGGGCCAGACCAAGTATCAAAGCCAGCTGAATGCCAGGACGGGCTGCTGGATTGCGAGCCAAGCCTTCAGCCGCTGCGGCCGTTGCTTTGCCCTGCGCCAAGGCGCAAATGCCGGAAGCAAACGCCATGGAAAATCCAGCGGCGATCGCGACCCAGTTAACCCCACCAGCAACTGCTTCCCCGCCCTGTGCGAACACAGGAACGGCAAAGCATAACAACGACAACACCATGAACAGACTACTCAGTTTACGCATCGTGTTTCTCCTCGTGGACTATGAATTACCGCCAGTGGGTGGTTGACGTCATACCTTGCAGACGCCCTCACGCTGAACGGTGCACAACCAAAATAAACCGGACAATCTAGTGCTCTTCCGCCACGGCCCCAGACAGATATACGGTCGTCAACAGAACAAAAATGTAGGTCTGCAGCAACGACACGCCGATGTGCAATCCCAGAAAAATAATCGGCACTCCGATCGGAACCAGCGAAAAAAAGACCAAAGTAACCATGTCGCCGGCAAACATGTTGGCGTAGAGACGGATGGTCAGCGATAACACGCGAGCAAGATGGCTTATGAGTTCAATCGGCACCATCAGCGGCGCAAGCGCAGGCATCGGCCCGGCAAAATGTTTCAGATAGGAGATCCCCGCGTGTTTGAATCCCTGAGCCTGGTAGTACACGAAGGCGCAAATCGCGCACCCCAATGGGACCACCGGGACAGCGGTAGGCGATTCAAATCCGGGAATCACGCCGATCAGGTTACAGATCAGGATAAAGAAACCGAGCGCCATCAGAAATGGCGTGAACCCTTCGCTGTGATGACCGATGATTTCGTGACTCTGACCCTGAACGAATCCGTGGGCTCCTTCGAAGATGTGCTGCAGTGCGCCCGGTCTGTCGACCGAAAGCCGGGAGCGCACAAGAGCAAATACGATCACCAAGAACATAAATACCAGGAGCTCCATCGCAACCGAATTAGCGATGGGCGCATCCGGATACTTCGGTTCAAGGTGAAGCGTCCGCAGCAGCCCGGTAACTGGGCCGGCGAAAAGGTGATTCAGGAATGCCGTAAACCAGAGTTGTTCGTGCATGATCCAGCTTCTAGCGATTAGCTCCTAGCTCTTGGTCTTGCCACCAAACTCTCTGCTGGGGTACTCAGAATCCGCGCGCCAAAGCCATGTACAACTCAAAAGCCGCTTCGCACGCGATGCCCCCTACGGGCAGGAACAGGCCCGCAAAGAGCCCATAAAGACTCGCGGGAGAAACACTGAATATAGCATACGCAGCCGCTGCCATCAAAAAGTACCGCACCAGAAATCGAAACACAATTCCGCCGCTTGATTGTTTATAAGCGGTCTGGGTGGCGCGGTCCGCCAAGGCGTTCACAACCCGCTCCAGCCAATGAAAGTTGAGGTATGCGATGGCGCATCCGCAGGCCAACCCGACGGCGACGCGCCAGCCAAAATGTAGCCATCCGGCTCCGCTGAGAAGCAGGGCCAGCGCGATCATGAACCGTGGAATACGGGTCAGAGCGCCCGAGTAGAACGACTCGGCCCGGCTCTCACTATCTTCGCTCATCATGGGTTCTTCGAGTCGGAAGAGGTGACAGTGCGGATCAGTTCGACGAAACCGGCAACGATGCCCAGGATCAGGCCAACCAGATACAGCCAAGTCGTGTGCAGCCAATGATCCAGTGCCAAACCCATCAGCCATCCGGCGACGGTTGCTGCGGGAAGGGTAAATGCTAACTGGCTATAGTTCGCCAGTTGCACCAACATGCTCTTCTTTTCGGGAGGATCGTCTTTGCGGGGAGTCATAGACTGCAGACCTCAACCGAGGCCCATCGACCAGGTCACGACTCGAATGAATCGCTCGGGGAAGACGCCGATCATGACAGTAGCGAATGCGGTTACGCCAAGCACCACGCGCATGGCTACGCTGATGGGCAGCCGGGTTTTATCCAAGGCTTCGCTCATGAACATGGCATTCGCGATACGCATGTAGTAATAAAGCCCGAAAACCGCATACAGCACGGCCAAGGACGCCAGAATATAGTGGCCGCTCTCAATCAGGCTCAGGAAAATAAAATACTTCCCGTAGAAGCCCGCCAGAGGCGGAATCCCCGCGAGGGACAGAAGAAAGATCAGCATCAAGACGGCTTCGGTTGGAGCCCGCGAGAAAAGTCCGGCAATGTCATCGATCTCGTCACCAATCACATTCCGCTGCCGCAGCGAAGTCACTACGGCGAAGGCGCCCAGGTTCATGAAAGTGTAGACCAACAAATACAGCAGAATTCCCTTGAAGCCGTCGAAAAACGCTGGAGCAGGATAGTCCACCGAAGCCAGGGCAACTAGACCCAACAGCATGTAGCCGACGTGAGCGATGGAGGAGTAGGCCAGCAGCCGCTTGAGATTGTTCTGCGTGAGTGCCGCCAAATTCGCTCCGGTCATGGTGAGGATCGAAACAAAGATCAGCAGCGGCACGTACACCGTCCGCAAGGGATACAAGCCCCACAGGAAAATACGCAATAACATTGCCCAAGCCGCAGCCTTCACCGCCACGGACATGAATCCGGTAACGCTGGTCGGCGCGCCCTCGTAGGCATCAGGCAGCCATTGATGAAACGGGATGGCAGCAATCTTGAAAAACAGCCCGGTCGCGGTGGTCAGCAGCGCAATGACCGCCACTGGACTGACATGATTCGCGTTCTGCGCCATTTGTATTGTCAGCGCCTGCCTGATGTTTCCCAGATCTGTGGAGCCAGTGAGCCCATACAGAAGAGACAAGCCGTAAGCAAAGATTCCCGACGAAAACGCGCCCAGCAGCAGATATTTCAACGCGGCCTCATTCGAGCGCCGATCGCTGCGCAGAAATCCAACCAGCACGTAGGTCGAAATCGCCATCAGCTCAAGGCCAATGAAGATGAGCACAATGTCGAAGCCCGAGGCCATGCACATCATGCCAACAACCGAAAACAGGATCAGCGCGTAAAACTCGCCGTGGTTTTCATGCTCGATCTCGAGGTAGCGCACGGAGATCAAGATTGACAGGGCGGCCCCACCGAGAAAAAGGTAGTAGAAATAGATCGAAAAGTGATCGAGCACCATGGAATGCACGAAGGCCACTTCAAGCGAACGCCCAACCTTTGCGGCTTCGAATTGCGCGTACTGGATTTTCAGCACTCCGGCCGCGGAGAAAAGAATGCCCATTAACGCGGTTACCGAATTCGTCCACTTCCACTCCGGCGGAATTATCAGGTCGATCAGCAGAATACCCAGCGCAAACACAGTGAGCATGAGGATGGGAAGAGAAAGGAGATAGTCCGTGCCGGTGAAGTATTGTGATGGCATGCCAGGCACTTATTTCTTCCCCTTTGCGATGTCGGAAGCAGCGGGGACTGCAACCGCTGCCGTAAGCGGTTCTCGCGGCTGAGCGGACGCATTCACTGGCCCACCGATTCCCGGATAGTCGGGCCGAACCGTGAGCACAAGCTGGTTCACTGGTTTTTCCAGGATCTCGAAGAACGGCTTGGGATACAGCCCAATCCAGAATGCCATGATGAGCAGCGGTGCGAATGTCAGCACCTCGCGCGGCGTCAGGTCGTGCAATTTCTCGTT